>NZ_JAPEPI010000003.1:318860-637720 GCF_026340305.1 Streptomyces sp. NBC_01381 | reverse complement strand
GGTGCGGTCCGCCGCGACGCCGGGATGACCACGGTTCCCTTGCGGGCCAGGGTCCGTCCGATGACGTCGGCGAGGACCTCGGGCTCGGCGGAGTCTTCGTGCTCCCGGTTGCCGTAGGTCGACTCCATCAGCAGAGCGTCGGCGCCGGAGAACGGCTCCGGAGGGCGCAGCAACGGGTGCCCCGGACGTCCCAGGTCCCCGCTGACAGCGAGTGTGTGCCCGTCCTCCAGCGTCAGATGGGCCCAGCTGGAACCGAGGATGTGCCCGGCGCGGTACAGCCGGAGCCAGGTGTCCTCGGCGATCTCGGTGACAGCGCCGGTCCGTACAGGGTCGAAGAGCGCGAGCGTGCGGTCGACGTCCTCGTCGGTGTGGAGCGGCCGGGCCGGGTCGTGTCGCGACCAGCTGTGGCGGTTGGCATGGTCGGCCGTCTCCATCTGCAGCTGGGCGGAGTCGCGGAGCACGATCTCGGCGAGCCTCGCGGTGTACGCGCTGGTCACGATCTGCCCGCGGAAGCCGTTGCGGACAAGACGGGGGAGATATCCGCAATGGTCGAGGTGCGCGTGCGTCAGCACCACCGACCGAATCGACGACGCCTCGTAGGAGGGACGACGCCAGTTGCGGCGCCGCAGCTCCGCGGGCTCCTGGAACAGACCGCAGTCGACCATGATCCGTGCGTGGTCGCTCTCGACCAGGAACTTGCTGCCGGTGACCGTTCCCACTCCGCCGAGGAAGGTCAGGAGGGCCGGCCTGGCGTGTTCGGGCGGTGCGCCGGTGTCCTGGCGCAGGGCGTCCGGGGCGATCGCGGAGAGGTCCACGGCGGGTGCCTCCAGACAGCGTCCTTCGTGTGCCTGCGTACTTCTGCTTCCATGGTCGCCCCGTTCCGGCGTGTTCGACGGGGCCGGGTGTACCCCACTGCGGGACCGACAGGTCCATGCGTCGTCACCACGGCCGGGCACACGCTGAACAGCGAAGCAGCTCTCGCACAGGGAAGGCGGCGGCGCCCATGGCCGAGCCGCGCCGACGAGGCGCTGCCTTTCTGGGCCGAGTGGCGCCGGGACTGACGGTTCTGGCCCACTACCGGCGTGCGGATCTGCGAGGTGATCTGCTCGCCGGCCTCACCGTGGCCGCGTATCTGATCCCCCAGGTGATGGCTTACGCCGTGCTGGCCGGTCTGCCTCCGATCACCGGTCTGTGGGCGGCCCTGCCCGCGATGACCGTCTACGCGTTGCTCGGCTCGTCCGGGCAGATCGACGCGGGGTACGGCCCGTACTTCTACCTGCCCAAGCTGGAGAACCAGGACGAGGCGCGGCTGTGGAACGACGTCTTCGTCCTGCCCGACCGGGCCAAGGTCACCATGCCCGCCCCCTTCATGCGCGCCTACACCGCACTCCTGGTCCGCACCTGCCACAAGCGCGGCGCGCATGCCATCGCGGGTATGGCGGCCCAGGTCCCGGACAAGGCCCCGGAAGTCAACGAGGCCGCCTTCGCCAAGGTCCGGCTCGACAAGGAACGTGAGGCCGAGGACGGCTTCGACGGCTCCTGGGGCGCCCACCCGGCGCTCGCGCCCGCGTGCCGCGACGTCTTTGTGCGAGGCGGACGCGCTCGCCGCCCGCGCGGCCCGCGAGCGCATCGCGGCCTCCCTCGAACGGGCAGTGGAACGTGGCAAACTCGACCGCCTTGGCGCCGAGCACACGCTCGCGCGCCTGACCTTCACCGGCACGCTCGACGACCTGGCCGACCGGCAGCTCGTCATCGAGGCCGTCGTGGAGAACACCGAGGCCAAGACGGAGGTCTTCGCCGCCCTGGACAAGATCGTCGAAGATCCGGAGGCGATCCTGGCCACCAATACCTCCTCGATCCCGGTGATGCGCCTCGGCATGGTCACCCAGCGGGCCGACCAGGTGCTCGGCCTGCGCTTCTTCAACCCGGTACCTGTGCCGCCCCTGGTCGAGATCGTGACTTCACTGCACACGGCCCCCCAAGTGGCCGAGACGGCACGGGACTTCGGCACCCACGTCCTGGGCGAGAGCGTGGTCCGTTCACAGGACCGGGCCGGGTTCGTCGTCAACGCGCTGCTCATCCCGCACCTCCTCTCGGCGATCAGGATGGCCGAGTCCGGCTTCGCCACGGCCACCGACGTGGACGCCGGCATGGAGCTCGGCTGCGCCCACCCTATGCGTCCGCTCAAGCTGGCCGACCTGATCGGCCTGGACACCGTCGCGTCCAGATCCGAATCGCTGAGGCGCCAGGAAGAGGGCGCGTACCAAGAGGCAAGGACCGCGAAACCATGCTGCATCTCACCGTCCGCCATGTGACCCGCTGATCCGCTGACGAGCGACTGCGTCTAGTCTGGCCGGGCAGCTGGTTCGCCCCGTCCGCCAGGCGGGACGCGTCGTAAGAGGGAACCCGGTGGGAATCCGGGACTGCCCCGCAGCGGTGAGCGGGAACGACCGCCGTCACATGCACTGGGCCCGGCCGGGTCTGGGAAGCGACGGCCAGTAGGTGTCCTCCACACGGAGGACGTGCTCGCGAGTCCGAAGACCTGCCCGTTGCCCGCGCGCGACCGTTCGTGCGCGGAATCCCGGTGACCTCGAGGGCGGGTCGGCGACCATCTGCAACGGACACGTACCCATCCGGGTGCGGCTGTTCCGTTCGGTTTGTCACCCCTTCGCGCCCTGGTCCGTCATCGGGACCTCAGGGATTCATCTCGTGAAGGAGATCTCCGTGACCACCGAGTCCGCAGCCGCGGCAGCACGCGCCACCGTGTACGGCTACCCCCGTCAGGGCCAGAACCGTGAACTGAAGAAGGCCATCGAGGGCTACTGGAAGGGCCGCGTCACCGCGGACGCCCTGAAGGAGACCGCCCGCGATCTGCGCCGTACCAACTGGCAGCAGCTCGCCGAGGCCGGCATCCACGAAGTGCCCACCGGTGACTTCTCGTACTACGACCACGTCCTCGACACGACCGTCATGGTCGGCGCGATCCCTGCCCGGCACAGGGCGGCCGTCGAAGCCGACGCACTCGACGGCTTCTTCGCGATGGCCCGGGGCAACCAGGACGTGGCGCCCTTGGAGATGACCAAGTGGTTCGACACCAACTACCACTACCTGGTCCCGGAACTGGGCCCGGACACGGTGTTCACGGCCGACTCGACCAAGCAGGTCGCGGAGCTCCGTGAGGCCATCGCGCTGGGTCTGACCGCCCGGCCCGTGCTCGTGGGACCCGTCACGTACCTCCTGCTCGCCAAGCCCGCCCCGGGCGTGGCCGCGGACTTCGACCCGCTCACACTCCTCGACCGGCTTCTTCCCGTGTACGCCGAGGTCCTCTCGGACCTGCGCGCGGCCGGGGCCGAGTGGGTTCAGCTGGACGAGCCCGCGCTGGTCCAGGACCGCACCCCCGCCGAGCTGAACGCCGCCGGGCGCGCCTATCGCGACCTCGGGGCCCTCACCGACCGGTCGAAGCTCCTCGTCGCCTCCTACTTCGACCGGCTCGGCGAAGCCCTGCCGATCCTGGCCAAGGCGCCGGTCGAGGGCCTGGCTCTGGACTTCACCGAGGCGGCGGCCGCCAACCTGGACGCGCTGGCCGCCGTGGGCGGGCTGCCCGGCAAGCGCCTGGTCGCGGGCGTCGTCAACGGCCGCAACATCTGGATCAACGACCTGGAGAAGTCGCTCGCGACCCTGGGCACGCTGCTCGGTCTCGCCGACCGGGTGGACGTGGCGGCCTCCTGCTCGCTCCTTCACGTACCCCTGGACGCGTCGGCCGAGCGGGACATCGAGCCGCAGATCCTGCGCTGGCTGGCCTTCGCCAAACAGAAGACCGCCGAGCTCGTCACCCTCGCCAAGGGACTCGCGGGCGGCACCGGCATCATCACCGCCGAACTCGCCGCCAACCGCGCCGACCTGGCCTCCCGGGCCGCCTCGCCCATCACTCACGACGAGGCCGTACGAGCCCGGGCCGCCGCCGTCACCGACACGGACGGCCGACGCTCCAAGCCCTACACCGCGCGGGCCGAAGCCCAGCGCGCCCACCTCGGTCTGCCGCTCCTGCCGACCACGACCATCGGTTCCTTCCCGCAGACCACCGAACTGCGTACCGCCCGCGCCGACCTGCGCAACGGACGCATCGACACCGCGGGTTACGAGGAGCGCATCAAGACTGAAATCCAGGAGGTCATCTCCTTCCAGGAGAAGACCGGCATCGACGTCCTGGTGCACGGCGAGCCCGAACGCAACGACATGGTCCAGTACTTCGCCGAACAGCTGACGGGCTACCTGGCCACGCAGCACGGCTGGGTCCAGTCGTACGGCACCCGTTATGTGCGACCGCCGGTCCTCGCCGGGGACATCTCCCGGCCCGAGCCGATGACGGTGCGCTGGACCTCGTACGCCCAGTCCCTGACGTCGAAGCCGGTCAAGGGCATGCTCACCGGTCCTGTCACCATGCTCGCCTGGTCCTTCGTCCGCGACGACCAGCCCCTCGGCGACACCGCCCGCCAGGTCGCCCTCGCCCTGCGCGACGAGGTCAACGACCTGGAGGCGGCGGGCACTTCGGTCATCCAGGTCGACGAGCCCGCCCTGCGCGAGACGCTGCCGTTGCGAGCGGCCGACCACCCCGCCTACCTGGACTGGGCCACGGAATCCTTCCGCCTCAGCACCAGCGGCGTACGCGACGAGACCCAGATCCACACGCACATGTGCTACGCCGAGTTCGGCGACATCGTCCAGGCCATCGACGACCTCGACGCCGACGTCATCAGTCTGGAAGCCGCGCGCTCGCACATGCAGGTCGCCCGGGAGCTGGCCGCGCACGGTTACCCCCGAGAGGCCGGACCCGGCGTCTACGACATCCACTCCCCGCGCGTGCCAAGCACCGAGGAAGCGGCCGCTCTGCTGCGTACAGGACTGGAAGCCATCCCGGCCGAGCGGCTGTGGGTCAACCCCGACTGCGGCCTGAAGACCCGCGGCTGGACCGAGACCAGGGCATCCCTGGAGAACCTGGTCACCGCGGCCCGCACCGTACGGTCGGAACTTCCGGAGTCCTGAGGTGAGCCGAGGGCCGGGAGGGGCTGCCTGCTCCTCCCGGCCCTCCTCCCGATGGGGTCACTGTTCGTCCGCCGCAGGGGGGAAGGCGCAGCTGTGAAGAGGGAGCCACGTCATGTGGTCGTCGACGGCGAGCCGTTGGTGGCCCTGACCGACCACGACTTGGAGAACTTGCTGGCCATGCGCAGGCAGCTCGGCGCCCAAGGCGTCAGGCTGCGCTCCGTGAGAGACGCTTTGGCCGATCTGACGGACTTCGTCGAAGAGTTGGGCGACGCGCTCGCGGAAGACGGCCGGAGTGACGATCTCGACGGTCTGCTCGCCGACCTGCCGGAGCGTGTCCGACGCGCGCGCAGAGTCGCCGGCGGCCGGGGCGCCAAGCTCCGCAACGAGCCCTGACCGACCCCGGGAACCCGCTAGTAAGGCTTACCTTAGTAAGTCGCGCATCGCAAGCGTGCGACACAACATCTGGCCGGCCTTGCCGCCGCGCCAACTAGATGTAGTGTTGCCCTCGCTGGTGGTTCGCCGGGTACTCACGTGTCCGGCGAGGCAAGAGGGAACCCGGTGGAAATCCGGGACTGCCCCGCAGCGGTGAGCGGGAACGACCGCCGTCACACGCACTGAGCCGCATGAACGGGGCTTGGGAAGCGACGGCCAGTAGGAACTCTCCGGACACGGAGAGTGCGCCCGTGAGTCCGAAGACCTGCCACTGGTGCGTACGCCGACCGGCGGTGTGCGCGCTCCGAGGCCCCGAGGGAGGGCCGCGTGGCCGTCGTTCGGACTTCCGGTCCGGTGTGCCCTCGTGTGCCGCCGTCCCGATGCCCGCCTCGCGCGCCGCCCTCTCCCCACCCGGTCCTCGGACTTGAGACGGGAACGAGCGAGAGGAGGCGAGGCTGATGTGCCGTCTCGTGTATTTCTCCAGCGTCTCGGAGAACACCAAGCGTTTCGTCGAGAAGCTGGGCCTGCCCGCGACACGCATTCCCCTGCACCCGCGTCGCGACGGCATGCCCGAGGTCACCGACCCGTACGTGCTGATCGTGCCGACCTACGGCGGCGGCGAGCGCGCGGGAGCGGTGCCCAAGCAGGTGATCCGCTTCCTGAACATCGAGGCCAACCGGGAGCTCCTGCGCGGGGTCATCGCTTCCGGCAACACCAACTTCGGCGCGGACTACTGCCTGGCCGGCCGGGTCATCTCGGCCAAATGCGGGGTCCCGGAGCTGTACCGATTCGAACTCCTCGGCACGGACCAGGACGTCCGCGCCGTCAGGGAAGGACTGCAGACGTTTTGGACACGACACTCAGCGACGGGGCAACTGGAGCGGACGAGGCGAGTGGCATGAGCACCCTCACCACGGCGGTCACGATTCCCGCGGCACAGGAGCGCGAGTCGGTCGGGACGCGCAAGGACTACCACGCGCTCAACGCGATGCTGAACCTGTACGACTGCGACGGCCGCATCCAGTTCGACCAGGACCGCGAGGCCGTGCGCCAGTACTTCCTCCAGCACGTGAACCCCCAGACGGTGGAGTTCCCGACGCTGCGGGAGAAGATCGACTACCTGATCGACAACGACTACTACGAAGCCGATCCGATCCGGCGCTACGACTGGGCGTTCCTGGAGGGCCTGTACCGGCAGGCTTACGCCCACGAGCACCGATTCCGCACCTTCCTCGGCGCCTTCAAGTACTACACCTCGTACACGCTGAAGACCTTCGACGGCTCCCGCTACCTGGAGCGGTACGAGGACCGGGTCGTCGCCACCGCCCTGTATCTCGGCGCCGGCGACGAGCAGTTGGCCTCCCGGCTCGTGGACGAGATGATGACCGGCCGCTTCCAGCCGGCCACGCCCACCTTCCTCAACGCCGGAAAGGCCCAGCGCGGCGAGCTGGTCTCCTGCTTCCTCCTGCGCGTGGAGGACAACCTGGAGTCGATCGGCCGGGGCATCAACTCCGCGCTGCAGCTGTCCAAGCGCGGCGGCGGCGTCGCACTGCTCCTGACGAACCTGCGCGAGCAGGGCGCCCCGATCAAGAAGATCGAGAACCAGTCGTCCGGTGTCGTGCCGGTGATGAAGCTGCTCGAGGACTCCTTCTCGTACGCCAACCAGCTCGGCGCGCGACAGGGTGCGGGCGCCGTGTACCTGCACGCCCACCACCCGGACATCATGCGGTTCCTGGACACCAAGCGGGAGAACGCGGACGAGAAGATCCGCATCAAGACCCTCTCCCTCGGCGTCGTCGTCCCCGACATCACCTTCGAACTCGCCAAGCGCAACGAGGACATGCACCTGTTCTCGCCCTACGACGTGGAGCGCGAGTACGGAAAGCCGCTCTCCGACCTGTCGGTCAGCGAGCACTACGACGATCTCGTGGCCAACCCGCGCATCCGCAAGACCACGCTCAGTGCCCGCGAGTTCTTCAAGACGATCGCGGAGCTGCAGTTCGAGTCCGGCTACGCGTACCTGCTGTTCGAGGACACGGTGAACCGGGCCAACCCGATCCCCGGCTGGATCAACATGTCCAACCTGTGCTCGGAGATCCTCCAGGTCAACACGCCCAGCACGTACGACACTTCACTCGGCTACGAGACCGTCGGCAAGGACATCTCCTGCAACCTGGGCTCGATGAACATCGCCGCCGCGATGGCCTCCCCGGACCTCGGCGCGACGGTGGAGACGGCGGTACGCGGCCTGACCTCCGTGTCCGACCAGTCGGACATCGACGCCGTGCCGTCCGTGGCCCACGGCAACGACCTCTCGCACGCCATCGGCCTGGGCCAGATGAACCTGCACGGCTGTCTCGCCTCGCAGCGCATCCACTACGGCAGCGAGGAGGGCGTCGACTTCACGAGCATGTACTTCTACGCCGTCGCCTACCACGCGCTGCGCGCCTCGAACCGGATCGCCATCGAGCGGGGTACCGCCTTCGACGGGTTCGAGCACTCCGCGTACGCCGACGGCTCGTACTTCGACAAGTACACCGAGCAGCTGTGGGCGCCGGCCACCGAGCGCGTACGCGTGCTGTTCGCGGAGGCAGGGGTGCAGCTGCCGGACCAGGGCGACTGGCGTCAACTGCGGGAGTCCGTACGGGAACACGGCATCTACAACCAGTACCTCCAGGCCGTCCCGCCCACCGGCTCCATCAGCTACATCAACGACGCCACCGCCTCCATCCATCCGATCGCCTCCCGGGTGGAGATCCGCAAGGAGGGCAAGCTCGGCCGCGTCTACTACCCGGCGCCGCACATGGACAACGACAACCTGGAGTACTTCCAGGATGCGTACGAGATCGGCGCGGAGAAGATCATCGACACGTACGCGGCGGCCACCCAGCACGTCGACCAGGGCCTGAGCTGCACGCTGTTCTTCCGGGACACGGCCACCACGCGCGACCTCAACAAGGCGCAGATCCAAGCCTGGCGCAAGGGCATCAAGACCCTCTACTACATCCGGCTGCGCCAGGAGGCCCTGGAAGGCACCGAGATCGAGAACTGCCTGTCCTGCGCCCTGTGAGACCGCCCGCCCCCGGAACCCGTGGAAGCCCCGAGCCTGTGGAAGCGCACACCATGACCACCACCCCCGCCCCGCTGACCGACCTGTCGGTCACGCCCCCGTCCTACCGCCACGACCCCGCCGCCCGGCTGCGGCCGGTCAACTGGAACCGCGTCACCGACGAGAAGGACCTGGAGGTGTGGAACCGGCTCACCAGCAACTTCTGGCTGCCCGAGAAGGTCCCGCTCTCCAACGACGTGGGCGCCTGGCAGCAGCGGCTCACCGCCGACGAACGCACCCTGACCATGCGGGTGTTCACCGGTCTGACCATGCTCGACACCGTGCAGGCGACGGTCGGCGAGATCGTGCAGATCCAGGACGCGCGCACCGAGCACGAGGAGGCGGTCTACACCAACATCGCCTTCATGCAGGCCGTGCACGCGCGCAGCTATTCGTCGGTCTTCTCGACGCTCTCCAACACGCCGGAGATCGACGACGCGTACCGCTGGGCCGTGGACAACGACGTACTGCAGCAACGCTGCAAGACGGTCCTGCGGCACTACTACGGCGACGACCCGCTCAAGCGGAAGGTCGCCTCCACGCTGCTGTCCTCTCTGCTGCTGTACGCGGGCTTCTACCTGCCGCTGCACTTCTCGACGCACGCCCTGCTCACCAACACCGCCGACATGATCCGCCTGATCCTGCGCGACAAGGCGGTCCACGGCTACTACTCCGGCTACAAGTACCAGCGCGGCCTGGAGCAGCGGTCGGCGGCCGAGCAGGAGGCGATGCGGGACTTCACGTACGCCCTCCTGGAGGAGCTGTACCAGCTGGAGCTCCAGTATTCGGGCGAGCTTTACGAGCCGCTCGGGCTGATGGACGACGTGGCCGTCTTCGTCCGCTACAACGCCAACAAGGCGCTGATGAACCTCGGTTACCCGGCCCGCTTCGGCGCGCACGAGACCGAGGTCAACCCGGAGATCCTCGCGGCGCTGTCGCCGGGCGCGGACGAGAACCACGACTTCTTCTCCGGCTCCGGTTCCTCCTACGTCATGGGCAAGGCGGAAGAAACCGACGACGAGGACTGGGACTTCTGATCCGATGTCCGGCCAACCCATGGTGCCCGCTCCGCGGAGCCAGGCGTCGTACGGTCCGTGCGTACTGCTCAAGCACGGCGAGATCTTCCTCAAGGGGCGCAACCGCCATCGCTTCACCGAGCGGCTGCACGACAACCTCCGCGTCGCCCTGCGCGGCATCGGCGGCTCCACCTGGATCAAGACCGCCCAGAACGTGACCGTCCTGGGCGGCCAGGTCCCGCGCGACGCCCTGGTGGAGCGGGCTCGGCGGGTCGTCGGCTTCAACAGCGTCGAGCCGGCCGTCCGCGTCCCCAGCACACTCGACGACGTGACCCGGGCGGGCGTCGAAGCTCTCCGAGATCTGGCCGCGCTCGGGCCCGTACGCAGTTTCGCCGTACGGGCCCGGCGCAGGGACAAGCAGTTCCCGCTGAAGTCGTCCGAGGTGGCGGCGTACGTGGGTGCCCGGGTGAAGGAGGCGTTGCCGCACCTGCCCGTGGAACTGAAACGGCCCGAAGTCCTGCTGTCGATCGAGATCGACCGCAAGGAGACCTATCTGTCCTGGACCCGCCTGCCGGGCCTGACGGGGCTGCCCGTCGGCTCCAGCGGGCGGGCCCTGGTCCTCCTGTCCGGTGGCTACGATTCCCCGGTTGCCGGTCTTCGGGCCATGCGCCGGGGCCTCGCCTGCGACTTCGTGCACTTCAGCGGAGCCCCGTACACAAATCCGTCGTCCGTGTACAAGGCGTACGCTCTGGCCCGCGAGCTCAACCGCCATCAGCCGCCGGGCCGGCTGCACGTGATCGCGCTCGGCAAGGCCCAGAAGCAGCTCGCCGTCGCGGGTGCGGGACGCCTTCAGGTCGTGGCGCAGCGTCGGCTCATGATCCGCACGGCCTCGGCACTGGCCGCCCGCACCGGGGCCGAAGCGCTCGTCACCGGCGACAGCCTCGGTCAGGTCGCCAGCCAGACCCTGGCGAACATGGCGGCGGTGGACGAAGCGGCGACGCTGCCGGTGCTGCGCCCGCTCCTCGGCTGGGACAAGCAGGAGATCATCGACGAGGCACGCGCCATCGGTACGGCGGACATCTCGGTGCTGCCGGACGAGGACTGCTGCCAGTTGCTCGCCCCGCCGCGTGTCACTACGAGGGCGGGGCTGCCCCAACTGCGGGCCGTCGAGAAGCGGATCGACCTGGACGAGGTGGTCGGGGTGCTCCTCGACCACGTTCAAGTGATGCTGCCCGGCGCGGACGAGGAGCCGGCGGCGCACGCGGCAGGTGTGTGCAGTCCCGTCGAGGTCTCCTCATGAGCACGGACCGCCAACGCCTGCCCGGCCTCCCCGACTGGGGGCGCTGCGCGGTCATGGGGATCCTCAACGTCACCCCGGACTCGTTCTCCGACGGCGGGCTCTGGCTGGATCCCGGCCGCGCGGTCGCTCGCGGGCTGAAGATGGTCGCCGAGGGCGCGGACTTGGTGGACGTGGGAGGCGAGTCGACGCGTCCGGGCGCCGTGCGCATCACCTGCGAGGAGGAACTGCGGCGGGTCCTTCCCGTGGTGCGGGGCTTGGTGGAGGGCGGCGCGCTGGTGAGCGTGGACACGATGCGGGCGGACGTGGCTCGGGCCGCGGTGGACGCGGGTGCCTGCCTCATCAACGACGTCAGCGGCGGCCGCGCGGACCCGGCGATGGCTCGGGCCGCTGCCCGCACCGGAGTTCCGTTCGTCGTGATGCACTGGCGCGGCTTCTCGGACGGCATGGATGAGTTGGCCGTCTACGAGGACGTCGCGGGCGAGGTGGTGAAGGAGATCGAGCGCCAGATCGACGTGGTCGTCTCGGCAGGAGTCGATCCCGCCCAAGTGATCGTCGACCCCGGGTTGGGATTCGCCAAGACCCGTGAGCACGACTGGGCCGTGCTGGCGGAGGTGGACGCGTTCGCGCACCTGGGCCGGCCCGTCCTGATCGCCGCGTCCCGCAAGCGATTCCTCGGCACGCTGCTCGCCGATCCGGACTCTGGTTCTCTCCGGCCGGCGAAGGAGCGTGACGCGGCCACCGCCGCCGTCTCGGCACTGGCCGCAGCGCAGGGCGCCTGGGCGGTGCGGGTGCACAGGGTTCCCGACACGGTTGACGCGGTCCGGGTCGAAGCGGCAATGAGGTGTGCACGGAACGCGTCCCGTTCCTCGCATGAACAATACGGTGACGACGGTTGAGGCCGACGGCTACAGAGTCGACGGCACGGGCCGCTGGGCGGGCCCGTCATAGGAGGCCAAGGGGCGGATCAGCGCGTTGTGGGCGAGCTGTTCGGTGATGTGCGCGGTCCAGCCGGTGATCCGGCTCATCACGAAGATCGGGGTGAAGGCCGGGATGTCGAAACCCATCAAGTGGTAGGCGAGTCCGGCCGGATAGTCCAGGTTGGGGTGGATGTCCTTGGCGGAGAGCATGGCGTGCCGCAATGCCGTGTGCAGGGTCGCCATGCGGGTCGTTTCCGGGTCGGCGGCGCGGGTGACCAGGCGGTCGAGGGCCTCCTGCATGATCGGGACGCGGGAGTCGCCGTGCTTGTACGCGCGGTGGCCGAACCCCATGATCTTCCGCTTGGCGGCCAGTGCCTCCTGCAGCCACTGCTCGGCGCGTCGAGGGTCGTCGATCTCGTTCAGCATGTGCATCACGGCCTCGTTGGCGCCGCCGTGCAGCGGTCCCTTCAGCGCACCGATCGCCGCGGTGACCGCGCTGTAGAGATCGGAGAGCGTGGACGTGACGACCCTGGCCGTGAACGTCGAGGCGTTGAAGCTGTGTTCGGCGTACAGCGTGAGGGAGATCTCGAAGCAGCGGACCACCTCGGGAGCGGGCACACTGCCGAAGCACATGTGGAAGAAGTTCTCGGCATGGCCGAGGCCGGGGTCCGGCGCGATCGGGGCGAGGCCCCGGCGGCGGCGCTGATCGGCGGCGACGACCGTGGGCAGTTTCGCCAGCAGGGTCAGGGACTTGGCACGGTTCGCGGCAGGGCTGTCGTCGTCCTCCGTCGGGTCCTCGGCGCCGAAGAAGCTCACGGCCGTGCGCAGGACGTCCATGGGGTGGCACGTCTCGGGAAGGCGGGCCAGGAGTTCGGACGTGGTGCGGTCCAGCGGGCGGAGCGCGCGTTCGCGGGCCCGGAACTCGGCGAGCTGGACCGCATCGGGGAGTTCGCCGTGCCACAGCAGGTAGGCGACCTCCTCGAAGGAGCGGTGGGCTGCCAGGTCCTGGACCGGATAGCCGCGGTAGGTGAGGGAGTTGGTCTCCTGGATGACCGTGGAGATCTCGGTGGTGTCGACGACGACACCGGCGAGGCCGCGGTGGATCGCGGGTGCGGTGGTGGACATGGGTGTGCCTCCGGTGCGTCAGGTAGGTGAGTCGGCGCGGTACGTCTGCGCCGGGTACGTCAGGTGCCGGGCGGGAGCGTGAAGTCGAAGACGGCCGAGTCGAAGGTCGCGTACTGCTCGTAGCCGAGAAGTTCGTACAGGCGCGATCGGGTCTGCATGTGGGGCAGGAGGGATTCCTGGGTGCCACCTGCGGCGATCGTCCGCAGCCCGTCCTCGACGGCGCCCATCGCGATGCGCAGCAGCGTGACCGGGTAGAGGGCGATGTTGAAGCCGAGGTTCTCCAGCGTGCGCGTGTTGAGCAGAGGGGTCTTGCCGAACTCGGTCAGGTTCGCGAGCAGGGGTACGTCCACGGCCTTGCGGAACGCCTCGAACTCGGCCTCACCGGTGAGTGCTTCGGGGAAGATCGCGTCGGCGCCCGCGTCCACGTACGCCTTCGCACGGTCGATCGCCGCGTCCAGGCCCTCGACGGACCGGGCGTCGGTGCGGGCCATCAGCAGGAAGTCCGGATCGCGACGGGCGTCCACGGCGGCCCGGATCCGGCGGACCATCTCCGCCCGGGGCGCGACGCTCTTGCCGTCGAGGTGGCCGCACCGTTTCGGATTGACCTGGTCCTCCAGGTGCAGTCCCGCGAGTCCCGCGTCCTCCATCAACTGCACGGTACGGGCCGCGTTCATCGGCTCGCCGAAGCCGGTGTCGGCGTCGATGAGGACGGGCAGGTCGGTGACGCGGGTGTGCTGCTGGGCGCGGGCGGCGATCTCGGTGGAGGTGGTGAGGCCGATGTCGGGCAGGCCGAGGTCGGCGGCGAGCACCGCGCCCGAGAGGTAGGCGGCGTCGAAGCCGGTGTCCTGGATGAGGCGGGCGGAGAGCGGGTTGATGGCGCCGGGCATGGACAGCAGGCGGCCGGAGGCGAGTTGGGCGCGGAAGGCGCGGCGGCGCCCGGCCGCAGTGGTACGGGTGTGCAGCAGGCGGGTGTCAGGTACCTGGGGCTGTGGCATCAGAACAGGCCCTTCGGCAGGCGCGCGTCGTGTGCGGCGACAGCATCCGTGTCGACGGCCGGGAACAGCCCGTCGAGGTCGGGCGAGCCCAGCTCGGCGAGGTGCTCGGCGGCGGCCAGGAAACGGTCCTGGGCGTCGGGCGTGACGACGCCTTCGGCCAGCGTGCGGAACTTGCGCGCGTAGGCCGGCCGGCCGAAGGGGCGGGCACCGGCCGGGTGGGCGTCGGCGAGGGCGAGCTCGTCCTCGATCACCGAACCGTCCTCCAGGGTGATCACGGCACGCCCGCCGAAGGCACGGCGTTCCGGGTCGGGGTCGTGATAGCGACGGGTCCACCGCGGGTCCTCGACGGTGGTGATCTTCCGCCACAGTTCGACGGTCTCCGGGCGCCGGGCACGCTCGGGTGCGTAGGAGCGCTCGTGGTGCCAGGTGCCGTCCTCCAGGGCGACCGTGAAGATGTACGGCACCGAATGGTCGAGGGTCTCGCGGCTGGCCGTGGGGTCGTACTTCTGCGGATCGTTCGCACCGGAGCCGATCACGTGATGGGTGTGGTGGCTGGTGTGCAGGACCACCGAACGCACCCGCTCCAGAGGGCCGGTCTTCTCCCGCAGCCGTCGCGCGAGGTCGATGATCGCCTGCGCCTGGTACTCGGCGGAGTGCTCCTTGGTGTACGTGTCGAGGATCGCGCGCCTTGCTTCGCCGGGCTCGGGGAGCAGCACGGTGTAGTCGGAATCGGGGCCGTCCAGCATCCAGGCCAGGAAGCCGTCCTCGCCTTCGTAGATCGGCGACGGGGCGGTCTCGCCGCGCATCGCCCGGTCGACGGCCTCGATGGCGGCCTTGCCGGCGAAGGCGGGCGCGTACGCCTTCCAGCTGGAGATCTCGCCCTTGCGGGACTGCCGCGTCGCGGTCGTGGTGTGCACCGCCTGCTGGACCGCCTGGTACACCGTCTCGGTGGGCAGCCGCAGCAGCGCGCCGAGTCCGCCGGCGGTGGCGGCGCTGAGGTGGGCGACGTGATCGATGCGGTGCTCGTGCAGACAGATGCCCTTGACCAGGGCGACATGGATCTCGTACGCGGTGATGATTGCGCGCAGCAGGTCGGCGCCGGTGCGGCCGGTGTGCTGGGCCACGGCGAGCAGCGGCGGGATGTTGTCGCCCGGGTGGGAGTAGTCGGCGGCCAAGTAGGTGTCGTGGAAGTCGAGTTCGCGTACCGCGGTGCCGTTGGCCCACGCCGCCCACTCCGGTGAGACGCGGGCGCGGCTGCCGAAGACCGAGGCGCCCGCCGTGCAGGCGCCCGCCGTGCCGCCGCGATGGGCGGTTGCCTGGGCGCGGGCCACGGCCACCGGGCGGCGCTGGAGCGAGGCGATGGCGACCGAGGCGTTGTCGATGACCCGGTTGACGGCCATCGCGACGCTCTCGGCGTCCAGCTCCTCGGTGGCGGTGGCCACGGAGGCGAGTTTCCAGGCGAGCTGGTCCTCGCGCGGGAGGCGGTCGGCGCTGGGGTGGACGCGGACGTGGTGCTCGATCACGGGACTCCTCGGTGGCGGGCGGCTTTTGACGGTTCCGGCGTCGGCGGGCCGGGCGGGTTCGGGCCGGTGTGGCACATCTGCCGGTTCGAGCCGTGTGGCACTCCTGGCGCGTTCCGGCCGTCGTGGTGGTCCGGCGGTTCCTACGTGTCTGAGCCTGCCCGCGCGCCGGCCTTCGGACCACCGCTCAAACCTGCGGAATCCGTACATCTCCAGGCTGTGGATCTGCGAATGTTGCGGATTGTGCGGATGCTATGTTCGCAACCTCGGCCGCGGTCGGACACCGTCGCCCGGCGGCCCTCGACGAGGAGGTGCGCCATGGCCCGGCGACTTGCCGACCGCAAGGTCTACGCCCACGCGAAACTGCGCCGGCTACGTCGCGAACACGGCATGAACCAGGTCGACATGGCGCACGCCCTCGGTATCTCCACCAGCTACGCCAACCAGATCGAGCAGAACCAGCGCCCGCTGACCGCCCCGGTACTGCTGCGGATCGCCGAAGTCTTCGGGGTCGACGCGGAGTTCTTCTCCGAGGCGGCCGAGGACCGGCTCGCGGCCGACCTGCGGGCCGCGCTCGCCGACGAGGCGTGCGGAGTCCCGCTTCCCGCGGGCGAGGAGATCACCGAGGCCGCCCGAGACCACCCCGAAGTGGCCCGCGCCCTGGTCGCCCTGCACCGCCGCTACCGCGACGCCGCCGAGCAGACCGCCGCCCTCGCCGCGCCGGCCACGGGCAGTGGCGCCCTGCTGCCGCCGGGGGAGCCGCACGACGAGGTGCGGGACTTCTTCTACGCCCACCACAACCACTTCGAACCGTTGGACACCGAGGCCGAACGGACGGCGGACGCCCTGGGCCTGCGGCCGGGCCGCTCCGCCGACCGGCTCATGGCGCGGCTCGCCGAACGGCACGGCGTCCGCGTGGTCCAGGCCGCACCCGGGCGCTCCGCCGACGCCCGCCGCTACGACCCCGATGCCGGGCTGCTGTTCCTCTCGCCCTGGCTGAGCGACGGTCAGCGCGCCTTCCAGCTCGCGACCCAGCTCGCCCTCCTCGAGCACGACCCGCTCCTGAGCCAACTCGCCGACAGCGCAACGGAATTGACCTCACCGGAGTCACGTGCACTGGCCCGGATCGGCCTGGCCAACTACTTAGCGGGCGCCCTCCTCATGCCGTACACCGCCTTCCACGCGGCGGCCGAGGAAGTGCGCTACGACATCGAGCTGCTGTCCGCCCGATTCGGCGTCGGCTTCGAGACGGTCTGCCACCGCCTGAGCACCCTGCAGCGCACCGGCCGGCGCGGCGTGCCGTTCTCGTTCCTGCGGGTGGACAGGGCGGGCAACATCTCCAAGCGGCAGTCCGCGACGGACTTCCACTTCTCCCGGCTCGGCGGCACGTGCCCGCTGTGGACGGTGTACGAGGCGTTCTCGGCGCCCGGCCGGATACTGACCCAGGTCGCCGAAATGCCGGACGGCAAGCGCTACTTCTGGATCGCGCGGACCATCACCCGCGGCGGCTTCGGCCACCACGCGCCGCGCGCCGAGTTCGCCGTAGCGCTCGGCTGCGAACTGCGCCACGCAGGTCGGCTCGTCTACGCCGAAGGAGTCGCCCTGGACGACCCGCGGGCCGCCACCCCGATCGGCCTGGGCTGCCGGATCTGCGAACGCCGCGACTGCGCTCAGCGGGCCCGGCCCCCGGCCGGCGGCCGGCTGGCCATCGATCCGGACCGACGGAGCTACGTGCCGTATCCGGTCGAGACCCGCGGGCTGTGAGGGGGCCTGTTTCCCGCCCCCTCACGACTCGTCCGGGCCCGTGTCGATCAGCGGTGCCGGAACTCCGGCGGCCGCTTGTCCACGAACGCGCCCATGCCCTCCTTCTGGTCCGCGGTCGCGAACACCGCGTGGAACAACCGGCGTTCGAAGCGGACACCTTCGGTGAGCGTCGTCTCGAAGGCCCGCCCGACCGCCTCCTTGGCCATCATCGCGACGGGCAGCGACATCCCCGCCACGGTCTCG
Organism: Streptomyces sp. NBC_01381; assembly: GCF_026340305.1. Taxonomy (NCBI): domain Bacteria; kingdom Bacillati; phylum Actinomycetota; class Actinomycetes; order Kitasatosporales; family Streptomycetaceae; genus Streptomyces; species Streptomyces sp. NBC_01381. The sequence continues at coordinate 620,256 of NZ_JAPEPI010000003.1, read as the reverse complement.
GCGACCGCGAGTGCCTCGCCGAGCAGCTCGTCGGCGGGCACCACTCGGGAGACGAGCCCCGCCCGCTCGGCTTCGACCGCGTCCATGGTGCGCCCGGTCAGGCACAGTTCCATGGCCTTCGCCTTGCCCACCGCGCGGGTCAGCCGCTGGGAGCCGCCGATGCCGGGGATCACGCCGAGTTTGATCTCTGGCTGCCCGAACACGGCGGTGTCGGAGGCGAGCAGGATGTCGCAGAGCATGGCGAGTTCACAGCCGCCGCCCAGGGCGTAGCCGGAGACGGCGGCGATGGTGGGCGTACGCAGCTGTCCGAGCCGGTCCCACGCCGAGAACCAGTCGGCGAGGTACATGTCCATGTACCCCTGCGGCTGCATCTCCTTGATGTCGGCCCCGGCCGCGAACGCCTTCGCCGAGCCGGTGATCACGACACAGCCGCAGTCCGGGTCCCGGTCGAGGGCCTCGGTGGCGGCCACGACCTCCTCCATGACCTGGAGGTTGAGCGCGTTCAGTGCCTTCGGGCGGTTGAGTGTGAGGAGCGCGGTGCGGCCCTTGCGCTCGACGAGGATCGTCTCGTACTCGGCCTGAGCTCGCGTGGTCGTGCTCGTGGCTTCCATGGTCACTTCTGCTCCCCGCTCTGATCCCTGATGGTTCGTACGATGCCGGAGAAGTCCTCCGTGGCACCGGCGCGCTCGGCGTAAGAGGCGTACAACTCGGCTGCCCGCAAGCCGAGTTCCGCGTGTACGCCACCTGACCGGACGGCATTGGCGGCCAGCCCCAGATCCTTGGCCATGAGCGAGGCGGCGAAGCCCGGCCGGTAGTCCCTGTTGGCGGGACTCGCCGGAACCGGCCCCGGCACCGGGCAGTTGACGCTCAACGCCCAGCACTGCCCGGACGCCGTCGAGGCCACGTCGTACAAAGCCTGGTGGGACAACCCGAGGCTCTCGCCGAGGACGAACGCCTCACTGACGGCGATCATCGAGATCCCGAGGATCATGTTGTTGCAGATCTTCGCGGCCTGCCCCGCGCCGGCGCCCCCGCAGTGGACGGCCTTCTTGCCCATGGCTTCAAGCAGGGGACGTGCCTCGGCGAACTCCTCCTCCGACCCGCCCGCCATGAAGGTGAGGGTGCCGGCCTCGGCACCCACGACCCCGCCGGAGACCGGGGCATCCAGGGCCCGCATGCCGGCTGCCACGGCCCGTTCATGGGCGGCACGGGCGTCCGCGACGTCGATGGTCGAGCAGTCGACGAACAGCGCTCCCGGGCGCGCGGAGCCGAGGACACCCTCGTACAGGTCGAGGACATGGCGGCCGGTGGGCAGCATGCTGATCACCACCTCGGCGTCCGTGACCCCTTCGGCCGCGGACGCTACGGCTTCGACACCCGCCGCGGAGGCCGCCTCAAGGGCGGCGGGCGCGGGGTCGTAGCCGCGGACGCGGTGGCCGGCCTTGACCAGGTTGGCGGCCATCGGGCCACCCATGTGCCCGAGTCCGAGGAACGCCACGGTCTGGCTCACCAGGCCACCTCCGAGGTGGTGTCGGGGCCGGCGAGGCCCAGTTCGCGCTCGCCGAGCGGGGCGAAGAAGCCCTCGACGTCGGCGTCGGTGACCTCGGCGAGCGTGGAAGGGGACCAGCGAGGAGCCCGGTCCTTGTCGATGACCTGCGCGCGGACGCCCTCCACGAGGTCCGGAGCGGTCAGTGCCCGGCAGGACACTCGGTACTCCTGGTCGAGTACGTGCTCCAGCGGACCGAGGCGCCGCGCTCGACGCAACGACGCCAGCGTGACCTTGAGGGCGGTGGGCGATTTGGTGAGGAGGGTCTCGGCGGCGTCCTTGGCCGCCGGGTCGCCGTGGTCGAGGAGACGGTCGACGATCTCCTCGACGGAGTCGGCGGCGTAGCAGACATCGATCCACTCCCGCTGTGCGGCCAGCTCCCCTGGTGGGGGCTCCTGTACGTTTCGGGCCAGCACCTCTCGTACGGGCAGCGTGGACAGGTCATCGACCGTCCGGGCCAGCGACTGCGACGGTACGAAATGGTCGGCGAGCCCGCACAACAGGGCGTCCTCGGCGCCCACTTGAGCTCCGGAGAGCGCAAGGTGCGTGCCGAGTTCGCCCGGGGAGAGCGCCAGCAGATACGTGCCGCCGACGTCCGGGACGAACCCGATCCCCGTCTCCGGCATCGCGATCCGGGAGCGTTCGGTGACGATCCGGACGCTGCCGTGCGCGGACACGCCGACGCCGCCGCCCATCACGATGCCGTCCATCAGGGCCACGTACGGCTTGGGGTAGCGGGCGATCCGGGCGTTGAGCCGGTACTCGTCGCGCCAGAACGCCGCCGACGCGGTGCCGTCCCCGTCGCGTGCGTCCTGGTGGATCGCGCGGATGTCGCCGCCCGCGCACAGGCCCCGTTCGCCCGCGCCGGTCAGCACGACCGTCTCGACCGCCGGGTCGCGCTCCCAGGCGGCGAGGGCCTCGGTGATGCGGAGCGCCATCGGGTGGGTGAGGGCGTTGAGTGCCTTGGGGCGGTTGAGCGTGATGACGCCGACCCGTCCCGCGCGGTGCAGCAGCACGGTCTCCTCGGCCTGCTCGCGCTGTCCTGATCGCTCTGCGCCGGTCATGCGAACGCCTCCGTCATGCCGCGGGCCACGATGACGCGCATGATCTCGTTGGTCCCTTCCAGGATTTGATGGACTCGCAGGTCACGGACGATCTTCTCGATGCCGTATTCGCTCAAGTAGCCGTAGCCGCCGTGAAGTTGGAGTGCGCGGTCGGCGACGGAGTAGCCGGTGTCGGTGGCGAACCGCTTGGCCATCGCGCACAGGTAGGGCGCGCCGGGATCCTTCCGGTCCAGAGCCTGGGCGGCTTCTCCGACCAGGGCCCGGGCGGCGGCGAGCTCGGTGGCCATGTCCGCGAGGCGGAACCGAAGCGCCTGTGAGTCGAGGAGGCGCTGCCCGAACGCTTCCCGGTCGGCGAGATGGGCCAGGGCGCGGTCGAGGGCGCTGCGGGCGCCGCCGAGCGAGCAGGCGGCGATCCCGAGGCGGCCGCCGTTGAGGCCGCTCATCGCGATGCGGAAGCCCTGCCCCTCCTGGCCGAGCAGCCGGTCGGCGGGCAGGCGTACCCCGTCCAGGACGACCTGGCGGGTGGGCTGGGCGTTCCAGCCCATCTTGCGTTCGTTGGCGCCGAAGGACAGGCCGGGGTCGTCCTTGTCGACGACGAAGGCGGACACCCCGTCCGGTCCGTCGACGCCGGTGCGGGCCATCACGACGTACAACTGGGCTGCGCCCGCACCGGAGATGAACTGTTTGACGCCGCTGAGCACCCAGTCGTCGCCGTCGCGGACGGCCCGGCTGGTCAGGGCGGCCGCGTCCGACCCGGCGCCCGGTTCGGTCAGGCAGTAGCTGGCCAGGTCCTCCATGGCGCACAAGCGCGGCAGCCACCGTTCGCGCTGGGCGTCGTCGCCATACGCGTCGATCATCCAGGCGACCATGTTGTGGATGGAGAGGTACCCCGCGATGGACGGGCAGCCCGACGCCAGGGTCTCGAAGACGAGGACGCCGTCGGAGCGGGTGAGTCCCGAGCCGCCCGACTCCTCCCGCACGTACACGCCGCCGAGCCCGAGCCCGGCCGCCTTGCGCAGCACGTCGACGGGGAAGTGCTTGTCGCGGTCCCAGTCCAGGGCGTGCGGGGCGAGGTGGTCCTGGGTGAAGTCCAGGCTGGCCTCGACGAGGGCCTGCTGGTCCTCGGTGAGCGAGGTGTTGGTCATGGCCCGCTCCTCAGCTCATCGTGGGGATGGTGAAGCTGGCGCCCTCGCGCAGGCCCGCCGGCCAGCGTGAAGTGACCGTCTTCGTACGGGTGTAGAAGCGGATCGCGTCCGGGCCGTGCTGGTTCAGATCCCCGAATCCGGAGCGCTTCCAGCCACCGAACGTGTGGTAGGCGACCGGCACCGGGATGGGCACGTTGACGCCGACCATCCCGGTGTTCACGCGCCGGGTGAAGTCGCGGGCGGTGTCGCCGTCCCGGGTGAAGATCGCCACGCCGTTGCCGAAGGTGTGCTCGCTGGGCAGGCGCAGGGCTTCCTCGTAGTCCGCTGCTCGTACGACGGTCAGGACGGGGCCGAAGATCTCCTCCTGGTAGATGCGCATGGCCGGGGTGACCCGGTCGAAGAGCGAGGCTCCGGCGAAGAACCCGCCCTCGTGGCCGGGCAGGGTGAAGTCCCGGCCGTCCACGACGAGTTCGGCGCCCTCCTGAACCCCGAGGTCGACGTAGGACCGCACCCGCTCCAGCGCGTCCGGGCCGACCAGCGGGCCGAAGTCGGCCTCAGGGTCGTCGCTGCGGCCGATCCTCAGCTGCGCGATGCGCTCGCGCAGCCGTGCCACCAGGGCATCGGCGGTGCTCTCGCCAACTGGAACAGCCACCGAGATCGCCATGCAGCGCTCGCCCGCGGAGCCGTAGCCCGCGCCGATGAGGGCGTCCACGGCCTGGTCGAGGTCGGCGTCCGGCATCACGATCATGTGGTTCTTGGCGCCGCCGAAGCACTGGGCCCGCTTGCCGTGCGCGGCCGCGGTGGCGTAGATGTGCGCGGCGATCGGAGTGGAGCCGACGAATCCCAGCGCCTCGACGCGCGGGTCCTCGAGCAGGGTGTCGACGGCGTCCTTGCCGCCGTTGACGACGTTCAGTACGCCCGGCGGCAGACCCGCTTCGAGGAAGAGCTCGGCGAGGCGCAGTGGCACCGACGGGTCGCGCTCGGAGGGCTTGAGGATGAAGGCGTTCCCGCAGGCGAGGGCCGGGGCGGCCTTCCACAGCGGGATCATCGCCGGGAAGTTGAAGGGGGTGATGCCCGCGACGACGCCGAGGGGAGCCCGGAGCGAGTGGACGTCGATGCCCGTGCCCGCGTTGTCCGTGAACTCGCCCTTGAGCAGGTGCGGGATGCCGGCGGCGAACTCCACCACTTCCAGGCCGCGCTGGATGTCTCCGTGCGCGTCGGCGACGGTCTTGCCGTGCTCGCTGGACAGAAGCCGGGCCAGGGATTCCCGCTCCTGGTCGGCGAGTTGGAGGAAGCGAAGCAGCACCCGGGCGCGGCGCTGCGGATTCCAGGCGCCCCATTCGAGCTGGGCCCGGGCGGCGTCGTCGATCACTGCCTCGGTCTCGGCCCGGCTCGCGAGCGGAACGTGGGCCTGGACGCGGCCGGTGTTGGGGTCGTAGACGTCGCCGTAGAACCCCGAAGTTCCCGAGGTGTGCTTGCCTCCGACGAAGTGGGTCAATTCGCGTACGGTGGTGCGGTCTTGCTCGCGGACCATGGATGCCTGCTCTCGATGGGAGGGATCGATCCGGGATGGCACACAGCTCCGCCGCGTGGACGCGGTGACGTCAGCGCGGGGCTGCGCGAGATCGCGTGGGTTGGACAGCCGTCAGCGCACGAGGCGTGCGAGCGGGGACTGCGCGGCGGGAGCCGGGAGTCGCCGGACGGGTCCGTCGAGAGCGTGGAAGCGCGTCGATGCCATGCGTGTCTGCTCCATCCTCGTGGAAACACGGAACATCCCGCGGCCGGTATCCTGACTCCCGGATCACCGCACGCCGCCCGCCTTCCCGACGACTTGCTCGTCAGTGGCGTACTGCTCGACGACGTACTCCCCGGTCACAGTGGCGGGACCGTGCCGGAATCACACCGGCTTCCCTGCACCGCGGGCCTTGGCCTCGAATATATAGTTGGACGTCCTAGTAAATCTAGTGCGCAAGATGACCGGTGCGCCGACGTGCTCCCGGCACAGCGAATGGCTGAACTTCACGGCACCGCCGCGCGCCCGTTCTCCACGCAGGTGTACGGGCGTTAAAAGTACTGAAATGCGACTTCGACAAGTTACCGATTCATCGACAGCGCCCGGCCTCACGTCGCCAAGCCGCAGAACGGTGCTCGGTCTCAGCGGTGTGGTGCTTGCGACAGCAGCGCTCGGCGTCCCAAAGGCCGTTGCCGCCGGCCGGGACAGCGCCCCGGACGTTACGGGCGATCGCTTCGACCTGGCCGACACCGGCGCCCGCCTGATCCACGAGAAGACGCTGCATCACGAGACGGTGATGCAGTCCTTCGCCTTCGACGAGCTCCACGGGCACATCTACGCGCTCCAGGTGATCCCCAGCGGGGTCCAGCTCGCGGGCGAATCGCGCACCTACAGCCATACTGAGCGGCACGATGCCGGTGACCTTTGTCTGAACCGGCTGTCGATGCGCGGCGAGGTGCTGGGCCGGATGTACCTCAAGGGCTTCGGCCACGGCACCGCGATCAGCGTGGACAGCTCCCGCAGCAGCTGGGGCGGAGCCGTCACGCTGTGGGTCGAGTGCGACGCCAACCCGGTCTCCGGGTTCGGGCGCGCGATCGGCCGCTTCCCGTACGCCGAGAACACCGTGCTGCACAGCGCTGACCGCCGTGTGACCGTCTACCGCCCGCACCCCGGCTCGACCGCCAACTGCGCCGCCCTTGACCTGAACAACCGCCGTCTGCTGCTGCGCCACGGGCTCCCCGGGCGCCGTCGCTACGCGCTCTACAACCTGGACGCCTTCACTGCCGGGGTCTTCTGGCCGCTGATCGACTTCGCTCAGCCGGGCATGGACCTCGGCCTGCCCTTTCAGGGCATGACACTGGACGGCGACTACGCGTACCAGTTGATGGGCGCCGGCCGCGACGCCAACAGCTCCTCAGAGCCGGACAACACGGTGCTGCTGCACTGCATCGACCTGAGCACGGGGGCGGTGGTGCAGGAGTACAAGTCCCAGGCCGGCCGCCAGCTCACGCACCGCGAGCCCGAAGGCCTTGCCGTGCTGCACGGGCCCGAGGCGGGGGAACCGCAGCTGTGCATGGGCTTCGCCTCGGGCCCGGAAGGCGGACGAAAGTTCTCCCTCTACGGCCTGCCCGTCCTGTAGCCATGTCGCGGGCGGCCGCCGCATCGGGCTGTGCTGCGCGGGTGCTGACCGCTTGTCGTTGCCGTCCATACGAAAGGTGGCCGGAGCGTTTGTGCGCCGACTTATGACGGCCCGCCCGCCCGGCCGGGTCGTACTCCCGGCTCCTTCCCTCGCAGCAGGCACTCGCCGGTGAACACGCCGGCCAAGTGGTCGCCGAGAGCGGCGAGTGCGGCGTCGGGGTGCAGCCCGCTGGGGTCGGCGCACAGATGCGCGGTGAGCCCGTCGGTGTACGCGGCGATGCGGGCCGCCTCGGTGGCGGCGTCGGTCGAGGGGGGTACTTCGCCGCACTCCTTGGCGTTGGTGACGGCTGTGGCGATCAGTGAGCGCAGCCGACGGAGCGCGCCCGCCTTGACCTCGGCCAGGTCCGGGTCGTCGACGGCCCGGCCGGTGAAGGCGAGGGCGACCCGGCACTCCTGGCGGCGCTGTTCGTCCAGCGGCATGGTCTCGGCGAGTCCGTCGAGGAGGGTGTGCTCGATGCGTGTGCCGGCCTTCTCGGACCGGACGACGAGTTCCGCAAGCCTGTGCTCGACCGTCTCGAGGACGTGGCGGTACGTGAACAGCAGCATCTCGTCCTTGGTGCGGAAGTAGTGCTGGACGAGCCCGACCGAGATCCCGGCTGCGGCAGCCGTCTTGGCGACCGTCGCCGCCTTCAGTCCTTCGGTGGCGATGAGCCTGCCCGCGGCGGCGGCGACCTGCTGGCGGCGTTCTTCGTGATCGGCGACGCGTGGCATGGCGTAACCGTACCGCCGTATTGCCAATAATAACCGTACGGCCATACTGTTATGGCTCTCGGGGCGTCCGCCCTGCGTGACGGCGAGGGGTGGAGCAAGCGATGCGCGGTGTGCGGGCGATGGGATTCCGCAGGCCAGGCTCGGCATGGTTACGGGGGATCGGTGTGGTGTGCCTGATGCTCCTGATGGCGCTTACGCCACTGACCGCCTCTGCGGTGGATCCTGCGGGGGAGCGGGAGTTGACGGCGAAGGCGGACTCCTTCGTGCGAGGGCAGATGAAGCGGGCCGGTGCGCCCGGTCTCGCGTACTCGGTCATCCGTGGAGACGACGTCGTGCACCGCCGCACATGGGGGCGCGACGGCCGTGGCGAGCCGGTCACTTCCCGCACCCCGTTCCTGGTCGGCTCCCTGGCCAAGCCGGTCACCGCGCTGGCCGTGATGCGGCAGGTCGAGGCGGGCGAGGTCGAGTTGGATGCGCCCGTGCGGCGCCATCTGCCGTGGTTCCGTCCCAAGGGTGAGGGTGAGAAGCCCGTCACCGTGCGGCAGTTGCTCAACCAGTCGAGCGGTCTGTCGGAGCGGGACGGCATCACGCGCGCGGACCGTTTCGACAACGAGCCGGGCGGCGTCCGGCGCCTCGCCCGTGAGCTGGCCGGCGTCACCTTGTCTGCCCCGCCCGGCGAGCGGCACGAGTACAGCAACGCCAACTACATGCTGCTCGGCGCCCTCTTGGAGGAGGTCACAGGGCGGCCGTTCGGTGAGCAGCTGCGCAAGGACGTCCTGGGGCCCCTGGGTATGAAGGGGGCCATCACGGACTCCGGGGGAGCCGAACGGCGGGGACTGCCACCCGGGTACCGGTTCTTCTTCGGTCAACCCCGGTCGTTCGCATCGGACTTCGACACATCAGGTGTGCCGTACGGCTATCTCGGCGCGAGCCCCGAGGACATGAGCGCCTTCGCCGCCGCCCAGCTCAAGGGCGCGCGCGGTGACGCGGGCGGCCTGTTGACCCCGGAAGGGTTCCGGGAGATGCACAAGGGGACCATCTCCGTCCATGATCGCCACCGCTACGGTCTGGGCTGGCGGGACGACGAGCTGGAGGACCCGAGCGCGCGCATGGTCTGGCATTCGGGTGCCACACCCGGCTACCACGGCATCGTGGTCCTCGTCCCGGAGCGGAACCTCGCGGTTGTCGTCCAGCACAACGCCTTCGCGAAGAACAAGGAAAACCTGCTCAACAACACCGCCTTCGGTGCGGCGGGCATCCTGCTCGGCGGTGAGCCCCGACAGGTCGACGAGGACGGGTGGTTGACCTGGGCACTCGTCGTACTCGGTGCCGTCACCGTCGCTCTTGCGGCCGTCGTCGGGTGGTCGGGGTTCCGGGTGGTGCGTCCGCGTGTACGTTCCCGCGGTGGACAGCGGCGCGCCCCGGGCCGCGCGATGGTGGGCGGTGTCGCAGCGGTCACCGGCTGCCTGCCGGCCGCAGGCGTCGCCTGCTTCGTCCTGCCCGAGCAGATGGGCGTGACCCTGCGCGAAGTGCTGCTGTTCGCGCCCGACATGGGCCGGCTGCTTGTCGCGGTGGCCGGGCTCGGGGTGCTCCTGGCGGTGCTTCGGATCGTCGTCACCGTCCGCACCGTGCTGGCCCTGCGGCGGGCGGGCCGGCCGGTCCCCGAGCCCGAGAGGGGGCTGGTGGCCGCGCCGACGGCCCGGTGAACGGGCGGCCCCGGTGCGATGCCCGTCGCACCGGGGCGTGCCAAGTGGGCGTACCGATCAGGCGTGTTCGACCTCCCGTTCTGCCTCACGCGGCGAGGATTCCCGCTGCCCCGGCGCGTGGAAGAGCTTGCCCGGCCACCAGAACCGGCGGCCCAGGTCCAAGGCAAGGGCGGGGACCAAAACCGTACGTACGAGGAAAGTGTCCAGGAGGACGCCGATGCCGACGATCACGCCCATCTGCGCCATGGTCACCAGCGGCAGCCCGGCGAAGACCGCGAACGTCGCGGCGAGCACGACGCCCGCCGAGGTGATGACGCCACCGGTGCTGGTCAGGCCCTCCAGTACGCCGCGGCCGTGACCGAGTCGCGCGACCTCCTCCTTGACGCGGTGCATCAGGAAGATGTTGTAGTCGATGCCGAGCGCGACCAGGAAGACGAAGCCCATCAGCGGGATCGACCAGTCGACGCCGGCGAACCCGAGGATGCTCTCGAAGAGCAGGTTCGAGGCGCCGAGAGCGGCGAAGAAGGACAGGACCACGGTCGCCAGGAGCAGCAGGGGAGCGACCAGGGCGCGCAGCAGCCAGATCAGGACGCCGAGGACGACGAGCAGGACGATCGGGATGACCGTGCGCAGATCGCGGTCGGCGGCCCGCTGGGTGTCGAGGGTCTCCGCCGTGGTGCCGCCGACGAGGGCGTCCGCGCCGTCGACCGCGTGCACGGCGTCCCGGAGCGCGTCGACGGTGTCCTTGGCCTGTCGGCTGTCCGGGGCGTCCTTCAACACCACGGAAAGGGTGGTGAGTTCGCCGTCGCGGGTGCGGTCGCCGTCCTCGACGCGCGCGACGCCGGCGACCTCGGCCGCGGCGGACTTGACCTCCGCCGCCTTTCCGGTGGCCGTGACGATCTCCGCGGGGTCGGAGGCGCCCGACGGGTAGTGGGCGGAGATCTTCTCCTGGGCGACGACCGACTCGGGCTTGTCCTGGAACATCTCGGACTGGGTGAGGCCCATGTTGATGCCGAAGGCGCTCAGCGCCAGGACACCGGTGACGGCGACGGACATCATCCACGACCAGCGCGGGCGCCGTGCGACCGCGGCTCCGACGCGCGACCAGACCGTCTGCTCCTTGCGCGCCGGTGTGCCGTTCCTCGGCACGAACGGCCAGAAGACCCAGCGGCCCGCGATGACGAGCAGTGCGGGAAGCACGGTGATCATCGCGAGGAAGGCGCAGACGACCCCCACCGCACCGACGAGCCCGAGCGAGCGCGAGGAGTTGATGTCGGCGAAGGCCAGGCAGGCCAGGCCGACCGCGATGGTGCCCGCCGACGCGAGGATCGCAGGGCCCGAGCGGTGCAGCGCGATCCGCATCGCCGTGTGCCGGTCCTCCCGGCGGTGGAGCTCCTCGCGGTAGCGGGCGATGAGCAGCAGGGCGTAGTCCGTGCCGACGCCGAAGACGAGCACCATCAGGATGCCCGCGCTCTGCGGGTCGACCGGGAGTCCGGCGTACTTGGCGAGGACGTAGGTGCCGACCTGGGTGAGCACCGCCGCGAACGCGACGGAAAGCAGCGGGAACAGCCACAGGATCGGACTGCGGTACGTGATGAGCAGCAGGACGGCGACGACGATCCCGGTGGCGATCATCAGGGTCGAGTCGAGGCTGTCGAAGACCGCGACCGAGTCGGTGAGCGAGCCCGCCGGGCCGCCGACCTCCACGTCCACGCCGGGTGGCGCGTTGGCGTCGGCGATCTCGCGGAGCTCGTCGATCTTGTCCGTGATCTCGTCCTCGGTGTCCAGCGGGACGACGGTGAGCAGTGCCTCGCCGTCGTCGGACGGAACGGGTCGCGAGACCTCTTCGCCCTTCGCTGCGAGCTTCTGGAAAGCGGCCGTGTCCGTGGCCGCGGACTTCTCCCGCGCACCGTCGCCCGTGTAGACGACGACAGCCGGCATGACCGGGTCCGTACGGAGCTTCTCCAGCTCCGTGTTGACCTGTGCGGACTCGGCGCCGCGCGGCAGGAAGGCATTGGCGCTGGAGTCCTCGACGTCACCGAGCTTTCCGGCCAGCGGGCCGAGGGCCACGGCAAGGATCAGCCAGGCGGCGAGGACAAGCCATTTGGAGCGACGCCCTGCGGGTGCACCGGCGACGCGCTGGAACAGCGGACGCATGAGTGGTCTCCTTGTGTGTGGTGATCGCGCCGCCGGTCTCGGCGACCGGCACGAGGCGCACGGGGCCCGCACCACGGCGCAGAGGTTGTGAGGACCTGCCGTGGCGTACGGGATGTGTGTGTCAGGGATGCGTTGTTCGCCCTTGGTGCGGCCGGGAGTTGGCGCTCCCGGCCGTACCGACAGCACTCGGGGAGTGCTATTCGATCTCGCGCATCATCTTCTCCACCGAGGCGAGGGACTGCCGGGTCTGGGCCAGCTCCTCGCGGGTGATCCGCATCTCCTCGGTCGAACGCCGGTGCAGCTCGACGTTGTCCTCAAGCAGCTGTGCGTACTTCAGGGCCAGCGTCTTGTACTGCTCTTCGCGTGAGGCCAGCATCCGGGCCCGCCAGGTGGCGGCGATCTGCCAGACGATGACGATCAGCAGGAGGAAGACTCCGGCCGCGCCGACGGCGCCGACCCAGTCGCCGACATACCCGTCGGCGGCGAGTGTCACCAGTTCTCCGTTCACTTCGCTTCCTCTTTCGTGGGTTCCGCAGGTGTGCGTGCGGTGGTCTCTTCGGGGCGGGTGTCGGTGAGGGTCCGGGTCGCCCGCGCCACCAGCTGTGGCGTCAACTCGTAGAGAAAGGGCGCCACTTCGAAGTACTTCATGGTCTTGCCGTCCTCACTCGTCTCCAGCGAGCCGACGATCAGGCCCGCACCCTCGAGGAGTTTCAGGTGCATGTGCAGCAGCGGGCGGCCCATGCCGATCTCGCGGGCCAGCGCGCTGACGTAGTTGCGGCGCTCGGTGAGCGCCGCAACGATCCGCATGCGGTGCGGATTGCTCAGCGCGCTGAGCGCCTTCAGCAGCTCGTCACCCGTCGGCTCCCGAGCCGGCTTCTCGGCCATCGCTGCCTCTCTCCTCCATGCCTGTCAAGAAAAGCTGACATCGGTCCAGGGTGCCTGTCAAAGATTCCTGACACATCTCAGGGGTATCTGGGGGGAAACTCAGGGTCGGATCGGGTGCATCCCCGACCTCGGCCACCGCTGGTGGCCGCGGCGGTGGGGATGTTCACCGGTCCGGACGCGGCGGTCAACGACCCCGGATACCGGCAGGCGGACCGGCCGCCAATAGCGATCCATCCGGCCACCCAGTCCGCAGCCATACCGTTGTTCCTCGGTGCCCTTGGAGCGGCCGGCAGTTGGGAGCTTCTCGCCGTACTTCCGCGACGGTCACCCGAAGGGCTCGACGCCCGGGCCGAGTTCATCGGATACGCGCGGTCGCAGGAGGTCTGTCTGGAAGAGCGCCATACGGGGCGCCCCGAGGCCTTCGTCCTCTGATCAAACCGCTAACCTCCGTACGTATGACCGATTCTCAAATACGCGACCGGGTCGCGGGTGAGCTCGCGAGACCGCCGGCTCGCCGCGTCCTGTGGCTCGCCGCCGGCGGCACCGCGGCCTTACTCGTCGCCGACCTCGCCACGCGCGCCTACAACCGGTACGACCCCATACCGACCGTCCGCAAGTTGGTGAACGTCGACGTCGAGGCCAACCTGGCCACCTGGTGGAACAGCACGCTACTGCTGGCCGTGACGGGCATGGCGCTGATCGCCGCGCTGCTCAGCGGGCGCGGCGCGCGCCCGGGGCGGTCGTCTTGGCTGGGTCTTGCCGCCGCGACTGCTCTGCTCAGCATCGACGAGACGGTCTCCTTGCACGAGCGTCTCGGCGAGGTCGGCCGGTCGTGGAAGGAGTGGGCCGGAGGGTCGCTGCCCACGCACGCCTGGGTGCTGCCCGGCGCGGTCCTCGCGGCGGTGGGCACCGTGTGCGCCGTGCTGTGGGCGCGGAAGCTCCCGCGTGACCTGCGGTCCGGGCTCCTTGCCGCGCTGGCGGTGTATCTGGGCGGGGCGCTGTTGACCGAGGCGTTCAACGGCTGGGCGCACGCGAACGGCCACAGCACCGTGCTCATGCTGGGAACGATCGTGGAGGAGGGTCTGGAGATGAGCGGCTGCATCGTCGCCCTCGCCGTCCTCAGCCGGTACGTGGTGCTGGAGCCTGCCCCGGCGTCGGGGCGCGCGGCGGTCCGGCTGCGGGGCGACTAGGCCCTTTCGTCGGGGCCAGTGAGCGGGCCCAGAGGAAGAGACGCGTGCAATGTGGAGTCCGGTCGGATAGATGGTTGCGGGGGTCCTCTCGCAGCAACAGCTCGATCCGCGCCCATTGCACGTCAGTCGACGGATCCCCCGAGCAACGATCAGATGATCCGGACGAAACGTACGAGGCCAGACGGAGGCGGACCCACCAGACGCAGAGGCCGGCCAGGACAGCGGTGCGGCCGAGACCGCGCTCTAGCCGAGGCGTTTGTCGGCGAACCGAGTCGTTGCGCTGTCGCGCGGACCGCGAACGCCTGGTCCGGCAGCCGATGATCGCCCTGCTCAACGAGGTCGCGGACGCCGACCCCCGGTACGAGGACTTCTCCGTCTGGCACTACCGCACCGACTCCTGGTGGTGGCAGCACCAGAGCGCGGTGATCCGGCTCGGCCGCAAGATCGAGATCAATCTCCGGTTCTCCCTGGACGGCCTGCGGATCCAGGGCGCCTGGTGGTACCCCGATCCCGGCCAGGTGGACCTGTTCCGCAAAGCCGTGGCCTCCGAGGGGAGCGGCCGCGAACTGTCCGCCATCGTCGAGGACGTACGGAAGAAGGGCTACGACATCTCCGGGGACGTGATGAAACGCCCCCCGCGCGGCTATCCGACGGACCACTCCCGTACGAACCTGCTGCGCCACCGTTCGCTGATCGCCGCCCGTCCCCTCGGCTGCGAGGAGTGCCTGCACACCCCCGAGACGGTCGGCCGGGTCCTCTCGGCCGCCGCCGACCTGGACGCCCTGCTGACCTGGCTGGTCCGCCACGTGAAGCACGCCGCCTGACATCACGAGAGCGCCGCGCGGCACGGGAGGAACAACACCCGGGGGCGCGCCCCCGGATCGACGCCCCCGGAGGGCACATCCGGCAGGAGTTGGGAATGCAGGCGCGGACCGGGGCGATGGCGATGCCCCGCGCAGCGCGATGTTGCGGTCGAGCATCCGGCGGCGGAACGACCCCCGCGTTTCCCGCCGTACGGCACCCCCACACAGCCGACCGCACCGCTGTCCCGGGTGATGGCGGGCCGTGAGACACCGAAGGTCAGCAATCTTGCCCGCCTGGGCCATCGCTCGGATCCGTATCGAGTTCGAGCCGTCACGACAAGCTGCACGCCCCGCTACTGCGTATCTGCATCCGCGACATCGGGCCCGGCATGGACACCCGCACTGCCCGCACTGCCCGCACGACCGGCGCCGACGCGGCTGAGGTCGACGGGCTCACGAGCAGCCCGCCCATCCTGCTTGCCGAACTCCACCCCGATACCCTTCTGCCCGCTGACGGCCTGTCGCTCCTGGCCACGTGCGCCAACGCCGCCACGCCGGACGTCTCACCGACCCACTTGGCACGCTCATCGCGCGTGCCCGTACGGCGGGATTCCGCTACCTGCAGCACACGGTCATCGTGCACGGCCACGCCGTCGGTGCCTCACTCTGGTTGGGCCACAAGTCGATCAAGACGGCCGTCGACATTGTGCCGATTGAGCAGCTCCACACGGCGGCCGAGTCGGCCGTATTGGAACGCCCTGACAAGTGCTGAGGCTGAGGCACACCCTGCGCACGCGTGCGGCAAATTCAGTGCTTGACCAGGACCTTCGCGCCCACGAGGACCAGCCCCACGAAGAGGTTGACCGCACCGGTCATGGCGACCAGCTGGCGCGGGGCACCGGCTCTGACGAGGGCCACGGTGGCCCAGCCGACCTGCTCGGCGAGGGCGACGCCGAGGGCAACCCACCCGGTGCCTTCGGGGCCGAGCCCCAGCGAAGGACACACCACCACGGCGGCAGCCGGCGGGAGCGCGACCCCGACGATCGGCCATTCCCTGCGTGCCTCGCGGCGGATCACCTCCCACGACAGCGCCTGATGCGCCAGCTTGTCGCCCACAATGCGGGCGTAGACGTGCGTGATCCAGAAGACCAGACCGTTGGTGAGCAGCATGACCACGAGCTGGAGCCGGGGGAAGGGACCCAGCGTCCCCACCGCGGCAATGACTGAGGCGGCAAGGAGCGAGCCGTAGACCGCGCCGGAGTAGTCCCGGGCCGCTGCTTCTGCCGGTTCGAGGCTGCGATGATCCATGCCCTCAGAATGCCGAGCGATCTGGGCCGCACGTCGACACCGCGCCCGGCAGGATCTGGTAAGCGGCACGGTCGCGTCGTACCGCCGCTACCGCGTCCGGAGGACCTTGACACCATCGCCCGCGCCCACGGCGCCAAGGTCAGACCCGCAGTCGGGTCACCCAAGCCTTCAGAGGGGCGCACCCTCACCAGGCGTACGTCGAGGGCGCGCCCGGGATGGTCGTCGCGGTTCAGCGAGCTGGGCGAGGGTTCCTGTCCCAGCCGATCGTGCGCTCGACCTTCTACCGGCCGGGGGGGGCAACGCCGCAGCCGCGAGCGTTCCTTGGCCGACGCCCTTGCCTGGCGCCGCGTCGTGTGTGCGCGAGGACCACGGCGACGAGTGCGAGCCGCTCGCCCTGCACGCGGACACCCGGTGGTGTGGGCGGAAGTGGGAGTACCCGCAGAGAGCTGTACGGAAGGGTTTGGCCACCTCGGGGCCAAACCCTTCGTGCTGTCTGTCCCTACGTCGCCGGAGGTCCGTGCCAGTGAACCGGTCCCTCCAGCAGATGCGCCTGTCCGGGAGGCCTCTTCCAGGGTCAACACGGCCGCACGTCACCGCGCATACTCCGGAGTGGTGCCCCGACGATCGTGCGCCGGGGCACACAGCGATTCGATCTGTGAGATCACTCGCAGGACATGGTCACGCTTGCCCGGAAGATGTGGCCGTAGTTCGGGTCGTCGAATACCTCGAAGACCTGGGGCTCACCATCGAGTTCACATTGGAACCTGCCGTCCCCGCTCGCCGAGACTTCGGCGTCGTCGATCGCGCCCTGCACCGCGACCTCGGCTGTCGGCCCGCGGCCGGCGCCGCAGTAAAGTGCTGCCGAGCCGGCGGTTGCGGGCGTGGCGACGGCCAGCAGGGCGGCGACTGCTCCGGCTACGAGGAGCCCACCCCGGGTCGTCCATCTGATTGGTCGCAGCATCTTCGATCCCTGCCTTTCAGCGGTCGGCCCCGTCGTATGACGGGCATCGGGTCGCGCGCTCAATCAGTGATACGGACGCCGCATGCCACATGTTCACCGCCTGGCCGCAGGCGGCGAGCGCGAAAGAGATGGGTTTGTGGATGGCGTGTCGGCCACAGAAGGCGCCCGACCCGCCGCGCCGCAGCACCTTGGAGTATGAGCGCGCCGACAGTCGTCCATCCGCCCGCCGGTTCTGGTGGCCGACGGGTGACGGTGCGCGAGGAGATCCTCGGCCTCGCGCACTCGGATCGTGACGTCGTCGAGTTCCTGCCCCGGGGTGGTGCGCCGGACGCGGAGGAGCCGCTCGACGACCCGGCGTAGGTGACATGGCGGGGCGGGCGGGCGCACCACTACGAGGCGGCGTAGCTCGGCGACGACGCAGGTACGGGCCCTTGGCTTACGGACACCTTGGGAGAGAGCCGCCCGGCACGGCGACAAAGCTTCACCCACCCCCCCCACTCGGTGTCAGCTCCCACCAACATTTCCGGCTCTGCGATCAACAAGTGCTGCCCAGACTGTGCTGGGTTCCACTGCTGTCCAGACGCACAGGATCACCGCGTCCGAGCGTCGCGCCGAGGAGGTGAAGGCGCCGGGCGCCGTCGCTTTATGCCACCTACGGTTGCGCAGGCCGCGCAGACCAGCCTCAGGAGGCCGCCTTCGCCGTGCGCGCCTGGATCCACGTGCGGATCGCGGACACGGTGGTTTCCGCGTGCTCCCGCATCATCGTCAGGTGATCGCCGGGGACGTCCACGACCTCGTGCGCCGACGGCCAGGACGTCCGCCAGTCGTCGGCGTCCGCGGAGGCCGTCATGGCGGGCGTGGGGAGCGAGGCGCGGACCAGGAGGGTGGGCGTGGCGACGGGCTCGGGATCCCAGTCGAGGAAGATCCGGTTGTAGGCGCCCACCGCGGCCAGGGTGCTGTCGTCGTCGGCGAAGTCGGTCCCTCCGGTCTCGCGCGGCGGTGGGGCGGCCAGGGACAGCAGCCAGTCCTTGCCGCTGTTGCGTGGGGTGATGTGGTACGTGTCAAGGAGTACGAGGCCGGTCGGTGCCCGGCCCATGCCTTCCAGGTGGTGGGCCACCAGGTGCGCCACATTGCCGCCCGCCGAGCGACCCACGATCGCGAAGGGCCCGTCACCGACATGCCGCAGCACGCTCTCGGCCTGGGTGCGCGCCAGGGCGGCGCGGTCCTCCGGCACCGCGGCACCGGCGCCGATGCCGATGCCGGGATGTGGGAACTCCAGGATGTTCAGGGTGCCCAGGTCGTGCTGGTCGTTCTGGAGTGCGTTGTGGAAGCGGGGGAAGTCTCCGCCGTCCGGTGCGAGCGACGGATGGTAGGCCGGGAAGTAGACGACGGTCGGCCCTCCGGGGGCGCGGCGTGCGTGGGCGCGGCGGCGCGGTGGCAGGGCGTGCTCGTGGCCTTGGGTGGCCGTGAAGGTGGGCAGCGCCCAGGAGGCGGTGACGAGCAGGTGCATCGCCGCCACCGGTTGCCCGGCGGCGCTGACCGTCCGGAAGAGAGAGGAGAGGGTGTACGTGGGGCGCTCGGCCCCGGGGGTTTCGGGCGCCCCAGGGGGCTCAGGGGCGGCTGCGGCAACTGCTTCGTCGTCCAGCATGCCGAGCAGGTGGCGTGTCAGTTCCTCGGCGGTGCGGTGCTCGAACACCACTGCCACCGGCAGTCGGACCTTGAGCGCCATGCTCAGCCGGTTGCGGAGCTGTACGGCGGTCAGGGAGTCGAACCCCAGCTCGGCGAGGGACTTGCCGACCGGCAGTGCGTCGGCGTGCGGGTACCCGAGCACCGCGGCCACGTCGGCCCGCAGCAGTTCCACAAGCGCCGACTCCCGTTCGTCCGGGGGCAGCTGGTCCAGGAGATTCCGCCAAGCTCTCGGCTCAACGGCCTGCTCGGAGCCGGAGCCGGAGCCGGAGCCCGAGGTCGTCGGGGCCGCGGTCGGCCGCTTCCGGTGGACGAATCCCCGTAGCGGCGCCGGGAGTTGCTGCTCCGTACTTGCCTGGAGCGCGGCTCGGTCGAGGAGTATCGGCGCGAGTACCGGCTCCGTCGAGCGCAACGCGGCGTCGAACAAGGCGAGGCCCCGCTGAGTCGACAGCGGCACGAGCACTTCACGTGGCTGTGGACGTTGTCGGGAGTGGTCGGGAACCAGCCCCGCCGCCATGCCGCCGGAGTGCTCCCACGGGCCCCATGCCAGCGAGAGCGTCGGCAGTCCTTCGGCGGCGCGGCGGTGGGCGAGGGCGTCCAGGAAGGCGTTCGCGGCCGCGTAGTTGCCCTGGCCCGCCCGGCCGAGCAGACCGGAGACGGAGGAGAACACGACGAACGCCGAAAGGCCCATGCCCCGGGTCAGTTCGTGCAGATGCCAGGCTGCGTCGGCCTTGGGCCCCAGCGCGGCCGCCATCCGATCGGGGGTCAGCGAGTCCAGCACGCCGTCGTCTAGGACCCCGGCGGCGCGCACCACAGCCGCCAGCGGCGGATCGCAGCGCTCGAAGACCCCGGCCAGCGCGGCACGATCGGCCGCGTCACAGGCGACGATGCCGACTTGCGCCCCCAACTTCTCCAGATCGACGCGCAGTTGCTCGGCTCCGGGCGCCTTCGGCCCACGGCGTCCGGTCAGCAGCAGATGCCGTACGCCGTGTTCCGCGACAAGATGACGCGCCACCTCCGCACTCAGCGCGCCGGTTCCTCCGGTGATCAATACCGTGCCGTCCGCACCGAAGGTGGCCACCACGGTGTCTTCGGCAGCATTACTGACCGCGGCCAGTCGCGGAACCGTCACCTGCCCGTCCCGTACCCGGAGTTGCGGCTCACCGGTGGCGACGGCCGCGGGCAGCAGCCGCAGTGACTCGGGACGCCCGTCCACATCCACCAGGACGATGCGACCGGGCAGTTCCGCCTGGGCCGTACGCACCAGTCCCCACATCGCCGCACCCGCCAGGTCCGGCACCGGGGCAGTGGCATCGCGCGTCACCACCACCAGCCGTGAGCCTGCCGCGTCCGGATCGCCCTGCCAGTCCTGCAGTGTCGTGAGCATGCGGTCGGTCGACTCGTGTACGGCCGACAGCAGGTCGGACCCGGTCGCGGCGGCGGAGACGGCGCTGACGGCTACGAACTCCGGGTGTGCGGCGGCGGTGGGCAGGAACCCGGCGAGGTTCAAGTCGTCCCGGCCCCGTACCGCCCATCCGCGGTCATCGGCGTCACCGGAGAGTTCGAGAGCGACCCATTCGGGGCGCAGCAGAGCCCTTGCCGCGAAATCGTCCGTCATCTCGGCCCGGTCGGCGGGGAGTTGACTCGTGGTCTCGGCCGGGAGTTCCCTCGTGGTCAGGGAGTCCACGGAGGCCACGAGTCGCCCGGCCGGGTCGGCGAGCGTGAGTGAGACCGTGTCTGCGCCGGTCCGAACCACCTGGACTCGCAGTTCCGTGGCTCCCGAGGCGTGCAGGCGCACCCCGCTCCACGCGAAAGGCACCCGCACCGTGCTCGTGCCGGCGGGTGCGGCGAACAGACACGCGTGCGCCGCGGCGTCGAACAGCGCCGGGTGCAGCCCGAAGCGGCCCGCTTCCCCGATGTGCGCCGCGGGCAGCCGGACCTCCGCGAAGACGTCGTCGCCGCGCCGCCAGACCGCGCCGACCCCCTGGAAAGCAGGCCCGTAGGCGAGTCCGGCATCGGCGACCGCGGCGTACGCGTCGGTGAGATCGAGTGCCTCGGCGCCAGGGGGAGGCCATTGGGTCAGCTCGTGCTCGTGCTCCGCCGTAGGCTCACTGCCCAGCCGACCGGAGACGTTGTGGGCCCAAGGGCCTTCGCCTTCCGACTCGCTGAACCCGTCGGACCCGTTGAACCCGTCGGACCTGTCGGACCTGTCGGACCTGTCGGACTCGCCGGACCCGACGGACTCACCGGACCCGACGGACCCACCGTAACCATTGAACTCGTCGGACCCATCCGGCCGCGAGTAGACGTCGACCGGCCGACAACCTGAGTCGTCCACCGCGCCCACCACGACCTGGACACGCACCCCCGCCGAACCGGACAGGGCGAGTGGCGACAGCATCACGAGCTCTTCGACCGCCTCGCAGCCCACCTCGTCGGCTGCCCGCACGGCCATCTCCACGAAGACCGTGGCCGGCACGATCACCCTCCCGGCGACGCGATGGTCGGCGAGCCACGGGTGCGTCACGAGGGACAGAAGGCCGGTCAGTACGGTCCGGTCCGTGCCCGGCACCGGAAAGGCGGGGCCCAGCAGCGCCGGAGCGTCGACGGCGGCCGTCCGCGGCGCGTCCAGCCAGTACCGTCGGCGTTGGAAGGCGTACGTCGGCAGGTCCACGAGCCGCGCGCCGGAGCCCGCGTACACCGCCGCCCAGTCGACATCCGCCCCGGCCACATGCAGCCGCGACACCGCTGACAGGAGCGTCTCCGGTTCGTACGCATCGCGGCCGGTGGCCGCGACGAGCACGGAGCCGCCATCGAACGCATCGCCCAGACAATCGGTGGCCGCCGCGGTGAGGGCGGGGCCGGGGCCGAGCTCCAGGTACGCCGAGACTCCGTCGTCCGCGAGCCTGCGTATGGCGTCGGCGAAGCGCACGGGCTGCCGTGCATGCCGCGCCCAGTACTCGGGCGAGCACAGCTCCGCGGCCTCTGCGACCCGGCCCGTCACGGTGGAGACGACCGGGATGCGCGGTGGCCGGAAGGTCAACGTCCGGGCGACGCCCAGGAATTTGTCGAGCATCGGATCCACCAGGGGTGAGTGGAAGGCGTGACTCACCCGCAGACGTACGGCCCTGCGGCCGCGCTCCTCGAGGTCGGCCGCGACCGCCAGCACCGCGCTTTCCGCTCCCGAGATCACCACCGAACGAGGCCCGTTGACCGATGCGACGGCCACCTGATCCCCGAACTCAGCCATATCCGCGAGGACTTCCTCCTCGGTCGCGTCGAGCGCCACCATCGCGCCGCCGTCGGGCAGCGCCTGCATCAGGCGGCCACGAGCGGCGACGAGCGTCGCGGCGTCGGGCAGATCGAGTACGCCGGCGACGTGCGCCGCCGCCAACTCGCCCACGGAATGGCCCACGAGGCGGTCGGGTCGCACGCCCCACGACTGAAGCAGCCGGAACAGCGCCACCTCGAAGGCGAAGAGTCCGGCCTGGGTGAAGTCCGTACGGTGGATGAGGTCCGCCTGGGGCGAGCCCGGTTCGGCGGACAGCACCGCGCTGAGCGGCTGGGGGAGACGGTCGTCCAGGTAGTGGCAGACCTCGTCGAAGGCTTTGGCGAACACCGGGAAGGCGACCCGCAGTTCGGCGCCCATCCGGGGGCGCTGGGCCCCTTGTCCGGTGAACAGGAAGGCCGTACGGATCCCCGGGTTCGCCACGCCTTGTACGACTCCCGGCGGGCGCCGCCCCTGCGCGAGTGCGCTCAGCGCGTCCACGAGCTGTGTCCGGTCACCGGCCGGCACCATCGCCCGATGAGTGAGTGCGGAGCGCGAGACGGCCAGCGAGTGGGCGACATCGGCGGGCAACAGGTCCGGCCGGTCCGCCAGTTCGGACGCCAGCCGCCGCGCCTGGGCGTGGAGGGCAGGTTCATCGGCGGCGGAAAGCAGCCAGGGAGCGGGGATCGGAGCCGGCACCGGTGCGGCTGTCTCCTGGCGGACCGCCGCCTCGTTCCGCGGCGGCTCTTCCAGGATCACATGCGCGTTGGTCCCGCCGATCCCGAAGGCCGAGACCCCCGCACGCCGCGGCCGGTCCGAGGCGGGCCAGGGGCGGGCGGTCGTCAGGAGCTCCACCCGGCCCGCGCTCCAGTCCACGTGCGGTGTCGGCGAGTCGGCGTACAAGCTCCCCGGCAGCTCGCCGTGCCGCATCGCCTGCACCATCTTGATGACGCCGGCGACTCCGGCGGCCGCCTGTGTGTGCCCGAGGTTGGACTTGACCGATCCGAGCCACAGCGGCTGCTCGCGGCCTTGTCCGTACGTCGCCAGAATGGCCTGCGCCTCGATGGGGTCCCCGAGCCGGGTGCCCGTGCCGTGGGCCTCCACCGCGTCCACGTCGTCGGCGCGCAGCCCCGCGTCCGCGAGTGCTCGCGCGATCAGCCGCTGCTGTGCGGGACCGTGGGGCGCGGTGAGCCCGTTGGACGCGCCGTCGGAGTTGACGGCGGAGCCGCGGAGCACGGCAAGGACCGGATGACCGGCCCGCCGCGCGTCGGACAACCGCTCCAAGAGGACGAGTCCCACACCCTCCGCCCAGCCCGTGCCGTCGGCAGCCGCCGAGAACGACTTGCAGCGACCGTCCGGCGAAAGGCCGCGCTGGCGGCTGAAGGCGAGGAAGGGGTTGGGCGTCGCCATGACCGTGACCCCGCCGGCCAGCGCCATCGAGCACTCGCCCGAACGCAGCGCCTGCGCCGCCCAGTGCAGCGCCACCAGCGAGGAGGAGCATGCGGTGTCGACCGTGATCGCGGGACCGCGCAGACCGTACACGTACGAGATCCGCCCGGAGGCCACGCTGCCGGTCGAGCCCAGGCCCAGGTGCGCCTCCAGCTCGTGGGGGCGGGTGAAGCGGGCGGCGTAGTCGCCGTGCATCACGCCGACGAACACCCCCGTGTCGCTCTCGCGCAGCGACGCCGGGTCGATCCCGGCGCGCTCCCACACCTCCCAGGACGTCTCCAGGAGCAGCCGCTGCTGCGGGTCCATCGCGAGCGCCTCGCGCGGTGCGATCCCGAACAGACCGGCGTCGAACTCCGCGGCCCCGTGCAGGAATCCACCATGCCGGGTGTACGAGGTGCCTATCCGGTCGGGATCGGGGTCGTACAGGGCGTCCAGATCCCAGCCGCGGTCGGCCGGGAACTCGGAGATGGCGTCCCTGCCCTGAGCGACCAACTCCCATAAGTCATCGGGTGAGTTGACGTCACCGGGATACCGGCAGCCCATCGCGACGATCACGACGGGATCGTCCTCGGAGGACTCGTGGTTCCGGCCCTGCCCGCCGTACGGCCGCGGGTGCTCCATGGGCTCGCCCTCGAAGAGCGCGACGCGCAGATACCCGGCCACGTCGGCCGGCGTCGGATGGTCGAAGACGAGCGTCGCCGGCAGGCTCAGCCCGGTCAGCGCACCGAGCCGGTCCACCAGCTCGACCGCGCCCACGGACGTCATGCCGAGATCGGCGAAGGTGCCGTCCGTGTCGGGCAGTTGGCCCGGCGCGCAGCGGCAGACCTCGGCCGTCTCGGTGAGCACGGTCTTGCGCAGGGCGCGTTCCTGCTCGTCGCGCGAGAGACGGAGGAGCCGCGCGCGCAGAGCGGTTTCGACCGTGACCGAGGCCGGCGGGGCAGGGGCGGCCAGCTTGTGGCGGGCGGTCTTGCCGGACGCGGTGCGCGGGACGGCGGCGATCTCGTGGATCTCGGTCGGCACTTTGTAGTCGGCGAGCCGGGTACGGCACCCGGCGAGTACCTGCCGTGCGTCGATCCCGTCCGGACCCGGTACGACGAAGGCGACCGGCACCTCGCCAAGCACGGCGTGCGGCACCCCCACCACCACGGCGTCGGACACGCCGGGGCACTGCAGCAGCGCTTGCTCGACCTCGGTCGGGTGGATGTTCTCGCCGCCGCGGATGATCAACTCGCTGACGCGGCCGGTGAGTCCGAGGTGGCCGTGTTCGACGCGGCGGCCGAGGTCGCCGGTGCGATACCAGCCGTCCCGCAGTGCGGAGGCCGTGGCCCCGGGCTGCCCGTGGTACCCCGTCATCAGGTTCGGCCCGCGCACCCAGACCTCACCCTCGGCTCCGTCCGGGACGCCCTCGCCGCTCCTCGGGTCGACGATGCGCACGTCCACGCCCGGGACGGGCAGCCCGCAGGAACCGTCGACCCTGGACCCTTGGGGACGGTTCGCCGTGATGGCGCCGCAGGTCTCGGTGCTGCCGTACATGTCGAGCAAGGGTGCCCCCGTGGCCTCCTCCACGGCCGCGCGCAGAGCGGGACCACTCGGTGCACCGGCCACGACACACACCCGGAGGGTTTGCGGGGCCTCTCCGGCTGAATCGACAAGCCGGTGATACGTGGCGGGCACGCCGGCCAGCATGGTGAAGGGCCCACCGAGCGCCTCGTACGCCGTGTGCAACTCCTGTCGCAGACCGTCCGGCGGCAGCAGCACATCGGCGATTCGGGCGCTCGCGCCCACGGCCGTGACGCCCAGGATCGCCAGCGAGTGGCTGAAACTGTGGAACAGCGGAAGGGGCCAGAGCAGTCGGTCGTCGGACGCGAGGCCGAAGATCGGGGCGTAGCAGGCGGCCACGGACCACAGCGCGGCCCGCTGCGTGGACAGCACGCCCTTGGGCCGGTTCGTGGTGCCGGAGGTGTAGAGCATCCAGGCCGGATCGTCGAGCCCCAGCAGGTCGATCTCGGCGGCACCGACACTCTCGGGAGCACCGACACTCTCGGCGGCACTGCCACTCTCGGCCGCGCTCTCGAACCGCGGGGCGCCGTCCGGCACCGGATCCGCCCCCGTGACCAGCACACCCAAGCGGTCGTACGGCGCTCCCAGGCGCCGGAGTTGCGCGAGGCGCGTGGCGTCCACGATGACGAAGTCGGCACCGCTGTCCTGAAGGAAGTGAGCCAGCTCGGTGTCGGAGGACCGCGGGTCGAGCGGGACGCCGACCATCCCGGCCCGCAGGACGGCGAGACAACTCTCCACCATCTCGACGCAGTTGCCGAGGCAGATCGCGACGCGGTCACCGCGGCGGAGTCCGGTACGGGTGACGTACCCCGCCAGCGCGCGGGTGCGCCGCTCCAGCTCGGAGTAGGTGACGCTGCGCCGGGAGTCGGTGTACGCGACACGCCGGGGCGCCGACTCGGCGTGCTCCTTCAGCAGTGCGGGAACCGGCCGGATCAGCTCGTCACGCGTCATGCTCCGCCTTCCACCTTCCTTGCGGTGTACGGGTGTTGAGCCTACGCGGACGCGGAACGGTGGCCGTCGTGGATCAGCCGCGTGAGCGACTCCACCCAACGCCGGAGGCGGAGAGCGGCGCCGCGGACGCCTACGGGTGCCCCCATTCTCGTACCGGTATAGTTTGACCGGTATAGTTATTGGCTACATGAGGAGGGCGCCGCATGATCGAGATCCTGAACCCCACCCTGCTGGCCCGGGCGAAAGACACCGGCGCCCTGGTCGCCGACATCCTGCAGACACTGAAGGGCCGAAGCGCGGTCGGCACGAACCTTCTGGACATCGACCGGTGGGCCGAGAAGATGATCGTCGAGGCTGGGGCGCAGTCCTGCTACGTCGACTACGCGCCGTCCTTCGGGCGCGGCCCGTTCGGCCACTACATCTGCACGGCCGTCAACGACGCCGTGCTCCACGGACTGCCGTACGACTACGCGCTTGCCGACGGCGATCTGCTGACCCTCGACCTCGCCGTCTCCAAGGGCGGAGTCGCAGCGGACGCCGCCATCAGCTTCATCGTGGGCGACGCGAAGCCGCCGCAGAGCGTCGCGTTGATCAGTACGACCGAGCGCGCGCTGGCCGCGGGGATCGCCGCCGCCGGGCCGGGGGCCCGCATCGGTGACATCTCCCATGCCATCGGCACGGTCCTCGGCGAGGCGGGGTACCGGATCAACACCGAGTTCGGAGGTCATGGCATCGGATCGACGATGCACCAGGACCCGCACGTCGCGAACACCGGGCGGCCCGGCCGCGGATACAAACTGCGCCCTGGGCTGCTCCTCGCCCTGGAGCCGTGGGTCATGGCGGACACCGCCCAGCTCATCACCGATCCCGACGGGTGGACACTCCGAAGCGCGACGGGCTGCCGGACGGCGCACAGCGAGCACACCATCGCCATCACCGACGACGGAGCCGAAATCCTCACCCTGCAGCAGTAGGCGCGGTCATGAGGCCGCGATGACCGCGCCGCCCGGTGAGCACGCTCACCCGGTGGGGCCGCCGGCGGCCTCCCGGCGTACGGTTTCGGCGACGCCGGAGAGTGCCGCGCCGAAGTGGCGGCGCTGTGCGGCGGTCAGGGGGTCGAAGACGAGTCGGCGCACCTGCGCGACATGCCCCGGCGCGCTGTCGGCCAGCTTCTGCCGGCCGCTGTCGGTCAGCGTGGCCAAGGTGTAGCGACCGTCGCTCGGGTCGATTCGGCGAGCGATCCACTCTCGCGCCTCGAAGCGGTCCATCAGCTTTGACAGTCGCGGGAGAGTGCTGTCGCAGTCCCGGGCCAATTCGCTGAACCGCATGGTGGCCTGATGCGCCATCGACAGTCGGGCGAGCACGCCGTACTCGAAGTTCGTGATGCCCGCGTCGCGCCGCAACTGGCGGTCCAGGGCCGCAGGCAGTGCGATCACGACGGTGAGAAGGTCCTGCCAGAGTTTCTGCTGCTCGGCGTCGAGCCACGGTGACGGTTCGTCCATGTGACCCATCCTACTTGCCTGGGCAAGAGACATCTGTTGCCCAGGCAAGTCAGTGCGGTCTACCTTGTGAGTTGCCCAGGCAAGTCAAATGCGGCCTCAAGGAGCTCTCTGTGATCAAGCTCAGCATCTTCCTGACCCGGCGGGCAGACCTCTCTCACGAGGAGTTCGTGGAGTACTGGACGCAGAAGCACACCCCGCTGCTCTCGAGCCTGCCCGCCGGAGAGGTCCCGGTCCGGCGCTACGTCCAACTCCTGCCCACCGACGACGAGATCCCCGGCATAACCACCGCCGCCTACGACGGCGTCGCCGAGGTGTGGGTCGACGACATCGCCGACGCCGCCCGCTGGTTCACCTCTGACACGTACACCACGACCGTCGCCGCGGACGAGGAGAACTTCCTCGACCGCTCCCGGACCCGTTTCCTCTACGCCACCGAGAGCGCGATCTTCGGCTGAACAACACCGACGCCGGGGGGCGAATCACCTGGGGGTTCTAAGTGACCGTGAGCACGATCTTGCCCTGGATGTGTCCTCGGGCGGCGCGTTCGTGCGCGGCCCGGGCGTCCGCGAGCGCGTACGTGCTGTCGATCGCGACGCGGACCGTTCCCGCGTCGAGCAGGCGTCCCAGTTCGGCGAGTTGCGCGCCGTTCGAGCGGACCTGTGCGACCGAGACCGTGACGCCCAGTTTCGCGGTCTCCTCTTCGTCGAATTCGCCGGGGAACACCGGGAAGAGGGCGCCGCCGCGCTTGAGCGTGCTCAGGAAGCGGCGGCTGTCGGGGCCGCCGACGGTGTCGAGAACGAGGTCGATGTCGTGCACGAGTTCCTCGGGGCGGCTCTTCGTGTAGTCGATGAACTGGTCGGCGCCGAGCTCGCCCAGGAACGATTCGTGCGCGCCCGATGCCACCGCGATGACGCGTGCGCCCTTCCATTTCGCCAGTTGCAGCGCGAAGTGCCCCACTCCGCCCGCGGCGCCGTTGATGAGCACCGTCGTGTCGCTGTCGAGTGCCGTCGGGCGATGCCACGCCTTCTGGAAGGGCGAAGGGCGGTCGTGTCCGAGCTCGATCAGGAACTGCCATGCCGTCAGTCCGGCCATGGGCGCACCGGCGGCGTGTACGTGGTCGATGCCGGCCGGCTTGCGTGCGAGGTCCGAGACGGGCGCGGTCACATATTCGGCGTATGCGCTGCCGTCGAAGCTGGGAAAGCGCAACAGGCCGAAGACCTCGTCTCCCACGGCCAGGCCGGCTGCCTCTGCCGCGTCCCCGGCGACGGCCTCGACGACGCCCGACACGTCCGTCCCCGGGATCACCGGCAGCCTGACCGTCGCTTCCGGCTCCCCGGGCACCTCGGTCAGCCCGCCGCGCAGGTACCAGTCCGGAGGGTTGATGCCGACCGCGTGTACGCGCACCAGAACCTCGCCCGGCCCCGGCTCGGGAATGGGTAACTCGTCGTCATGACGCAGAACTTCAGGGCCGCCGTGCTCATGGAGGCGGACCGCCCTCATCGTGTGTGTCGGCATCGTCTTCTCCTGCTCGCGCCGCGGGATACGCTTATGCGGATCAGCGATCCACATAAATGGATCAGTGATCCGAATATATGGACCGCTGATCCGGATAGTCAAGAGGGACAGATGCGGGCCGACGCCAGGAAGAACCGCGACCACCTGCTCGCCGTAGCGGGCACCGCCATCACCGAGCAAGGCGTCGACGTGTCCCTGCGCGACATCGCGCGCAGGGCCGATGTCGGGCTCGCGACGCTGCTGCGGCACTTCCCGACGCGCGAGGCGCTGCTCGAAGCCCTGCTCCGCACGAGCTTCGACGAATTCACGGCAAAGGCAGGCGAGTTCGAGACGTCCAGCTCACCCGAAGACGCCCTCGTCTCGTGGCTGCGCGACTGCGTCGCCTGGACGACCGAGTATCGAGGCGTGACCGTGCTGATGGCGGCCGCCATCGAGGACACCGAATCCGCACTCCACGCCTCGTGCGTCACCCTGCGCGCGGCCGGTGCGCGGCTCCTCGCCCGCGCCCAGGCCGCCGGCGTGGCGCGCAGTGATGTCGATGGCGCCGATCTGTTCGCGCTGGTGGCCATGCTCGCCTGGCTCGGCGATCAGCCCTCGCTCGCGCCGCGCGCCGACCGCCTCTTCGACGTTGTCGCGAGCGCGATTCTGACGAACGCAGGGAGCGGTCATGCCGAGCGGGAAAGCGGCTGACAGGCCTTACGAGCGGCGGCCGTCATGAGTGGTCGGTCTCCGCCCGGCGGAGCCCCACGGGGTCGAGGGTGAGGTAGAGGCCGGCCGACGCCTGTTCCGGTCGGGTGGGCAGCGGGACCATGTGGCTGGTTCCGTGGCCGGCGAGGCCCTGCGCGCGGTGGCCGTCGAGTGGTCGGCGGAGTCTGTCGATGAGGGTGGCGACGGCCTCGTCCTGGGCGTCGCCGAGGTCTTCGGCACCGGTCACGATGTTGAGGAACGACTCGTGCAGACGCAGGTCCTGCTGGTCGCGGTGGCTGAGGGTCTGGGCCTTGCGGAAGTACGCGTCGCGGCCGTCGTGGATCCGGTAGAAGGCGCCGACCAGGATGAGCAGGCGCTCGTAGGCGTGCCGGTAGGCGGTGCGGTAGAAGCGCTGGGCCGAGGCCTCGTCGATCTCGCCGCGCAGCACGCTGCCGATCGCGGCGGCGGAGAGCAGCCCGCTGTACATGGCCAGATGGACGCCCGTGGAGAGCAGGGGGTCCAGGAAGCAGGCGGCGTCCCCGGTGAGGTAGTAGCCGGGGCCGCAGAACTCCTCGGCCACGTAAGAATAATCGCTCTCCACCTTGAGGCCTGAGACGCGCTGCGCACCGTCCAACATGCGCTCGAGCAGCGGACATTGGGTGAGCGCCTGCGCGTAGAGGCGGTCGACGGAGCCGTGTTGATCGCGTGCCCGGTTGAAGGAGTGCTTGTCCGTCACCAGGCCGACGCTGAGGGTGCCGTCGTGGAGGGGGATGGCCCAGATTCATCCGTGCTCGGGCAGGGAGAAGACGCCGATCGCGCCCTCCGGTGTGTCCGGCAGGGGCGCGGCGCCGCGCAGTATCCCCAGGCGGCGACATTGCGGAAGACGTCGTGGAACCGGCGGGTGCGCAACTGGCGTGCGGCCAGGACTCCGGCCCGGCCGGAGGCGTCGACGAGGCACCGGAAGTGCGTCTGTCCGGCGCGGCCGTACCGGGAGGTCCAGGTGGCCGAGGTCGTGCGGTATCCGTCGAATCCGACACGGCGTACCTGTGTCTCCTCGCGCACCCGTACTCCCTGCGCGCGGGCATGCTCCAGGAGCAGATGGTCGAACTCGGAGCGGATGACCTGGAAGCTGTAGGCGGCGGGCCGGTCCGAAGTGTCGAACCGCAGTTGCCACTCCTGCCCGCTCCAGCCGTAGAAGGCTCCGGTCTTGCGGGTGAAGCCGTGGCGCTCGACCGCTTCGCGTGCGCCCATCACGTCCAGTACGGGCAGCAGCGAGGGCAGCAGGGACTCCCCGATGTGGTAGCGGGGAAAGCGGTCCCGTTCCAGCAGGGTCACATCGAAACCCTGCCGGGCGAGGAGGGTTGCGGCGGTGGCGCCTGCCGGTCCGCCGCCGGCGACCAGCACCTGGGTCCGCTCGTCCACGCCAAGCTCCTCGTCGTAGGGGGACCCGCGCTCCTCGTCGTAGGGAGCCGCGCCCGGCCCGCCCGGCGGCATGCCCGGAATGCGCCCTCCCTGCGGTTACCGGCCGTGACATCATGGTCACCGCCCCTGCCCAGTGGAGCCGGAGCCGCCCCCTACGCGCAAGACCGCCCCTTGCGGCCGACATCGAGGGAGGACGTCCGTGCAGGCAGCGCCGGAACATCTGACGGTGGGTCTGGAGGAGGAATACCTGCTGGTCGACCCGGTGTTCCGGAAGCTCGCTCCGCACAGCGTGAAGGTGGTGGCCGCGGCCGCGCCCGAACTCGGCACGCGGGTCGGTACGGAACTGACGCGCTATCAGGTCGAGGCGCGGACCGATGCGCACACCGACCTGTCCGCACTGGCGGAGCAGGTGCGCGCCATGCGGGCCGCGGTCGGCGTTGCCGCCGAACAGCAGGGGGTGCGCGCCATCTCCAGCGGAACGCCCGTCATCGACGAGCCCGCGCCGCCTCCCGTCGTCCCGGACCCGCGCTACAGGCGGAGCGTCGCGGACTTCCGCGCCCTTGACGACGAACAGACCGTCTGTGCCTGCCACATCCACATCGGCCTGCCGGACCATCCGGCAGGCACGCTTCAAGTCAGCAACTGGCTGCGGCCCTGGCTCCCGGTCCTCGTCGCCCTCCTCGCGAACTCGCCGTACTGGGCAGGGCGGGACACCGGTTACGCGAGCTGGCGCACGATGGTCTGGGCGCGGTGGCCGGTCGCGGGCCCACCGCCGTACTTCGAGTCCCCGGCCCACTTCGACGAACTCGTGGGCCGCTGTGTGGCCACCGGCGCGATCATGGACCGCAGCGCCCTGTACTGGGACATCAGGCCCTCCCATCACGTGCCCACCCTGGAGGTCCGCATCGCCGACGCGGCGTGCGCCGTCGAGGACACCGCCCTGCTCGCCGCCGTCGTACGGGCACTGGCGGCCACCGCGCTCCGCGCCATCGCGTCCGGTGAGCCGGCACCGCGGCCCGAGCCGGAGTTGCTGCGCGCGGCCTGCTGGCGCGCGGCCCGTGACGGGCTGACGGGCCACGGCGTCGACCCGCTCACCGGCCGTCTCGTCCCGGCGCGGACACACGTCCAGCGGATGCTGTCCTGGATCCGGCCCGCCCTGCACCGCCACGGCGACCTGGAGGTGGTCAGGGCCGGCTGGGCACGCCTGTGCGCGGAGGGCAACGGGGCCGACCGTCAACGGGCGGTCCACCGCCGCCGCTCGAACCTGCACGACGTGGTCGACCACTTGTCCTTGTCCATGAGCCCGCCGGCGGTGTCAACGGGGGACTGACCCTCCGGCGTTCCGGCCGTCTGCCGTTCGGCGGTGGCCGGCCAGGACGGGCAGCGCGCCTGCGGCCAGGAGGACGGCCAGAGCCGCGTAGCCGTAGGTGAGCGTGGCGGCGGTGGCGACGCCCGCCACGAGCAATGGCCCCCCGGCGTCGCCCAGTTCGCGGCCGAGTTCGGCCGAGCCCATGGTCTGGCCCATGCGCTCCTCCGGCGTCGATGCGGCGAGGGCGGCGAAGCCGAGCGGGGTGATCAGACCGGTGCCGGTGCCGATGAGGGCGGCGGCCGGCAGGACCCCGGCCAGGCCGGGCAGCATCGCGGCGGCGAGTCCTGCGGCGGTGATGAGCAGTCCGGCCAGTAGTCCGGTACGGGTGCTCAGGCGTCCGGCGTCCAGGGCGCGGCCGGCCTTGGGCTGGACGACGGCGGCGGTGGCGGCGAGGACGGAGACGGCGGCGCCGGTGGCCACGGTGCCGAGCCCGGCCGCGGCTCCCGAGACGGGCAGGAAGCCCACGCCGACGGAGAGCGCGGCGGTGGCCGCGGCGAGCGCGGCGGTCGGGGCGAGGAAGGAGCGGTCGGCCAGGCGCCGCGCGAGGTCGGCGACGGTCTGGCGCTTGCGGGGCAGCGGCGGTACGGCGGGGACGGCGAGCGCGGCCCACAGTGCGACGGCCGCCGCGCACACGGCCATCACCGTGAACAGCAGGCGCAGGCCGCCCGCCCAGACCAGGACGCCGCCGAGCAGCGGGCCGAGGGTGTAGCCGATGGACTTGTAGAAGCCGTAACTGCCGAACGCACGCCCGCGCTTGGCCGCCGGGTTGAGGCGGGCCACCAGCGCGGAGGCGGACGGGGAGAACGCGGAGGCCGCCGCGCCCTGGCCCAGGCGGGCCGCCCACAGCCAGCCGGGGCTGTCCGCGATGGCGTACAGGGCGGAGGCGGCGGCGAACGCGATCAGGCCGCCGAGCAGGACCGGCTTGCCGCCGATGCGGTCGGCGAGCGAGCCGAACACCGGCTTGAGGATTACCTCGGCGCCGTCATACAGGGCGAGCAGACCGCCCAGGACCAGGAGGGAAGTGACGGCGTCCGCGGAGAAGCCGCCGAGGTTGGCGGCGATGCCGTGCGCGCCGAAGGCGGTGGTGAACCCCGCCGCGTACAGCGGCCACATGGCCCGCTTCGGGGCGGCAGGGGCTATGGGCGGATGGCTCACGATGGGTCCTCGTCTCTGGCGTGCGGCGCGCCGAAGAGGCGCTCGGCATCTCCCGTACCTGGCTATGGGGCAACGGCACCGGCCGAGAGGAGTGTCGCAGCGGCGAGGCTGCCCCAAAGGGCGGTCGGGCCGTGGGGTGCCAGAGCGGTGATGACCGCCGGGGAGACGGCGAGGCCGAAGCCCGTGGAGAGCTCGAAGCGGGCGAGGGTGCGCCCCAGGGCATGGGCCGGGGCGAGGGCGGTGACGAGGGCGGTGGCGCTGCCCGCGTAGATGATCTCGCCGATGGTGCAGAGCACGGACACGGCGGCGACGGCCGGGGCGCCCCAGCCGTGTCCCGGCGAGGTGGCCGCGAGGAAGCCGAGGTAGGAGGCGGCGAGCACCACTCCGCCGAGAGCCAGGACGGTCCGCCGGGAGTAGCGGGACAGCAGGACGGTGACCGGTACCTGCAGGGTGACCACCAGGACCGTATTGGCCACGAAGATGCCCGCCGACCAGACCGGCGATGCGTGCAACTGCGTCACCAGGACCAGGGGGAGCGCGATTTCGGGGACGTTGAGGCAGAAGACGTAGACCACATTGGCGGCAAGCAGCGTGCCCATCCGAGGTGCGGGGCCGTCGGCCTCGGCGGGGGCAGCAGCCGGGCGCGCGTGCAGGTGGACCGACCACGCCAAGGCCGCCGCGGCGAGATAGGCGAGACCCGTGACGGCGGCCAGCGCCTGCAGGGCGGTGCTGCCGCCCGCCAGGCATGCGGTGGCGATGAGCGCGCCCACGCCCATGCCGGCGTTGCGCAGAGCGCGGCCTCCGGCGAGCGCGGCGTCGCGTTCCCGGCCGTGGGCGACCGTGGCGACGAGGGCCGCGTGGGCGGCCGGCCAGGCCTGGTTGCCGATGCCGAGGAGCAGCGCGGCCGTCGCGAACAGCCAGACGTGGCCTGCCGGGGTGGCGAGGAGCAGCGCCACGCCGGCGACCCGCACCAGCATCGACGCCGCCACGACCGTGCTGCGTGCGCCCCGGTCAAGCCAGCGGCCCACCGCGGGCATGCACACCAGGCCCGCGACGATGCCGGCCGTCATGGCGATGCCGGTGGCCGGGGCCGAAAGTCGAAGCACCGTCACGCCGTAGAGCAGCAGAAAGGGCCGCAGCAGGCCGGTGCCGAGCGCGTCCACGGCCAGGGCGGCGGCATAGCGGGGGCCTCCGGACGCACGGACGAGGGCGCGGGGGCGGATCTTGGTGGTGGTGGGCATGGAGCACACCGTGCGGTCGGCCGCCCGATGGGGCACGTGGGTTGACGGACTCCGTCAACCCACGTCTTCACCGGCCGTGCGGCCAGCGATGATGAAGGGATGACGTTGCGCATCGACATCACCGGCCTGCCGTCCGAGCACGTGCGGTTCGCGACCTCCCCGCTGGCCGAGCTGACCGCGATGCTGCACGTCCTTGCCGAACCCGGGCATCATCCGCGGCTCGCCGACTGGGCCGCGGACGTCTGGGCCGGCCTGGCGCCGGAGCTCGCCGAGCGGCTGCGCGAGTCGGAGTTCCTCTGGCGGTCCTCACAGGCCGACTTCCTGCTCCCGGCCCGGCCTCGGCCGAGCCTCGCCGAGGAGTTGGACGACGTGGACCGGATCGACGACGAAACGTATGTGACCGCCGCGCTCATCACCACCTGCGGCAGCAACCGGGTCCCCCTCGCCGTGCCGTCGCCGCTCACCGACGCGACCGCGCGCGAGCGGGCCCTGGACCTGGCCCAGGCCCGCGGCCCGCGCCAAGAGGCCTTCGTGGAACGGCTGCTCGCGGACCCCGCCGCCGTGCGGGCACGGGTGCGCCACAGCCTGGAACTGTGCGCCGGGGCTTTCTTCGACGCCGCCTGGGCGGGCGTCGCCGTACAGCTCGCCACCGACCTGCGCGTGAAGAACGATCTGCTGAAGCGCCAGGGCCTGGCGGCGGCACTCGCGTCGGTCTCCGGCGCGCTCACCCTGGCACCGGACGGCGACCACATCACCGTGGACAAGCTCCAGGACAAGGCGACCGCCGCCCACGGCAGCGGGGTCACCTTCATCCCCAGTGTCTTCGGCAGTCCACACCTGGCGGTGGTCCACACGCCCGGGTGGCAGCCGGTGGTGCAGTACCCCGTGGCCGAGCCGAACCCGCCGGTGCCGGTATCGCTGGAGACGGTCGGGCTGCGCCTTGAGGCGCTTGCCCATCCGATACGGCTGCGCCTCCTGCGCACCCTGGCCCGCGGCCCGCACACCACCGGCGAACTGGCCCACGCCTGGGAGCTGACGGCCCCGGAGGTCTCCCGCCACCTCGCCGTACTGCGCCGTGCCGGCCTGCTGACGGCCCGACGGCAGGGTCGCTACATCCGCTACACCCTCAATTTGCCCGCGATGACGACGCTGGGCACGGATCTGCTGTCGGCCGTGCTGCGTTAGGGGCCGTGGCGACGACCCGGCTCGTCCGCGTACCCGAGAGCGCCGCGACCGAGACCGCCGCGAGCGCGAGCACGACGCCCGCGACCGTGGCCGCCGTGACGCGCGTGTCACCGTGCGGCAGCAGCAGGTCGAGGGCGAGGGAACCGACCAACTGGCCGGTGATCGTGCACAGTCCGAGCACCAGGACGCCGAGCTTCTGCACCGTGGCGACCGCGATGGTGATGAAGGTGATGCCGACCAGACCGCCGAGATAGAGGTACGGCTCGGCCGGCAGGCGGGAGGGAAGCCCCGTCGCCACGGCGTGCACCAGGAAGACGGCGCTCAACGCGCCGGTACCCGCGAGGAAGTTGAAGAACGTTCCCGTGTAGGCGGATCCCGCGGCGTTCTTCACATGCCCGTTGACCGCCTGCTGCCAACTCACGCAGACGCCCGCCACCAGCGGGAGCGACAGCATGGCGTACGGGAACCCGCCGCCCAGTTTGTCCGCCATCGACAGACCCACGGCCGCGAGCACCAGCACCGCGCCGACGACCCGGCGCCGCGTGGGCCGCTGCGGTCCGGCGGGCCCGAGCCCCATCCGGTCGAAGAGCAGCCCTCCTGTGACCTGGCCCGCGACGATCGCGACCGTGAACAGGGCGACGCCGAGCGCGCCGACCGTCAGCCCCTGCGTGAGCACAAAGGCCGCACCGCCGAATCCGCCGAGCACCTGCCACCACTTGAGCCGCCCGCCGCGTACGTCCGAGAGCACCAGGCCCGCGCCACGGCGGGGCTTTCGCAGCACAAGGAGACCGAGGGCCAGCACCGCGAACCCTGAGCCGAACGAGATCACCGCGGCGGCGAAACCGTCACCGCCGAGCCCGGCGGCGAGCTCCCCGGTGATGCGGGCCTGCAGGGAGATCAGGGTGCCGGAGAAGACGGCGAGGAGCAGCCAGGGGGCTGCGGCGGCGGGCATGTGTGTACGACCTCTGGGTGGGCTTCGACGGTGGGTGGAGCGGCGTCCCGGAGGCGCCCGCATCGGGGAGCGGCGGCCGGGTCCATACCTTTCTAACCGATCAGCTCGCCATCGGGCAGGGCGGGCCGGATGACGAGACGGCGGGTCCCACCTCGGCGCAGGCCGCGACGGCAGGCGCACACCCCCCCCGCGACCGGCTGCGTCCGGTCGCGGCCGGGACCGTCGACCGGCCGCCCTGGGCCTCTGTGAGCATCGGGCTCCCAATGGCGGCGCGGCTCAGGAGACCGGTATGCGTACAGGGCAGGAATGGACGGCAGCGGTGCGGCTGTTGTGGCGGGCCGGGCCCCGGCACACCGTCGCACTCGCCCTGACCGTGGTCTGCGGGGCGCTCACCGGCCCGCTCGTCGTGGTCGCGACCGGGCGGCTCGTGGGCGCGCTGCCCGGAGCCGTGGAAGCGGGCGCCGGGTCGGCCGAGGCCCGGCACGCCGGGGTCGTCCCCACCGTGTTCGCGGCGCTGATTCTCGTACGTACGGGACTGCGCGCCCTGGAGGGCGGGCTCGCGGCGGTGCTGCGGCTCCGGGCGGCCGGCGTGGTGGAGGACCGGGCCATCGCCGCCGGGACGGGGCCGGACGGCATCGGACACCTCGAGGAGCCGGGCTACGCCGATACGCTGCGCCTGGCCACCGAGCCGGGCACCCGGCCTGACCAACTCGCCGCCCTGCTGCCGGAGATCGTGCGTCCCCGGCTCGAAGGGATCGGCCTGCTCGTCCTGTTGGCGCCGCTGGCATGGTGGGCGCCGCCGCTGCTCGGGCTCGCCGCGGTGCTGACCTACCGCTCCTATCTGCGTCTGTCGCGCCAGGTGCACGGCAGCATGGAGGCGGCCGGCGAGGTGATCCGAAGGGCGGGCTATCTGCGGTCACTCGCCGTGGATCCCGAGCCCGCCAAGGAGATACGTGTCTTCGGGCTCGGTGACTGGCTCGCCGACCGGATGACGGCCGTCTGGCAGTCGGGCATGGCCAGGGTGTGGGCCACCCGCGGGACGGCCGCGCGGCGCGCCTATGGCGCGGTCGGGTTCGTGGTGCTCGCGGAGGGCGTGGTCCTCGGGTACGCGGCGTTCGCCGCCGCGCGCGGCGACCTGAGCCTCACCCAGCTCGTGATCAGCGTCCAGGCGGCGCTCGCCCTGCCCGCGCTCGGCTGGATCGGCGATGACGACCTCATGGTGCGCGATGCGCTCCTTGGCCTGCGGTCGCTTGCCGCCCTTGAGCGGCGGGGGACCGCCGACGGCGCCCGGAAGGGGCACACGAGCGGCGGGGCGACGGAGGTGCGCCGCCGCATCGCCTTCGAGTCGGTGGACTTCGCCTATCCCGGCACGGACAAACCCCCCGTGCTGCGCGGCCTCGACCTGGAGATCCAGGCAGGGACGTCCGTGGCGATCGTCGGGGCGAACGGCTGCGGCAAGACGACGCTGATCAAGCTCCTAGCGCGGCTGTACGAGCCGGACGCCGGGCGCATCACCGTGGACGGCGCGGACGTGCGGGAGTGCGACGCACGGCAGTGGCGCCGGGGAATCTCCGTCGTCTTCCAGGACTTCGTGAAGTATCCGCTGACGCTGCGCGACAACGTGGCGATCGGCGCCGCGGACACCGGCGGCGACCCGCGCGCCCTGGAAGGCGCCCTGCAGCGCGCCCTGGAACTGGCCGACGGCGCCGAGCTGCCCCGCACGCTCGGGGCGGGCTGGGACACCGTGCTCTCCCGGCAGTTCGCCGGCGGCGCCGATCTGTCCGCGGGCCAGTGGCAGCGGGTCGCGCTCGCCCGCGCGCTGCTTGCCGCACGCTCGGGGGCCGTGCTCGTGCTCGACGAGCCCACCGCCCATCTCGACGCGCGCGCGGAGGCCGCCTTCTTCGACCGGTTCCTCACGGTGAGCGGGGGCGCCACCACGATCCTGGTCTCGCACCGCTTCTCGGGCGTACGCAAGGCCGATCTCATCCATGTCATGGACGGCGGGCGGATCGTGGAGAGCGGCACGCACGACGCGTTGATGGCGTCGGGCGGCAGGTACGCCCGGATGTACCGGCTGCAGGCGGAGCGATTCGTCGACGGTGACAGCGGACTCGACGATGCCGAGTTGCGGGACGGTGTCGCTGCCGACCGTGCACCCCGGGCGGCACCGCCTGCCGTGGCGGAAGGCCCCGCCGGATGCGACGTCCCCGAGGTCTCCGGACGCGGTTGGCGCGATGTGCTCGACGCGCTGCGCACCCTGGTCGTCGAGTCCTTCCGGGAGTCCTGGAAACTCGCCGTGCTCGGACTGCTGCTCGTGCCCGCCGCTGCCGGACTCGCCGCCCTGCAGGCCCTGTGGCTGAGGTCCATGGCCGAGGGCGCGCAACAGGAGCTGCTTGAATCCACGGTGACGGCGGCGCTCCTGCTCGTGGTGAGCCTCGGCGTGTGGGAGGCGGTCGAACTCGCCGCCATCGGGGCAAGGATCGGGCTCAGCGAGCGGGTGGGCTTCGCCTTCGACCGTCTCCTGGCCCGGCTCGCCGCGGGCATTCCCGGGCTGCGCCACCAGGAGTCACCCGCCTTCCAGGACCGGCTCCACCTGCTGCGCGACCGCACCCTGGCCATG
The DNA here is from genome assembly GCF_026340305.1 of Streptomyces sp. NBC_01381. NCBI lineage: Bacteria > Bacillati > Actinomycetota > Actinomycetes > Kitasatosporales > Streptomycetaceae > Streptomyces > Streptomyces sp. NBC_01381. The sequence goes on along the minus strand of NZ_JAPEPI010000003.1, from coordinate 581,007 downwards.
GGCGCGCTGCTCAACTGGGTGCTCAACCTGCTCGAACAGCTCGGCGGCTTCCTGGTGACCGCCGCGCTCCTCGCCACCGTCCACCCGGCCCTGCTCGTCCTTCCGCTCATCGGGGCGATCGCCCTGCGTCTGCAGATCTCCGCCCGCGGCGTCATCGCCCGCTCCCAGGAGGCGACGGCGGCCGACTACCGGCTCGCCGCGCGCCTCGCCCGCCTCGCCACCTCGCCGGCGGCGGGCAAGGAGCTGCGCGTCTTCGACGCGGGGCCCGAACTGTGGGCCAGGGTAAGGGAGTTGCGCAGCCGCGCGGACGGGGTGAAGAGCCGGGCGCAGTGGCGGGTCACCGCGATCGGCTGCGCGGCCGGACTGCTCAACTCGATCGGCCTGATCGGCGCGGTCGCCTTCGTCGTGCATCTCGCGGTGACCGGACACACCGGCCTGGGTGCCGTGCTGCTCGCCGTCGTCCTTGCCGGAAGGTTCACCGCTCATGTCGGCGGACTCGTGCAGGCCACGGGCGCCGTCGTCGAACTCCTGCAGAGCGCCGAGCGGTTGCGCTGGCTGCGCGCGTACGCGGATCAGGCGAGCCTCGCGCCGGCGACGACCGCAGACTCGGGTACCGCATGGGCGCCGGTGCCTTCGAGGCTGCGGCAGGGCATCGCCGTCGAAGGTCTTTCCTTCCGCTATCCGGGCACCGCGGCGGCCACGCTGCACGACGTCGAACTGCTGCTGCCGGCCGGGGGAGTGGTGGCCCTTGTCGGTGAGAACGGCTCCGGGAAGTCCACCCTGGTCAAGCTGTTGTGCCGGATGTACGAGCCGACGCGGGGCCGGATCACGCTCGACGGGGTCCGCATCGACGCCCTCGCCCCGGAGCGGTGGCGCGAACGGATCGGCGCCGCGTTCGAAGACTTCGTACGCTTCGAGTTCACGCTCCGGGAGACGGTCGGCATCGGTGATCTGCCGCGCATCGACCACCCGCGGACCGTGGCGGCCGCTCTTGACCGGGCCGGCGCCGCCGACCTGCCCGGCACCCTGCCGGACGGCCCCGACACCCAGCTGGGCAGCCGCTGGGAGCGCGGCGTCGATCTGTCGACGGGCCAGTGGCAGAAGCTGGCGCTGGCGCGCGCCCTGATGCGTCCGGCACCCCTGCTGCGCATCCTGGACGAGCCGACCGCGTCCCTGGACGCGGAGACCGAGCACGTCATCTTCGAGCGGTACATCGAGGCCGCGCGCCGCCCCTGGCCCTACGGCGGTGATCCGGGCACGGTCACGCTGCTGGTCTCGCACCGGTTCTCGACCGTGCGGGGCGCCGACCTCATCGTCGTACTCGACCAGGGCCGGGTCGCCGAGACGGGCCGGCACGACGAACTCCTCGCCCAAGGCGGACTGTACGCGCAGATGTACGGAATCCAGGCGCGCGCCTACCGCTGACGGGCACACGGAAAGGAGCGCCGGCCCGGGCCGGCGCTCCTCCTGTTTCCACCCGCGGACTGCCTACGGGCTTTCTGCCCACCGACGGCTACGCGGCGGCGCCCTGCGGCACCACCCACGCCGGGTCGCGGGGCTCCACCTTGTTGGCGAAGGCCACGATCTGGGCGTACGCGGCCAGGTCGGCCATCGCGGACTGGATCCGGGTCAGCGCGGTGTCCGCGGCCGGGTCGTCGGTCCGCTCCAGCCAGTCACCGATGAGCACGGCCACGGCGAGAGTGCGCTCGCGCATGTCGTGGCAGATGCCCAGCGGGCCGCCCGTCCTGGCCTGCCAGGTGAACTCCTGCCACAGCTCGGCCGAGTGCGGCACCTGGCCGAGGCTGATGCCCGAGCGGTAGAGCCGGTCGTAGTCGAGCCTGCTGGCCCACGCGGCCGTCTCCGGGGTGAGGGTGCCCGTCGCGAGGATGTCGGCCACCTGGGCCAGCATCCGGGCGGCGGCGCCGAGCCGGTCCTTCGCGGCGGCGGCGTACACCGAGGCGGCGGCAAGACCGTCGCCGTGCTCGGCGAGTTCGAGCGCCCGGCACACCTCGCTGCTGGCCGCGGTCAGTTCGGTGCCCGCTGCCTGCGCCAGCTGCTTCTTGTCGCGCAGGTCCTCCGCGCTGAGGCTGAGGTACTTGTTGCAGACGGCGCTCATATCCTGTCGCTCCTTCCGTTTCCGGCGCCGACGACCGCGACGGCGCCGGGAGTCATGCCGAGGATGTTGATGACGGCCAGTGCCTGGCCGTAGATCCGGATGCGGTCGAACGCGGTGAGCAACTGCCAGGCCACGCGCTGCCAGTCGGCGGGACCCGCCTCGTCGGCGGATGCCGCGAAGCCGTCGAGGTCCGCCGAGAACGCGGAAAGCGCGGTGACGAAGTGGCCGAACGCCGCCTCGTCCCCGCCCTCTTCGTAGCGGAGCGCGATGGCCTCGATGGCGGCCCTGTCCAGCTGGACAAGGTCCGCGTCCCGCGCCGTGCCGAGCGTCTCGCGCACCGGGGCGGACCCGCCGCCCGCGGCCCGCAGCCGCTCGTCGTGGACCGGGTAGAAGCCCAGTTCCTGGGCGGCGCGGTGGGACGTGCGGTACTCCACGAGCCCGGCCTGGACCGCGGCGGCGGCGCAGCGCACCCGCAGGGCGGCCTGGCGCACGTCGTTGAGCTCCAGGTCGGAGTGCATCAGGTGAAGCTCACTGCCCGCCCGCATGAAGTGGGCCGAACCGGTGGCGATGGGCCCGTCCACGCGCTGGTACAGAGCTTGTTCGGCCACGCTGCCGTCAGGCAGGTTGGGGGCTTTGTTGCAGACCCTACTCATATAGGTCGTGCCTCCTTGGATGTCCGGCGCCGGTTCTCCGACGTCGGTCGTGCGGTGTTGCGGCGCCCGGTGTCCGGCACCCGGCGGGAAGCGGCACCAAACCGGCGGACGGCATTCCACGAATGCCGTAGTGACAGCCGGTGCGGTGCCCGGTCGCCGATACGCGGGATCCGAGCGGTAGTCGGATGTTCGCAACGAGCCCCTGGGGGCGGTCCGCCAAGTCGGGCACCACCGGACAGATCCGGATGGCCTCGGCCAGGCGACGGTCACAGGGCGTCGCCGGCGCGAGCCGGTGCGGAGGGTGCGAACGGTGTCTGAGACGACGGGGGCGGCGGAACACCCGCCGGACGGGGGACTGCGGGAGACGTCGGCAGGCGTCGGCCCGGTGGACCACGTGGACACGACGGACGCGCTGGCGGCGTTGCTGCGCCAGCTGCGCAGGCGCGCGGCGCGCAGGAACGGCGGCGCCCAGCTCACCTACCGGCAGCTCGCGGCGCGTACGGGCTGGGCGCACGGGGTGATCGGCGACTACTTCGCGGGCAAGACCCTTCCGCCGACGGACCGCTTCGACACACTGGTCCAGCTGCTCGGCGCGACCGGCCGCGAACTGCGGCTCCTCGCGACGGCCCGCGACCGCGTGGAGGAGGCGCGCCGCTCCCGCCTTGCCGTGGGCGGACGCACGGGCTCACCCGGCACGGACGACGCGGGACCGCTTCCGCCCGCCCCGCGCCAGCTGCCCGCGGATGTCCCTGAACTCCTGGGCCGTGGATGGGAGTTGGACGCGCTCGACGTGCTCCGCCCGGGGCCGCGGGGCGGCGGCCCCGTCGTGGTCGCGCTCGACGGGCCCGGCGGTGTCGGCAAGTCGGCGCTCGCCGTGCATGCCGCCCATCGGCTCGCCGACCGGTTCCCCGACGGTCAGCTCTATGCCGACCTGCGGGGTTCACGCCACGACGAGCGTCCCGTTCCGCCCGCCGACGTCCTGCGGCGATTCCTCTGCGCGCTGGGTGCGCCGAGGCTGTATCCGTGCCGCGCGGCGGACGCGGCGGCGGCCTACCGCACGCTGCTCACCGAGCGCCGGGTCCTGATCGTCCTGGACAACGCCCGCGACGCCGCCCAGGTTCGCCCCCTGCTGCCCGCGGCGCACGGCTGCGCGGTCCTGGTCACCAGCCTCGGTGTCCTCGCCGCCCTGAACGGCGCGAACCACCTCCACCTGACACCGCTGCGGCCCCCCGAGTCCATCGCGGTGCTCGAACTCTGGGCGGGGCAAGGGAGGTTGGGCGCCGAACGTGACGCCGCCGAGGCGATCGCGCGCCACTGCGGTCACCTCCCCCTGGCCCTGCGCATCGCGGGCGCCCGCCTCGCGGCACGCCCCCGCTGGCCGGCGCGGGAACTCGCGGGGCGGCTCGCCGACCCCGCGCGCCGCCTGGCGGAGCTGTCCTTCGCGGACCTGGACATGCGTGCGGCCCTGGAAGCGGGCCACAGAGAGCTGCTGACCCGCGGTCCCACCGGCCGGGCGGCGGCTCTCGCGCTGCCGCTACTGGCCCTGGAACAGGGCGAGTTGACGGTGGCGGAGGCGGCAGCGACCACGGGCGGCGCGCCGTCGGCGACCGAGGTGATCCTGGAGCAGCTGCTCGACGTGCAGTTCCTGGAGTCGCGGGCGCCGGGCCGCTACCGCTTCCACCCGCTGACCCGGCTGTTCGCCCGGATGCTCCCTTGAGCGGCCCGGTCAGTCGGCCAGTGCCGCGAGCTCCGCGTCGGCGCGCTCGGTGACCAGGGCGAGGACGCGGCCCGCGGCGACCAGGTCGTCGGAGGGTATTCCGCCCCAGATACGGGCGGAGACGGGTGCGGTCTCCGCGCCGACGGCGGCGGTCAGCTCGCGCCCCGCATCCGTGGCGCGAAGGTGCGCGCCGTCCACGGCCAGCAGCCGCTTGGCGAGGAGTTCGTCGAGCGTGACGCGGATGTCGGCAGGATCGGCCTTGAGGGAGCCCCGGACCTGGGCGACGAGCTCGTCCGGCGTCTGCGGGCCGTCGGCGGTGATGGCGGCGCGCAGCGCGATCTGCTGCTGGTACGTGATGCCGTGCCGGGCAAGGACGTGCTCCAGGACGCCCCGGGCGGCGTAGTGGGCCAGGGCGAGGTCGCGTGCGTTGGCGACAGGTGCGGTGGTGGATGCGGTGGTGGTCATGGTGGTGTCCCCTGAGTGCTCTCGTCGTTCGGTCGGGATGGAGCGAGAGGTGCGTCGAGCAGGGTCTTCAGTTCGTCGGTGAACGCGCGCGTCCGCTCGGCGTCGAGCCCGCCGAGCGGCTCCAGCAACTGCTGAAGCAGTTCCTGGACCACCGAGATGGCCTGCCGCGTGACGGCCTGGCCCTGCTCGGTGAGGGCCAGCTGGACGGCACGCGGATCGCGGGGATCCCGGGTGCGCTCGATCAGCCCGGCCGACTCCAGCGCACGCGCCAGCTTCGATACGTACAGCGCCTCCAGGCCGGTGTGGTCGGCGAGCCGGCGCTGGCTGGGCCGCTCGCCGGTGCGCTGCATGCCGTACAGCGAGGCGACCAGTGAGTACTGCGCGTGGGTGAGGCCCAGTGGAGCGACCGCGCGATCGACCGCGACGCGCCACTTGTTGGCGAGTCGCCATACCAGGAAGCCGGGCGTGGGACCCGGTGAAGCCTTGCTCATGGCAAATAGAGTACATGGCTACTATGTCCATGGCTACTAATTTCGAGTTCGGATGCGGGCCGGGTCCGGAAGCTTCCGGCGGCTTCCGGCGGCTCTACGCGATGTTCACCAGCTGATTCCGGCCGCCACCGGCAAGTGGTCGCTGCCGGTGGCCGGCAGGGTCCACGCGCTCGCCGGCTGCACGCCCCTGACCAGGATCTGATCGATCCGCGCCACCGGGAACCTCGCCGGCCAGCTGAAGCCGAAGCCGTCCCCGGCCGCGTCCTGGACCGAGTGCAGCCGCGAGGTGATGCCGGCGAACGCGCGGTCGTCCGTGGTGCCGTTCAGGTCGCCGAGCAGCACCACCCGCTCGTTCCGCTCGGCGGCGACGGCCTCGGCGAGCGCCTGCGCGTTGCGGTCCCGGCTCTCCGTCCAGAAGCCGCTCCTGGGCATCACGCGTACGGACCCCAGGTGGGCCACGTACACCGCGAGCGGCCCCTGGTCCGTGGCCACCGTGGTGCGCAGCGCCCGGTTGGAGGCCAGCTTGACATCGGCCGGCTTGGTGTCACCCAGCGGCCCGACGTCCTGCTGGGTGTCGACCGGCCGCGTGTCCGACAGCGGCAGCTTGCTCCACAGCCCGACCGTGCCCTGCACCGTGTGGTGCGGGTAGGTCTTCGCCAGTTCCTTCTCGTACGCGCCACGGGCCCGCGGGGTGATCTCCTCCAGCGCCAGCAGGTCCGCACCGGAGGCGGCCAGGTCGCGGGCGGTGCCGGACGGGTCGGGGTTCTCGGCGCCGACGTTGTGGCTCACCACGGTGAGGTCGCCGCCCGAGTGGGACTTGTCGGTGAGCAGCCCGCCGAAGAGGTTCAGCCACACCGCAACCGGCAGCAGCAGCGCGACCACCGCGGAGGCGGAGCGTCGCCAGAGCCCCGCGGCCAGCAGCACGGGGACGAACAGGCCGAGCCACGGCAGGAGGGACTCCACCAGGCTGCCGATGCCCCCGATCCGGTTCGGGATCCGCGGGTGCAGCAGCAGGAGCAGACCGAGCAGCAGCGCCGTCGCCGCGAGCAGCGGGCCGCGCTTCCAGGGCTCCGGGCGGGAGAAGGCGCGGATCGCCCGGCGGATGCGCGTGCGCCAGGTGCCGGAGCCGCCCTGTCCTGTCTCCGCCGTGGCTGCCGTAACTGTCGTGTCCGCCGCGTTCGCAGTGTCGGCAGCGCCCGCCGTGCTCGTCCGCGTCATCGTCTGTCCTCGTTCACTGCCGGTCACTGCTGCATCCTCGGGTCCTGGGTGGGGTCGGCGTACATCCGCGGGCAACCACGGTCGATCGCGTCGGTGCGCAGTTCGTAGTGCCAGGGTTCGTTCTTGTAGATCTGGCACAGCCCGTACTCGGCACCGTGCTCGGACAGCCACGCCGTCGCATCGGAGCGCCCGATGTCGACCGCGTCGCCCGACACGTGCGGCGACGTCTCCGCGGTGGCCACCCAGCGAGCGGCCTCCTCTTCGGACCCGTACTTGGAGACCGCCTCGCGAAGGAGCTGATTCTGGTGCTCCGGGGAGCGCCAGCCGCTGTTGACGTGGAACTCGACCCCGTCGTCCGCGGCGGCCGTCGCGGCCTGGCGGAGGGCCTTGAGCAGACCTGGATCGAGGTTGGTCACGGCCGGACTCGAGTCGTCTAAGGACAAGGGAGGGGAGAGCGACGAGCGGGCCGAGGAGGACGAGAGCTTCGGCACCTGGTGGACGAGGGCCGCGGCGATCACCGCCATGACGACTGCCAGGCCGACGGCAAGGAGCCATCGAAGCCGGCGGTTCGGTATCCGGCGGTTCGGCGTTCGTGCTGCTGGTGGGGTTCGAGTCATGGTGCCAGTCAAGGCAGCGCGATGTTGCCGGCCCGTATGCGGTTTTCGATACGTCGGCGATATGCCCCGGCTCGTAGCCTTGATGACATGCGTGTGCTGATTGTCGAGGACGAGCCCTATCTGGCAGATGCCATCCGCGACGGCCTTCGCCTGGAAGCGATCGCCGCCGACATCGCGGGTGACGGCGACACCGCTCTGGAAATGCTGAGCATCAACGCGTACGACATCGCCGTCCTCGACCGCGATGTCCCCGGCCCTTCCGGTGACGAGATCGCCCAACGCATCGTCGCCTCCGGCAGCGGCATGCCGATCCTCATGCTCACCGCGGCCGACCGGCTCGACGACAAGGCCTCCGGGTTCGAACTCGGCGCCGACGACTACCTCACCAAACCGTTCGAGCTTCGAGAGGTCGTCATGCGGCTCAGGGCGCTCGACCGCAGGCGCGCCCACACCCGGCCACCCGTGCGCGAGATCGCGGGCCTGCGCCTTGATCCGTTCCGCCGCGAGGTCTACCGCGACGACCGCTATGTCGCGCTCACCCGGAAGCAGTTCGCCGTGCTCGACGTCCTCGTCGCTGCCGAAGGCGGTGTCGTCAGCGCCGAGGAACTCCTGGAGCGCGCGTGGGACGAGAACGCCGACCCGTTCACCAACGCCGTGCGGATCACCGTCTCGGCACTGCGCAAGCGTCTCGGCGAACCCTGGATCATCGCCACCGTGCCGGGCGTCGGCTACCGCATCGACACGCAGCCGGAGACCGGACCCGAGGGAGGCGAGCGTGGATAGGGCACCTGGGCGGAGCGTTCGCCTCAAACTCACCCTCAGCTACGCCGGATTCCTCATGGTGGCAGGCGCCTTGCTGCTCGCGGCGGTGTGGGTGTTCCTCCTGCGGTACGTCCCCAATCGCGCGACGCTCATCAACCCCGACGACAGGCCCGACGGTGTCTTTCCCGTCCGGTCCGTCCTCCTTGACGTCTTCGCTCCGAGGGCGGCCGCCGTACTGGTGTTCCTGCTGGTGTTCGGTCTCGTCGGAGGGTGGATCCTCGCAGGACGCATGCTCGCCCCGCTGACCCGCATCACGGACGCCACCCGCATGGCCACGCACGGATCGCTCTCGCACCGGATCCGGCTGCCGGGCCGCAAGGACGAGTTCCGCGAACTCGCCGACGCCTTCGACGCGATGCTCGCCCGGCTCGAAGCGCACGTCGCCGAGCAACAGAGATTCGCGGCCAACGCCTCGCACGAGCTGCGCACCCCACTGGCGATCTCGAAGGCACTTCTCGACGCGGCCCGCGCCGACCCGGACCACGACACCGGCGAGGTCATCGACCGCCTCCACACCGTCAACACCCGGGCGATCGACCTCACCGAGGCGCTGCTCCTGCTCAGCCGCGCCAACCAACGCTCCTTCACCCGGGAGCGCGTCGACCTGTCCCTCATGGCGGAGGAAGCCACCGAGACACTTCTGCCCCTCGCGGAAAAACACGACGTCACCATCGAGACCCGCGGTGACATCACCCCCACGACCGGATCGCAGGCGCTTCTGCTGCAGCTGACCACGAACCTCGTGCACAACGCGATCGTCCACAACCTGCCGGAAGAGGGCGCCGTGTGGGTCACCACCACCGTCCGCCCCAAGACCGTGGCGCTCACGGTCGAAAACACCGGCGAGCAGCTCACCCCACAGCAGGCCTCAGCACTCACCGAACCGTTCCAGCGCGGGACCGAGCGCATCCACACCGACCACGCGGGCGTCGGCCTCGGTCTGGCGATCGTCAAAACCATCGCCCAGGCACACGACGGCACCCTCACCCTCACCCCACGTCCCACCGGCGGGATCCGCATCACTGTGGAGCTGCCCGCGGCATCCCCGCACGCCGACAGGTGAGGAATCAGGGCGCAAGGGGCACCCTCACTGCTCGTACCAGCCCAACGCGCCGCCACCCTCCGACGGGTCGAACGACTGGTGCAGGCCCACCAGGGCGGTGACCAGGCGCGGGTCCCAGTCGTCGCCGAGCACCCGGTACTCGTCCGCCACACCCCGGAAGACCAGACGCGCCCGGCCCGACGGGTCGCGCCAGATCACCCGGCGCGGCGCCCCGAAACCGCCGTCGCCCTCGCCCAGCAGAGACGTGATGCCCCACACGACGCTCAGCGGCAGGCCGATGGGCCACCACACCGCCCACCACAGCAGACGTCCCCGATAGCCGCGCAGGGCAGGGCCGTTGACCGGCTCCACGGTCCACTGCGTACGGCCGAACCGCAGCAACGGGCGGCGGCGGAGCGTGATCCGGGCGAGCGGTGCGCCGTACGGGTCCTCGACGCGGTAGACGCCGGCACGTCCGCTCACGCGGGAGCCGAGGGGTTGCTCGGTCGTCACCCGCGCGATGGGGGCCTGCCCGTCGGCCACGATGTGGAAGGCGCGCTCGGAGCGCCGCCGCGCGGGCTCGGGCGCGCCGGGGTCACGGCACAGCCGGCCGATCTCGCGCGCCGCCTCGCGCCGTTCGCCTTCGCCGAGGCTCACGACGATCGGTGGCGTCGTCGCGTATCTGACGTGGTACGTCACTCGCCCTTGGGCCACGTTCTTGCCTCTCCCCGTTCCCCGGCTGTCCGCCGTCATGATCTCACCGCCGGTCGGCGGCCTCGGCTCCGTATGATCGCGTCATGTTGGTTACGACTGTTTCCGGAGGCTGAACAGGCATGACAGAGCGCAGAGTTGTCATCGTCACGGGTGGCGGGACGGGCATCGGTGCCGCCACCGCCCGGCAGTTGCGCGCGGCCGGGCACGAGGTGGTCGTCTCCGGGCGTCGCCCCGAGCCGTTGCGCCGCGTCGCCGAGGAGACCGGGGCGCTCGCCCACCCCGCCGACGCCGCTGATCCCGCGGCCGTCGCGGGACTCGTCCAGGCGGCCACCGAGACCTACGGACGCCTCGACGGTCTGGTGCTCAACGCCGGGATCGGCCGCAGCGGAGCGGTCGGCGACATCTCCGACGAGGACTGGGACGCGGTCCTGCGCACCAACCTCACCGGCCCCTTCCAACTGCTGCGCGCCGCGCTGCCGCACCTCCTTGACGCGCGCGGCTCGGTGGTCGCCGTCGCCTCGGTCGCCGCGCTGCGCAACGGCGTGGCCAACGCGGCGTACGCGACGTCCAAGGCGGCGCTGCTCCAGCTGTGCCGGTCCCTCGCCGTCGACTACGGCAAGGACGGCCTGCGCGCCAACACCGTCTGCCCCAGCTGGATACGCACAGAGATGGCCGACCGGCGGATGAACCGGTTCGCCGAGGAGGCCGGGCTCGGGGACGGCGGCGCCGACGCCGCGTACGAAGAGGCGACGCGGCTGGTCCCGGCGGGCCGCCCCGGGCAGCCGGAGGAGGTCGCCGAGGCGATCACCTGGCTGCTCTCGCCCGCCGCCTCCTTCGTCAACGGTGCGACGCTCACCGTCGACGGAGGGGTGACGGCCGTCGATCCCGGAACGGCCGCGTTCGACTTCAGCATTGCGCCGCGCGGCGGGGGCGCGGGCCAGGCCGGGAACGCGGGCCAGGCCGGGAACGCGGGCTAGGAGTAGCGCTCGATGCGGAGTTGGGCCGGTGGGTAGGGCGCGGAGGAGGTCGTGCCCACCGACCAGTAGCCGCCGTCAGGGCCGGGGATCCGGGTCAGCGCCTCCGGCATGAAGGTGGTGGCGGTCTCCGGGCCCCGCTCGCTGACCCAGGCCGTGCCGTCCCACCGCAGATAGTGGGCGCGCTTCTGGTCCCAGAAGTCCCAGCCGGCGATCCGGTCCGGCCTGCCGTCGGCGTCCCCGACGATGCCGCTCAACAGGCCGACGCCGAACGGGGCCTTGACGTCGGTCCACTGCGTGCCGTCCCAGTGCTGCAGCGTGACGCCGGGCGGCTTGCCGGGCGGTCCGCCCACGCCGTACGCGAAACCGGTCAGCCAGATGTCGTCGTGCGCGACCGGCAGCAGACCGCTCACCGAGGCGCGGATCCCGAGCTGGCGTGGCACCACCGTCCAGGCGCCGTCCCACCGGGCGATGATGTCGCCGAAGACCCACACATCGCCGCCGGGCGCGACGTGGACGCCCGTCGGTGTGGGCGCGGCCTCGTCCGGCAGCGGACTGCACCAGCGCCATGTCCGGCCGTCGCCGTGCAGCAGCCCGGCACGGTCGCCGTGCCGCCCCGACACCCAGAAGTCGCCGTCGGTGCCGGACGCGACGTCCGTGAGCCGTGTCCCCGGCTCGCCCCGGCCGGGGAAGTCCGTCTCCCGCCAGGTCGTGCCGTCCCAGGCGAGGAGCTGGTCGTGTCCCGCCGTGTCGGTGCCGAGCGCCCAGGCCGCGCCGCCGGGCGGGCCCGCGGCGACCGCGCGCAGACCGCCGCTGTACGTCAGGTGGGAGAGGTCGGTGGGCGACCAGGCGGAGCCGTCCCAGCTGAGGGCGACCGGGGTGCCGAGGGTGCCGCCGTTGCGGCCCTGCTCGCCCACGGCCCAGGCCGCCGCGGGCCCCGCGGCGGCGACCGCGGCGAGATGGGCGGCCTCCTGCCCGGCCGGGGCGGGCACCTCCTGCCAGGAGCCGGCGGCTAACGGTCCGGTGGCCGATGTCCGTCCCGTGGCGGCGCCGGCCGACGGCAGGGGCACGGCCAACCCGGCGCCGGCGGCGGCAAGTCCACGGACGAATGCGCGTCTTCGCATGAAGAGTCCTTCCTCGGATGGGTGCCCGGTCACCCTGAACCGGGCGCCGTGCGGTGTCTATGCATGCGTATGCGTAATTCGGGGCGTCGGTAGGGTGGGCGGCTTGAGGAAGGTGACTTCCCTGAGGGGGACTTATGAGTGCCAGACCGAATCGATCGACGCGGACGAAGATCGCTCCGGTGAGTGTGCAGGTCTGTCCCGTCGGCCCCGTCGTCGACATCGTCTTCAGCCGCTGGGCCACGCCGATCCTCTGGACGCTCAACGAGTACGGCCGCCAGCGCTTCGTCGAGCTGGAGCGGGGCATCGAGGGGATCACCCCCAAGGTGCTGACGCAGCGGCTGCGGCAGCTGGAGCGCGACGGCCTCGTCGTCCGCACCTACTACCCCGAAGTGCCGCCGCGCGCGGAGTACGAGATCAGCGAACTGGGGCGCAGCCTCGGCCCGTTGTTCGCCACGCTCGCCGAGTGGTCCACCGCCAACCTGGACCGGATCGAGCAGGCCCGCATCGACTACGACGAGCCCGCGGAACGGCCGTCGGCTCAACACCCTTGATAACGTCGGGCGTTCACTGAGGGGTGGACACAGAAACATGACAGTAGCGAGCGGCACCTTCCGCATCGGCGGCGAAATCGGCGTACGGCGGCTGGGGTTCGGGGCGATGCGGCTGCCCACCGAGCACGGGGCGCCCCGGGAAGCCTCGATCGCGGTGCTCCGGCGCGCCGTCGAGCTGGGCGTCACGCTGATCGACACGGCGTTCATGTACGGATGGGGCGCCAACGAGGAGCTTCTGGCCGAGGCTCTGTATCCGTACCCGGACGACGTGCTCATCGCGACCAAGGTCGCCATCGAGCAGCCGGCTCCCGGTGCGGAGGCACAGATCAACGGGCGGCCGGAGTTCCTCAGGGACCAGGTCGAGCAGGCCCTGCGCCGGCTGCGGACCGAGCGGATCGAGCTGCTCCAGATGCACCGGCTCGACCCGAAGGTCCCGCTCGCCGATCAGCTCGGCGTGCTCCGGGAGCTCCAGGACGACGGCAAGGTCGGCCACATCGGCCTGTCCGAGGTGACCGTCGACGAGCTCGCGGAGGCGCGGCGGACCGTCGATGTCGCGAGCGTGCAGAACCGCTACAACCTGCTCGACCGCGAGCACGAGAGCGTGCTCGACGCCTGTGCCGCCGCGGGCATCGCCTTCCTGCCCTGGCGCCCGGTGCACCCCGCGGCATCGGCCGACACGGCCGAGATCGCCGCTGTGGCGGCCGAACTCGACGCCACGGCCGCGCAGATCGCCCTCGCCTGGCTGCTCGCGCGCTCACCGGTCGTGCTGCCGATTCCGGGCACCGCATCGATCGCCCACCTGGAGGAGAACGTCGCCGCGGGAGGCCTCCGGCTCAGCGACGAGCAGTGGCGGCGCCTTGACGGGATCGGGGCGCGGTGAGCCGCTACGGCTGCTCGGCGGGGCGGTCGATCCGGTAGAGGTGGTGAGCGCGGTCGTCGACGGGATTGTCCGGCTCGAGATCGACGTCGGCGACGCGGCGCATGCCCGCCTTCTCCAGGGCGCGCCAGGACGCGGGGTTGCCCACGTGGACCGGGACGAGCATCGCCGTCGCGTCGGGATGGTCGCTCCAGGTGGCCTCGATGACCGCCCGGAGCATGAGCGTGCCAAGGCCGCGGCCGGCCCGGCGGGGGTCACCGATGAGGTAGTCGATGGACACGGCACCCGCCGGCACCTCGGCCTGGTCCACCAACTCGGCCACATACTCGGGGTAGTCGGCGAGGCGGCAGCGCTGTACGAGACCGAACGGCTCGCCGTCGAGCAGCATGAGCAGGTCCTCGGACGGCTCGTCCCCGCGCGCCGCGGGACCGAAGTCACGCGCCACCGCCTCGGGAGAGGTCTCGTGGTTCCACCACCGTGCGACGTGCGGCTGCAGCAGCCACTGCCGCAGCAGCGGGAAGTCACGCTCGGCGAGCCTGCGCCAGGTGATCTTCGGGGCGCCTTGTGGGGTCGGGGAGTCTGGGCCGGTCATGGAGCCGACGGTAGTGCCCCCAGGCCGTTGGAAGTACCGCACATGCTCGCCCTGGCGGGGCCTGCCGTCAGGCGGGCGATGCACCGGCGTTCGAGGCCGTGATGGGAGGTATCCGTGTTCCGCGAAGCGGGCAGGGAAGGCCGACGACCAGGCCCGCTTCACGGAACACGGATGCCGTCCTGGCGGACCGCGCGTATGCGTCCCGCGCAGGCGTCCCGCGCAGGCGGATGAGCGGGCCGTCGCCCCCCCAGGCCGCACTCCACCTCGCCGCCGTCCTCATCTGGGCGCGGTGCCGACCGAGCAGGGATGACGATCAGCTGTCGCAGAAGAACAGTTCGAGATCCTCCATGGACCCCGGCCCGGTCAGGAAACCCTCGGCCTGGGCGATCTCCTTCTCCGGTGGTATCCGACGCTCTCGAAGAAGCTGCGTCATCCATTTCTCGCCCTGCCCGCCGATCGCATAGATGCCGGACAGCAGCGCGGCCATACCCGCAGGGCCCTTCGGACTGCGCCCGACGACGGGTTCGAGTTCCCACCCCCCTGCCCGGGCGGCAAGCCGGAGCACCCCGGCCCAATTGGCGATCCGCCCAATGCGTACGTGCCACGAGTCCTCGGTGAACGGCGCCGGCCGACCTCCGTGCAGGGCATTGGTCGCGGCCATGATGTCCGCCACCACCTGCCGCTCCACGGCATCACGAACCCAGCGCCCCTCCTGCGCTTCCTCGATGGCGGCCGCCCACCACTCCCATGCGCTGTCCAGCCGGGCCGTGAATGTATCCATCCCGGCAGAATCCCACGCGGCCCAAGAGACACCTCCTAGGGGTGCCACCGGGGCAAACCCTGACGCGCGACGGCCAGTCAGGAGGATGTGGCGCCAGGGGAGTGACGACAAGGCTGTTGCCCATGAAGAAGTCAACGCGAAACGCCGCCCTGCTCGCCGCATCGGCCGCCGTCCTCAGCCTCACCGCGCCGCTGACCGCGACAGCCTCAACTGCCGTTGCTCGCACACCTCTTGACTGGAAGAAGTGCGAGGGGAGCCGCCTCGACCCGCGCCAGGAGTGCGCGACCGTCGAGGTCCCCATGGACTACTCCGACCCCGACGGCAAGAAGATCGACATCGCCGTCTCGCGGATCCCCAGTGAGAAGCCGGAGGCGCGCCGCGGAGCCCTGTTCCTGATCCCCGGCGGGCCCGGTGGATCGGGCATCGACAACCCCTCGGGCAAGGGGCAGAAGCTGCCGCAGGACGTGCGGGACGCGTACGACCTGATCGGCCTCGATCCCCGTGGGCTCGGCCGCTCCACCCCGGTCAGCTGCGGCTTCGAACACGGCGACCTCGCGACATCGAGACTGCGCCCCTGGCCGGGCGCCGACGGGTCCATCACGGAGAACATGACCGCCGCGCGGCGCATGTCGGACGCCTGCGAGCGCAACGGCGGCGATCTCATCCGGCACATCAGCACCGCCAACGAGGCCCGCGACCTCGACCGCATCCGGGCGGCGCTCGGCGAGCGGAAGATCTCCGCGTGGGGCGTCTCCTACGGAACGTACGTCGGCGCCGTCTACGGCCAGCTCTTCCCGCACCGCACGGACCGCGTCGTGCTCGACAGCAACGACGACCCCGATCACACGCGGGTCTCCCGCGGTTGGGTCGCGGCGCACGAGGCCGGGGTCGAGGACACCTTCCCCGAGTTCGCCAAGTGGGCGGCGGCGCCCGGCAATCCGGACCGCCTGGCCCGGACGGCGGCCGAGGTGCGCCCCATGTTCCTGCGCCTTGCCGCGCAGCTCGACCGCGAGCCGATCCCCTGGCCCGGCGCCAACCCCGAGAAGCTCAATGGCAACGCACTGCGCCAGACCTTGCTCAGCGCGCTCTACGACCCCGACGACTTCCCCGACCTCGCCAAGCTGATCATCGCCGCACGCAAGGGCACCGTGCCGCCCGCGCCCCCGGCACCGCCCGAGGAAGTGCTGCAGAACGTCGTCTCGGTCGGCGCCGCGACCCTGTGCAACGACATCGAGTGGCCGAGGTCAACGGCCGCGTACGAGAAGGGAGTTGCGGAAAGCCGTGCCAAGTTCCCGCTGACCGCCGGGATGCCGCGCAATGCGATGCTGTGCGCGGCCTGGCCCTACCGGCCGAAGGAGGCGCCGGTCCGGATCACCGACACCGGCCCCTCCAACATCCTGCTCGTTCAGAACGAACGCGACCCGGCCACCCCGCTCGGCGGCGCCCTGAAACTCCGCGCCGCCCTCGGCGAGCGCGCCACCATGGTGACCGTCGACTCCACCGGCCATGACGCCTACCTCGCCAACGGCAACGCGTGCGGCGACCGGACCGTCTCCCACTACCTGGCGACGGGGGAGCGGCCGGGGCGGGACAAGTACTGCGACTAGAGCGGCTGTCGCGACCGGCGCGGTTCAGCGCTGCCGGTGACCGGTGCGGGCCTCGGCGGTGGTCTTCAAGTCGCCGAGCCAGCCTTCGAGACCCTGGCGGAGGATCTCGGTCGCGGCGGGGACGTCCGCCTCGACCTGGTCCCCGGTGTGGGTCTCTTCGGTGCGTACGAGGACACCGCCCTCGACCTTCGTGAAGGTCCATACGTGAACACCGTCGATGCGCAGTCCCTCGGCGATCCCGGGGCCGGTCCAGTGGATGCAGGAGCCGCGCTTGAGCTGCTCGACGGTCGAGGTGATGTCCAGACTGGTGGCGGGAGTCGCGGGGTTGGGCGGTATCGGGGTCGTCCACCGGAACGCCGAGCCCTTCCGCAGGGGGCCGTGATCGAGGCGTTCCACGGACGTGACCGGGGCCTGCCAGGACGGCCAGCGCTCCACATCGGTCTGCAGCTTCCAGATGGTGCTCAGCGGCGCGTGAATCACCTTCTCGGTCCGGTACCGGACGTCGGCCTTGGGATCGACGCCCTCTCCGCGGCAGGTGAGCGACTTGCCGGGGTGCGGGGTGGCTCCGGCGGGCACGGCGGCGGTGCCGAGGACACCGGCGACGGCGAGCGGGACGGTGAACAGGGCGGCGCGGATGCTGGTGCTGCGGATCCGGGACATGGAGGTCTCCTTGCTGGTTGCTGGTTGCTGGTTGCTAAGCGGCTATGGCGAAGTCCGGTGCGGTTCGGGTGTGCCCCGAAGGGGCGCGGGGAACTGCGCGGCCAGCCACGACACAGCCGCAGACGAGCGACGGCACCCTCGCGGCACTTCCCGCGGAGGGCCGCGTCAGCCATACGGCGAGCGGGATCGCGAAGGCGACGGCGACCGGCGTGGCCGCCCGCCGCACTGCCCGGTCGGGGACGCGGCGGAGCGCGCCGGCCACCGCGATCACGACCGGGACGCCTGCGACCAGGGCGAACTGACCGACCACCATGACGGGGACCGCCCAGGCGGAGACGGTCACCGGCAGCGGAACGCGCCGGACTGCGCGGGTGGGGCGTGACTCGACCGTGGTTGCCATGACGTTCTCCTCATCCGTGGCGTTACAGCTTCACGTGGTCGTTAGAAGTTGTAACTCGTCACGGGCCAGGCCGTCAACGGTTTGCGTGATAATCTCTAACTAAATCTTGAAGCTGTAGCCAAATGGGCGGGGAAGGTGGCAGACCATGGCGAAGACGGACGCGCAGACCCCGCGCGAGCGCTACCGCACCCAGGTGCGGGCCGAGGTCAAGGAGCGCGCGTGGGAGCAGATCGCCGCGGCGGGGGCGTCCGCGCTCTCCCTCAATGCGATCGCCAAGCAGATGGGCATGAGCGGACCCGCCCTGTACCGCTACTTCGCCGGCCGCGACGAGCTGATCACCGAACTCATCCGGGACGCGTACCGAAGCCTCGCCGACACCGTCCACGCGGCCGCGGCGGACGGTGCCGACCTGGCCGGCCTTGCACACGCCTTGCGGGACTGGGCACTTGAGGACCCCAACCGGTACTTCCTCATCTACGGCACCCCCGTCCCCGGCTATCACGCGCCCGAGGACATCACCGGCATCTCCTCCGAGATCATGGCCACCCTGCTCGACGCCTGCGCGGAGCTCGCCCCGGACGGCCCCGCGACGCCGTTCGGCACCCACCTGGAAGACCACCGGGACTGGGCAGGCGGCCACCCCGCACCGCCCGCGACCCTCCACCGGGCGCTGTCCTTCTGGACCCGGCTGCACGGCGTCCTGTCCCTGGAACTCGCGGGCCACTTCGCCGGGATGGGCTTCGACCCCGCCCTGCTCTTCGCGGCCGAACTGGACGACCTGCTGGCGCGGCGCACTTGACGTCACGCGCGGTACGACGTCCCCTCGCACCGGCGGGCGTGCGCCGCACGTCAGGCCAGCAGCTCCGCCGTGTCGAGATACGGCCTGCCGAGTTCCTCGGCGCCGAAGTCGAGGACGTAGAGCCCGGTGGACACCCGCTCGAGGAAACCCCACTCCCAGATCGCCGTCGCCGCCACCCCGCTCCGGGCAGCGAGCAGCGCGCAGTACGAACGGGCCAGGGCGGCGGCATCGCCTGCCAGCAGCTCCGGGCACCAGTCGCGCAGCACCACCCCGAGGTCGTAGGCGGGGTCGGCGAGGGACCCGTCGGGGTCCACGAAGACGAAGCCCTGCTCCGACCCGGCCCGGGGAGCGAGGGTGCGCAGCGCGTTCCCCGCGTGCGGGTCGCCGTGGACGACGACGCAGCGGTCGGGGTCGAACGCGGCGGCCTTCCGCTCGGCGAACTCCAGCGCCCGCGCCACGACACGCTCCGAACACGGCCGGCCAAGGCTCTCCCAGAGCCGCCCGACCAGCTCGCCAAGCGCCCGCGCCTTCTCCAGCGCGGGATCCACCGTCAGCCCCTCCGCGCGAGGCACACGCCAGGCCCGCCGCAGCAAGGCGCACAGCGTCTCCATCTGCTGCCGGGGCGGGAGCCCGAGCCGGTCCATCGGCGGCCCGAGGGCTTCCAGGAGCATCGCGTGACATTCGACGTCGTGGGCGAGCAGTTCCGCGTACCCCTGTCCTTCCGCGAGCCGAAGGGTGCGCACTTGGCTAGCGAAGTCGCCCTCCGGCAGGGCGAGTTTGAGCACCGCGTCCCGGCCGTCATGGGTGCGCGCGTGGGCCACGTACGAGGACGTTCCCCCGGCCAGTGGAGGGCCCACGCTGATCGACCACCGCCGCGCCAAGTCCTCCACGAGCCCGGGAAGCCGGCGGAGCCACGCCTCACCGAACCCTCCAAGGCTCATGGCCTTCCGGCGTACGACGGGCTGTACCTCGACTGCGTACTCGCTCATGGCGCTGATTGTCCGCGCGGCGCCGCGCACATGAGACGTTGGGCGTCCGCGGCGCCGCGTCCGCGTACGACCGACGGGAAGGATCAGCGAACCATGCCGGAACCAGTCGAGGCGCCCGTCATCCTGAGCAATGAACCGGGCTCCTTCGCGTGGCGGGTGCTCGCGGAGCGGCATCCGGCGCTGATCAAGAAGGTGCGGGACGCCTTTCCCTATGGGCCCGAGCAGCACCGCGCCCTTGACGCCCTCCTTGCGCAGGCGACGGACGGCGTCATCGAACCCCTCGGGCCCGGCGCGCATGACCGGGAGCTGTGGGAGGGGTGGGGGAGCGGCCACTTCGGCCGCTCGTGGTTCGATGTGCCCTTTCTCTGGGCGGAGAGTTACTTCTATCGCCAACTCCTCGAAGCGGTCGGGTACTTCGAGGCCGGCCCCTGGCAAGGGATCGATCCCTTCCGCCCGTTCAAGCAGGCGGAACTCCAGACCGTGGAGGCCGCGGAGGAACTCGCCGCGCTCGACCGGCCGGTGGACCCGGCGGCTCCCGAAGCCGAGGACCAGGCCCTGCTCCTCAGCGCCCTGTGGGGCAATCGCGCCGATCTGGGGTTCCGCATCGGTACGGAGGGCGACGCGGCCGATGCCGTCGACTCGGGGCTCGTGGCCGACCAGTCCGAGCTGCTGTGGTCCCTGCTGCCCGAAGGCGGCCGTGGCGCGCTGTGCCTGGTCGCGGACAACGCCGGGCGTGAGCTGCTGCCCGACCTCATCCTCATCGACCACCTCCTGAACCGGCAGCGGATCGAGCGGGCCGTCCTGCACGTCAAGCCGTACCCGTACTACGTCTCCGACGCGACCACAGCCGACGTGATCGACTGTGTGGGCCACCTGACCGCTGCGCCCGGCGCGGCGTCCGAGGTCGGCAGGCGCCTGTGGGCGGCGATGGGCAGCGGCCGGCTCACCGTCCGCGCCCACACCTTCTCCTGCGCCCCGCTGCCGTACGCGGAGATGCCCGACGACCTGCGCCAGGAGTTCGCCGACGCCACCCTGACGCTGGTGAAGGGCGACTTGAACTACCGGCGCCTGGTCGGTGACCGGCTGTGGCCCGCGAGCACGCCGTTCGCGGAACCCACGGCGTACTTCCCCGGCCCGGTGGCCGCGCTGCGGACACTGAAGTCCGACGTGATCGTCGGCCTCGACGCGCGGACCGAGGCCGCGCTGACCGCCGAGCACGGCCAGGCATGGCGTACGAGCGGGACGCACGGCCTGATCCAGGTGCGAAGCCCCAAGGACGCTTGAGGCCGGGCCGTGCTATTCACCCCGGCCGGCAGCGTTCTCCCGCTCGGCCGCCACGATGGCGAGGAGTCCCGGAAACCGCTGCTCGACGTCGGCCCTGCGCAGGGTGGCCATCCGGCTGTTGCCCCGTGAGACCTGCTGGACAAGGCCTGCCTCGCGCAGCGCGCGGAAATGGTGCGTGACCGTCGCCTTGGAGACCGGCAGTTCGAAGGAACTGCACGTCCGCGCCGTGCCGTCGGGCGCGGCTGCCAGCTCGCGCACCACGCGGCGGCGCAGCGGGTCCGCCAGCGCGGCGAGCACCGGGCCGAGCTCCATCTCCTCGACGGTCGGGTGACCTTCGTCGTCGGGCATCCGGGTTCCTTTCGGTGGGCGCGGCCCCGTAGGTACGACTTGCATCATACCTTCGGGGTCGCTAGCGTCCGGCAGGTACGAATTTCGCCGTACCTAGCGCCATCGACGTATCCATGTGCGTATTCATCGAGGAGAGAACCTTCATGACTCAGCCCTTCACGCTCGTCGGCATCGCTCGCCCCAAGCCCGAACGCGCCGCGGAGCTGAAGCGGCTCCTGCTCTCGTTCGTGGAACCGACCCGGCAGGAGCCCGGCTGCCTGCAGTACCACTTCCACGAGGACCGCGACGAGCCGGGCGTCTTCGTCTTCTACGAGGCCTGGCGCTCCCAGGGCGATCTCGACGCGCACCTGGACCTGCCCCACATGCGCGACTTCTGGGAGCGGCGGATGGACTACCTGGAATCCGACCTCGACATCCGCTACCTCACGATGCACAGCCCTTACTGACCGACTGATAGTGTGTTCGGCGTTCGTGTTCGACCGGATTGCTGAGGAAGTCGGGAGGTGGGGTTGATGACCGCGCTCAAGGCCGCTGCCATGCGCACCGCCCGGACCGCCCTCACGTCCCGGGTCGCGGCCTGACCTCAGCCGGATGTGCCCCGCCGGGAGCGTGAGCTCGCGGGGCGACACTCACACGAACCCACCATGAAACGGATTCGCATCCATCATGTTCACCATGCCCACCATGAGCGACGAGTGGATCACGCGCGCCGAGACCGGCGCTGACATCCCCGCCATCCGCGACATCGTCCTCGCCGCGTTCGACACGTCCGCGGAGGCCGACCTCGTCGACGCGCTGCGTGCCGACTCGTCCTGGCTGGACGGCCTTTCCATCGTCGCCACCGACCGGGACGGCAAGCCCGTCGGACACGCGCTGCTGACCCGCTGCCACATCGGCGACACGCCGGCCCTGTGCCTGGCCCCCGTCGCCGTGCTGCCCGGGTACCAGAAGACCGGTGCCGGGTCCGCGGCCATCCGTGCGGCGCTTCAGGCCGCCAAGGACCGGGGCGAGCGCTTCGTCACCGTCCTCGGGCACCCGGCGTACTACCCGAGGTTCGGGTTCTCGCGTGCCTCCGTCCACGGCATCGGCATCAGCATCGACGTCCCGGACGAGGCCATGATGGCCCTCGCCCTCGACGCCGCGCACCCGCTGCCCGGCGGCACCGTCCGCTACGCCGCACCGTTCGGCATCTAGCCCGATCCCGATCCAGGGCCCGCCGTGCCGGGGCTGCTCCACAGTCCCGGCACGGCTCCTGGCATCATCGAGGAATGTCTGACTTGATCATCGCCGCCTGTGACGGAGCCGCGAAGAAGAACCCCGGACCCGCGGCCTGGGCCTGGGTGGTCGCCGACGCCGACGGCACCCCGCGGCGCTGGGCGGCAGGACCGCTCGGCCACTCGACGAACAACGTGGCCGAACTGACCGCACTGGCCGAGCTGTTGGAGGCCACGGACCCCGCGCTCCCGCTGGAGGTCCGGATGGACAGCCAGTACGCGATGAACGCGGTCACCAAGTGGATCGCCTCCTGGAAGCGCAACGGCTGGCTGACCGCGGCGAAGAAGCCGGTCGCGAACAAGGAGCTCGTCGTACGCATCGACGCACTCCTGCAGGGCCGCGCGGTCACGTTCCGGCATGTCGCGGCCCACCAGGTGGACGGCGACCACCTCAACGCGATCGCCGACGTGGCGGCCAGCGACGCCGCCACCTCGCAGCAGCCGGCCGGCACCGCCCACGGCGCGCAGGAGATCCCACAGCCGCGCCCCGAGCGCATGACGGCCGCGCCCCGCGCACGCAAGGCCACCGCCGGACGCACCGCCAAGTCGGCCTCCGGCAAGGCGACTTCGGCCCCCGTCATCAAGGCCAAGTTCCCCGGCCGCTGCCACTGCCAGAAGCCCTACGAGGCCGGCGAGAAGATCACGAAGAACGCGCACGGCTGGGGCCATGTGGAGTGCCGGGACGCCTAGGGATCGTCCGGCGGATCATGGGCCGAGCTAGGGTCGGACCGAGGTGAGGGCCGGCCAGTGCCCTAATCGTGTTGACCGCCCCCGGCAGGCAGTGCTGGAGTCGGCACGTGGACAGCATCCCCGCCAACCGGCGGCTCTGGAACCAGATCAGCGGCGCCTACCAGCACGAGCACGACCCGCAAATCGGCGCCACACCCCGGCTGTGGGGCATGTACTCCATCCCCGACGCGCACCTGCACGCCCTGGGCGACGTCACCGGCAAGCGCGTCCTCGAACTCGGCTGCGGCGCCGGCCAGTGGTCCAGGGCGCTCGCCGCCGAGGGCGCCACCGTGGTCGGGTTCGACCTGTCCGAAGCCCAACTCGCCGCAGCGACCCGCGCGATGGGAGCGGCCCGCTACCCGCTGGTGCAAGGCGCCGCCGAACAACTCCCCTTCGCCGCCGACAGCTTCGACCTGGTGTTCTGCGACTTCGGTGGGCTCAGCTGGGCGCCCCCGCACCTGGCCGTCCCGCAGGCCGCACGCGTCTTGGGCCGAGGCGGGCGCCTGGTGTTCAACGTCGCCAGTCCATGGTTCGAAGCTTGCTACGACGAAGCCGCCAGGCGCGTGACCACGACGCTGCAGCAGGACTACTTCGGGCTGAACACCATCGCCGAAGACCACGGCGCGACCAGCTATCAGCTCACTTACGGCGACTGGGTCAAGGTCCTGCGCGGCGCGGGTCTCATCATCGACGACCTCATCGAGCCGCGGCCCGAACTCGGGACACCCAACGGCTACAACGAAACCGACCCACCCGACTGGGCACACCGCTGGCCGGCGGAACTGCTCTGGGTAACCCACAAACCGTAAGTTCCGCCGCGCCGAGACGCGAAGGCATCCCCTCGCCGGGCAGGCCCTAGCGCGGGAGGCGTCAGCCGAAGGCGCTGAACACCGCCTCGGCGCGGTCGCCCTTGGACGGCTTCGTCGAAGGGCTCTTCGCGCTGCAGGCCGAGGACCGTGGTCTCAACGACGCGCTGGCCCAGCGGTTTCCCCAGGCCACCGAGGTGAACGACGCCTGCCGCCGCGGCTTTCGGCATGTGGAGCGGATCATCGGGCGGGCGCACGAGAGCGGGCAGCTGCGCCATGATTTCGAACCGGCGGACCTGGTCACCCTGACCTGGGCCATGGCGCAGGTGATCCGGGAGTCGATGGATGCGGCGCCGCACGCCTGGCGGCGCTGTCTTGCCTTCTGCCTCGACGGACCGCGGGCCGCCGCCGCCCGTCCCGTCGCCGTGCCGGCCCTGACCGAAGAGCAGCTCGCCGAGGTCATGCGCAGGTGAGCGGCCGCTGGCCAGATCCTTGCGGTGCATGGCCGTCTGGCCACTGATGTTGGTCCGGGGCGCGGCGGAGGATCGATGGCATGAAGATTCTCTGGGTGTTCGCCCATCCCGAAGGCCGGTCCCTCAACGGGGCGTTGCGTGACGACGGCGTACAGACGTTGCGTGAGCTCGGGCACGAGGTCCGCGAGTCCGATCTGTACGCCATGCGGTGGAAGCCCGTGGTGGACGCCGACGACTTTCATCGGGAGTCGATGGACCGGCTGCTGGTCGGCGCAGAGCAGGAACATGCCCATGCGGCAAGGAAGTTGAGCGAGGACATCGCGGGCGAGCAGGAGAAGATCGCCTGGGCCGACGCGCTGGTGTTCCAGTTTCCGATGTGGTGGTTCGGGCCGCCCGCCATCCTCAAGGGGTGGTTCGACCGGGTGCTCGTGCAGGGCTTCGCCTTCGGGCTCCAGGACGATGCGGGGCGGACCCTGCGGTACGGGGACGGCGGGCTCGCCGGGAAGCGTGCCCTGGTCGTCACCTCGGTCGGTGCGCGGGAGTCCGGGTTCGGGCCGCGCGGCGTCCATGGGCAGGTGGACGAGGTCCTCTTCCCGTTGCTGCACGGCGTCTTCTGGTACACGGGGATGGCCGCGCTCCCGCCGTACGTCGTCTACGGCGCCGACCGTCTCGACGCCGCCGGGTACCGCGCCCGCACTGCCGAACTGCGCGACCGGCTCCGCGAGCTGCCCGTCACCGCCCCGCTGCCGTACCGGCACGAGCACGGCGGCGACTACGACGACGATCTCGTCCTGCGCCCGGAGGTGGCCCCGGAGCTGACCGGCGTCGCGGCGCACCGTTCGGGGCGGGCCGAACAGGCCATATCGGCCGATCCGGCGCCCGTATTCGGGAGGCACCTGAGGCCCGCGACCCCTGGCAACGGGCGGGCGTGGAGGGCGTCGTAGGGTCGGTGCATGACCCGCTTCGAGGTAGTCACCCGTGTCGCCGCGCCGCCAGAGCTCGTCTTCGACATCTCGCTGGACGTCGATGTGCACACCGCGTCGATGGCCGCGTCCGGGGAGCAGGTCATCGGCGGCGTCGCGGCCGGCGGCATGCTGCTGGGGGAGTCCGTGACCTGGGAGGCAAGGCACTTCGGCGTGCGGTGGCGGATGACGTCCCGGATCACCGCCTTCGACCGGCCGGGACACTTCGTCGACGAGCAGGTGTCAGGGCCTTTCAAACGGTGGCACCACGCCCACCACTTCGAGCCGGACGGGCAGGGCGGCACCGTGATGCGCGACGTGATCGACTTCGCCGCACCGCTCGGCCCGCTGGGCGCCCTGGCCGAGTGGGCCGTGCTCAACCGCTATATGCCGCATCTGATCCGGACCCGCAACGGCCACGTCAAGGCGGCTGCGGAGGCGGCCCGGTCGTGACCGGGGCGCGGAACCAACCCGAGGACACCTCCGCCGCGTTGACGGACGGCGACTTTCGACGACGACCTCGACGACGACCACGCCATGTGTCTCGTCGCCGTCAGCACCGTCCCGACAAAGGCGGCCGCGGCCCCCGCACTGACCAGGGCTGACCGGCGCCGACCCGCGAGAGGAAGCAGCTCGATGGACGCCCCCGCCCCGCTGACGGACGACGACCTCGACGGGATCGAGGAGATCGCCGCGACCGCGACCCCCGGGCCCTGGCATGTGCGTCAGCTCGACGACGACCACGCCATGAGCCTCGTCGCCGTCAGCACCGTCCCCGACACCGGACACGCCGAGCGATGGCCCGATTTCGACCACGGTGAGATCGTGGCCGCCACCCTCGTTCAGCGGCCGCGCTACGTCGATGCGGCGGACGGACGCTGGGACGAGAACGCCCGGTTCATCGCACGCGCCCGCGAAGACGTCCCCCGCCTCGTCGCCGAGGTCCGCCGCCTTCGCCGACTGCTCGAAGCCGGCGGCCGCCGACCGGGCGACGGTCCGTGCGGCGACTCCTGATCACACGCCCACCGGCACCGCACTACGCGGATCCCCCTGCGCCACGTCGCGCGCGACCTCCCGGGCCGTCCTGGTGAACGCCTCGATCGCACCCGTGTCGTCGCCCGCGCGCCACACCATGCCGTAGCCGACCGGCTCCGCGTCGGTGAAGGGAACGTACGCGACACCAGGTCGCGCGTAGTACGTACCGGTGTGCGCGGGGGCGAGCAGCGCGCCCTTGCCGGCCGCGGCCAGCATCAGCGCCTCCTGCATGTTGGTCACGCCGGGGCCGCGGGCGATCGGGCGGCCGAGCGGCGTGTGGGACGGGACATGGTGTTCCAGCCAGTATTCGGGCACATCGCCCGCGATCGTCAGCAGCGTCACGTCCGCCAGATCCTCGGGCGACACCGCGTCCCGCCCGGCCAGCGGATGGCCCGCGGCGATCGCGAGGACCCGCTCCTCCGCGAGCAGCGCGGGACCGGCGCCCAGGTCCGCCTCCTCGACCGGGAACTCCGTGAGCTGGACGTCGAATTCGCCGTTGCGCAGCTGCCCGTAGGGATCGGAGAGCGGCACCTCGCAGATCTCCACGGCGAGACCGGGGTGGCTCGCGCGCAGCGCCTCCGTCGCCTTCATCACGATCTCGCCGGTCAGCGGGTTGGAGAAGCCCACGTGCAGCACGCTCTCGATGCCGCGCGCGGTGGCGGCGGCCCGTTCCAGGGCGGCCGCGATGGCCCGGTGGTGCGGTTCGAGGTCGGCGCGCAGCTGCCGGCCGAGCGAGGTGAGGGCGACGCGGCGGCTGGTACGGATGAACAGCGGGGCGCCGACGCGGCGTTCGAGGCGCTGGATCAACTGGCTGACCCGCGCGCGCGAGAGCCGCATGCGGTCGGCCGTGCGGCCGAAGTGCAACTCGTCGGCGAGCAGCAGAAAGCACTCCAGTTCATCGCGTTCCATCGGCGTTCCCCCAGGTGGATCGGATCGGTAAGCCTGGTTGAACGAACGTTGCGATCTTCGCCGTTGTTCCGCCCCGCGCGCTGATCGAGGGTGAGTGAGCCGACAACAACCCATCACCGTCGCGCAACACGCAATGGGCAGAGGAACAGAGGACATCGTCATGAGCAAGCAGAGAGAGTCAGCCGCCCTGAAGCCCCAGGAGTGGGGCGTCCTGCTCGTCCTGTGCGGCGCGATCTTCCTGGAGGGCATCGATGTGGCCATGCTCAATGTGGCCCTGCCGTCCATCCGCGCCGACCTGGGCCTGTCCACCGGAGACCTGCAGTGGGTCATGAGCGCCTACGTCCTCGGCTACGGCGGCTTCATGCTGCTCGGCGGCCGGGCGGCGGACCTCTTCGGGCGCCGCCAGATGTTCGTCCTGTGGCTCACCGTCTTCCTGCTCTTCTCGGGCCTTGGCGGGTTCGCCACCGAGGGCTGGATGCTGATCGTCGCCCGCTTCGTCACCGGGGTCGCTGCCGCCTTCATGACCCCCGCGGGCCTCTCCATCATCACCACCGGCTTCGAGGAGGGACCGCGGCGCAACAAGGCCCTGCTCTTCTACTCCGGCACCGCAGCGGGCGGCTTCTCGATCGGCCTGGTCATCGGCGGACTGCTGGCCTCGGTCGGCTGGCGCTGGGTCTTCTTCGCCCCCGTCGTGCTCTCCGCGGTGATCCTGCTGGCCGCGCTCGCCTTCGTGCCCAAGTCGCCGCGCCCCGACCGCACCGGGCAGGGCATCGACCTGGCGGGCGGCGTCACCGTCACGGCCGCCATCGTGCTGCTCGTCCTCGGCGTGGAGCGCGCATCCCACACGAGCCTCGCCGCCACCCTCACCACGCTCGCCGCAGGTCTCGCGCTCCTCGGAGCCTTCGTCGCCGTCGAGCGCCGTTCCGCATCGCCGCTGGTCCGCCTCGGCATCTTCCGCAGCGGTGCGCTCGTCCGCGCCAACCTCGCCGGGCTGCTCTTCGCCGGGGGCTTCTTCGGATTCCAGTTCCTGGTCGTCCTCTACCTCCAGGAGCTGCGCGGCTGGTCCATTCTCGAGACCAGCTTCGCGATGATCGTCATCGGCGTCGACGCGGCGCTCTCGCCCACCCTCACGCCCAAGCTCGTCGAGCGCTTCGGCAACGCCCGGGTGATCTTCGGCGGTCTGCTCCTCGCGGCGCTCGCGTACGCCCTGTTCCTGCCGGTCGGCGCGGACTGGACGTACCTGGCGATGTTCCCGAGCCTGATCATTCTCAGTCTCGGCTTCGCCCTGGCCTACGGCCCGCTCACCATCGTCGCCACCGAGGGCGTCAAGGAGGAGGAGCAGGGCCTGGCGGGCGGACTCCTCTACACCTCCTTCCAGTTCGGCGCGGCGCTCGGCCTCTCCGCGGTCACCGCCGTCAACGTCGCCGCCACCGCCTCGTCCGCACCGGCGGACCTCCTCGACGGCTACCGCGCCGCCCTGTGGGTCCCGCTCGCCGCGGTCCTGCCGGCCGCGCTGATCGCCGCCTTCGGACTCCGCTCACGGGCGGGCAGGGTGACCGCGGCCAGCACACCCGCCGAGGAGCGCGCGGACCTTTCGGCGACCCACTGATCGCCCCACTCATCGATCCACTTCACCGATCCGCTCAGCGAAGGAGCACCCGGTCATGACCACCACCAGGACCAGTGACTTCTCCACGGTGCAGGACACGTTCTCAGCCGGATCCGGACTGACGGTCAGGGAGTGGTCAGTTCGTAGAAGCCCCTGCCGAACGTGGCCGCCACCAGGCGGTGGTTCCCGGCGTCGTACTCGATGTCGTCCACCGGCACCGCGGGCATGCCACGGCCAAGGCGCGACCAGTGGCCACCCTTGCCGCCGGAGGTGAAGACGCCCTGGTCGGTGCCGATGTGGAGCTTGCCACCCCGGGCGATGACGAGGTCGTTGACCGGGGCGTCCGGCAGATTGCCCGACAGGTCCTTCCAGTGCTTGCCGCCGTCCGCGCTGCCGTATACGTGGGGCGTGGCCGAGCCCGCGCGATAGGCGGAGTGGGTGGTGTAGACGCGGTCGGGGTCGTGCGGGTCGACGACGACCCGGGTCACCCAGGGGCGGCCCTGGGCGAGTTTCGTCCAGTGCGCGCCGGCGTCCTTGGTGACCCAGACGCGGCCGTCGTCCGTGCCGACGTAGACGGTGCGGCCGTCCGCGGCCGGGGCGATCGAGGTGATCGTGCCGTAGTTGGTGTAGATCGGGTCGGGTCCCGGACCGCCGGACAGATCGGGGCTGATGGCCTGCCAGGTGGCGCCGCCGTCCGTGGAGCGGTTGAGCACCTCGGCGCCGTAGTAGAGGACCTTGGGGTCACGGGGGTCGAAGACGACCGGCGTGAACCAGTTGCGGCGCTTGAATGTCGTCTTGTCGGCGAAGTAGGTCAGCGTGTCGCCGCCGTCCGCCGAGCTGAAGCAATTCCCGTACTGGTAGCAGGCGTAGACGTTGTTCACGTCGGTCGGGTTGATCAGGTTCTCCTCGCCGTCCCCGCCGAGGTACTCGTTGAAGCCGTCGCCGCCCCAGGAACGTATCGAGCCGTTGTCCTGTGCGCCTCCGGAGATCCGCGAGGTGTCCTGCGGCGATATGGCCGCGCTGTAGAGCTGGGTGTATGGCTCGTGGCGGGCCTTGACCCAGCCGCCGTCGCCGTTCGCGTCGGAGCGGTAGACGCCGCCGTCGTTGCCCAGGTAGACGCGGCCGGGGTGGCGCGGGTCCCAGACCATCGCGTGCTGGTCGACGTGGATGCTGGTGTCGTCGGCCGTCCAGGTGGCGGCGCCGTCCTTCGACGTCATCAGCGGTACTCCGGCGACCTGTACATGCCCGGCGTCGCGCGGATCGGTCCAGATCTTCCCGAACCACCAGCCGAACGTGGACTGTGAATCGGTGAGTTTCTTGTCCGTGGGCGTCCGCTGCCAGGTGTCGCCCGCGTCCGTCGAGGCGTAGAAGCCCTCGAAGGTTCCTTCCGTCTTGTTGACGATGGCGTACGCCCGATCGCCCGCGACGGCGAGACCGATCCGGCCGACGCCCGAGCCCTGCGCGGGAAGGCCGCCGCCGAGCCGCTGCCAGGTCCTGCCGTCGTCGCCCGACCGGAAGACGCCCGAGCCCTCGCCGCCGTAGGTGCGGCGTTCGGGCGTGCGGCGGTGGTCCCACAGGACGGCGTACAGCTTTCCGCCCCGCACGATGATCTCGGTGGCGCCGGTGAACTCGTTGGCGCCGGACAGGATCCGCTGCCAGGTCCTGCCGCCGTTCTCCGAGCGGTAGACGCCGCGGTCGCCGCCGCCGTTGTAGAGGGAGCCGGCCGCCGCCACGTAGATGCGGCGCGGGTTGTCCGGGTCCACGGTGATCGCGCTGATCGCGCCGGAGTCGCGCAGCCCGGACGGCGTCCAGTGCTTGCCGCCGTCGGTGCTGCGGTAGAGGCCTGTTCCTTCGTACGTGATGCTGCCGCCACCGGGGTTGGGCTCGCCGGTACCGGCGTACAGGGTGCCGTCGGGTGCGGTGGCGATCGCGCCCATCGACTGCGTCCAGTCGTCGGGCCAGGCGGACTTGAAGGTCTGCCCGGCGTCCGTGCTGCGCCAGACGCCACCGCTGGCCGCGGCGGCGTACAGCGTGTCCGCACGCTTCGGGTCGAGGGCGAGCGAGACGATGCGCCCGCCGATGTTCGTCGGCCCGACGGACTTCCACCGGCCGCCGGTGGTGGGCAGTTGACGCGCCTGCGCGGCGGCGTCCTCGTGCGCGTGGCGCGGAATCGACTCTCCGGGGACGGTCTTCTGCAGGTAGCGGTACTCGGCGGGCGCGGCAGGACCGCGTACCGGGCGGTAGACGTCCCCCGGTGGCGTGGGGCCCGCGGCGGCCGGAGCGGTGAACACGAGCACGCCCGCGAGCGGGGCGAGGACCAGGTGAAGCAGGCGTCTGCGACGCATGGACTCCCTCTCCTTCGTCATGGCCATATCAAGCCGTGACCCTATGAGAGGGGGGTGGGGGGCCAATAGGCCGCAAGTCGGCCTTTGTGAGGGGGGATTGAAGGGGGTGTCAGCCGAGCCCGGCTCAGTGCTGTTGCGTCGCCGGCCCGAACCGGCGGCGGTACGCGGAGGGCGTGAGGCCCGTCTCGCGGCGCATCAAGGCGCGCAGATTGGCGGTGCTCCCGAGGCCGCTGCGGCGGGCGACCACGTCGAATCCGGTCACCCCTCGCTCGATCAACCGGCAGGCCAGCGTGAGGCGTTCGCCGGTGAGCCACGCGAGGGGTGTGGTGCCGAGCTGAGCCTGGAAGCGGCGGTGCAGCGTCGCCGGGCTCAGTGCGGCGCGCGCCGCGAGATCGGGCACGGAGAGCGGTGAGTCAAGCCGCTCCTGCGCCCAGGCGAGCACCGGGGCGAGGGACTCGTCCCGCACGTCCGGTACGGGCCGCTCCACGAACTGCCGTTGTCCGCCGTCCCGGTGGGCGGCGAACACCAGGCGCCGGCTGACCGCGTTGGCGACCTCGGCGCCGTGGTCCCGGCGGACCACGTGCAGCCCGAGGTCGAGGGCGGCGGCGCTGCCCGCGGCGGTGAGGATGTCGCCGTCGTCGACGAAGAGCACATCCGGTTCGAGCCGTACGCCGGGGAAGCGGGCCCGGAAGGAGTCGGCCCACTGCCAGTGCGCGGTGGCCCGGCGCCCTTCGAGCACCCCGGCCTCGGCCAGGGTGAAGGCGCCGCTGCAGAACCCGACGAGCCGGGCCCCACGGGCGTGCGCCCGGCGGACGGCGTCGAGGACGGCCGGGCGCCGTGGCACCTCGACGTCGGGCCGGTTGGGCACGATCAGGGTGTCCGCCGACTCGGCCGCCTCAAGGCCCGCGACACCGGTGAGCGTGAAGAACCCGTCCCGCATCAGGGTGCGGGGCTCGGGCGAGCAGAGCGAGAACTCGTACAAGTCACGCCCGAGTTCGGGCCTGCGCAGCCCGAACACCTCAGTGGCACAGCCGAGTTCGAAGGGATTGGAGTTGGCATCGACGATCACGACAACACGATGCAGCGGCCCGCGACGACCACCGTCATCACCATCACCGTCACCCTGAGAGGATCCTTGCGCCATGAGCTATTTCTACCACTCGCGTGATCGCTGCCGGACGGCGGAAGGTGGAGCCATGAGCAACAACGAACCCATCGCCCTGACCAAGGCCCTGGCCTCCTTCGACGCCCTGTGGAGCCCGCGCATCGTCACCCAGGTCAATGACTACGACGTACGCGTGGCCAAGGTCGAGGGCGAGCACCTCTGGCACGTCCACGACGACACCGACGAGTTCTTCCTCGTCCTCGAAGGCGAACTGCGCATCTCCCTGCGCGAGCCGACCGGGGAACGCACGGTCACCCTCCCCAAGGGTTCGGTCTTCACCGTCCCGCGCGGCACCGAACACAAGCCGTCCGCACCGTCCGGCGCCGCGATCCTCGTCCTCGAACCCACCGGCACCTCGACGGTCGGCGACCGCCACGAGGACATCCCGGACCACGTCGACGCGACGACGGGGCACCGCCTCACACCGTAGGCGGACTCAGGCGCCCACGGTCCCGTCGACGCCCTCGCGCAGAAAGTCCGCGTGCCCGTTGTGGCGGCCGTACTCCACCAGCACGTGCACCATCACCATCCGCAGCGACACCTCTTCGCCCCACCGCGGCTGATACCCGGCCAGCTCCAGGGAGTCGGCCTGCCGCTCGATGCGGCGCGAGTTCTCCACCTCCGCTTCCCAGGCGGCGAACGCCTCGGCCCTGGTCGACGCACTCGCGTCGTACGCCGCCTGGAAGTCGATCTTGTCGGACCAGACCATGGGCGCGTCATTGTCCTCGAACGGCCGCCGGAACCAGGCGCGTTCCACCTCGGCCATGTGCCGCACGAGCCCGAGCAGCGACAGCGTCGACGGCGGCATCGACTGCTGCCGCAGCTCCTCGTCGCCGAGCCCTTCGCACTTCATGGCGAGGGTCGCCCGCTGATGGTCGAGAAACCCCCGCAACGTCTCACGCTCGGTGCCGAGCCTTGGCGGGTCTGTGCGGTTGTCGCCGGGCATGGTTCGCGCTCCTCGTCTCTGCACTGAAGGCGGGCGATGGATGTCCCTTGGAATCGATCATCTCAGCTCCGCCTGGGCGGCCGCCGGAGTAGTGAAGAGCGAGTGGCGTATATACCACTCGGTGCCGAACAGCCGCTCCCGGGCGTCAGACGAAAGGCCGGCGATCACCCCTGGCAAGGCTCCCCGCTCCACCTCGGATCGGTGAGCCAGTACGGCGGCGATCTTCTGCTCCATCCAGGGGCGGATGTCGACGGTCGCGGCGATGAGTTCATCGGGAACGCTGTAGACCGCCTTCCGCGCGTCGATCACATCCCTGAGCGCCGGCACGGCCGAGTGAGGGTGAGTGGCCAGGTACAGGGTGCGCGGCTGCCAAGGGTCCCCGGCCTGTGGGTAGAGCTTGCCGAGCCCCGCGGCCTGGACAGCCAGCATGGTCACCCGATGGGTGTGCACGTGGTCAGGGTGGCCCGGCAATCCTCCGTAGGCATCGTGGGTGATGACGATGTCCGGGCGGACCTCCCGGACATGCCCCACGAGCCGCCCTACTGCCTCGTCCAGCGGCGCATCGCACAGCCGCAGGCGGCCAGGGGCCGACTGCGGCACCTTCGCGTCGGCGTAGCCGAGCATCCGCGGTCGGCCGGCGCCGAGGATCGTCAGCGCCTCGGCCAGCTCTGCGGTGCGCGATGTGCCCTCGGCCCAGGTCGCTGTGACGACCGCGGTGCGCGCGCCGGCAGCCGCGTGGCGGGCCAGTACGCCGCCCGCCGACAGCGACTCGTCGTCCGGGTGGGCGAAGACCGCGAGCAGGCTCGGCAAGGGCATGGGTGGGACACCTTCCGGAGAGGGGCTGCCGGATCGTATTCGCGCCCAGCGTCGTGCGCTGAACTATCCGCTCTTCAAAGGCGGTTGACGTCGTAGGCAGGTCGCCGAGATCGCGGTATGCCGGGAGTTGACCCGTCAACCTCGAGAGAGACGAGGCAGCCATGTGGACCGTCGTTTTCTGGAAGGCCACCGCGGAGCGCGCGCTCCGTACCTTCGCGCAGTCACTGGGCGCCGTGCTCGTCGCCGGGGCGACCAGTCTCCTGGACGTCGACTGGGAGGCGGCGCTCGCCACCGCCGCGATGGCGACGCTGCTCGCCGTCCTCACGGCGGTCGGCGCCGGCAAGGTGGGGACCGGAGGGCCCGGCATCACGGAGACCCCGACCGCCCGGCGCGGCGGGGCCACCCCCTGACCCGAGCGGCCAGTCCTCTTCCCCCAGGGTTGCCGTCAGGCGTTCCTGATCGAGCGTCACCTGTACGTCCATGCCGCGGGCCACGGCCTCGGTGAAGGCGGCGGGAGCGATGTCGTGGACGAGGAAGGCGAAGTGCAGGGTGAACGGGCGTCGGTACGGGTCCGGTTGTCCGTCGGCGTCGAGTCGAAGGTTGGCGTTCCAGGCGGCCTGGCAGAGCACGGAGACGAGGAGTCCGAGGAACTCGGCGTCGTGCAGGGCGTCGGCGTGGTCGATCAGGACGGCCAGGTCCTTCGTGTCGTGGCCGTGGTCGTGCAGGTCGTGGCGGTCGTGCCAGCCGTGCCAGTCGTGCAGGCAGTCCACCAGTGCGTCCCAGTTGTGGCCGAAGTAGCCGGGGAAGGCCAACTCCCGGGCGAAGGCGGCGAACAGGGCTCCGGGATCCACCAACTCGCGGGCATCCAGGCGGAACACGCGGCCACCGTGGAGGTGAAGTTCGTCGGACTCCGCACTCAGCCACGGGTCGTCATGGCGCGTGAAGACGACCCAGGGCGGGCGGCGTTCGGTGAGGGTGAGGGCCACGGGCTATGCCTCCGGAAGCAGTCGCCCCGCCTCCACCCGCACCCGCTCGCCCCGGAACCGCTGCCGCAGCCTGCGGTCGTGGGACACCACGACCAGCGTGCCCCGGTACTCCGCGAGCGCCGCGTCCAGCTCCTCGACCAGCGCGGGGGAGAGGTGGTTCGTCGGCTCGTCCAGGAGGAGCAGGTCGGCAGGGCGGGTCACCAGGCGGGCCAGTGCCAGGCGGCGCCGCTGTCCCACGGAGAGGCCCCGCACCGGCACGCCGAAGTCCTCCTCCCGGAAGAGGCCAAGGGCGAGGAGCCCCGGCGCGTGGTCCTCGGGCAGGCCCGGCAGGCCTGCCGCGAACGCGTCGAGGAGGGTCTTGGTGGTGTCCTTGTCCGCGATGTACGCGATCTCCTGGGGCAAGTGGCCCACGCGCGCCGGGAGTTCGACCTGCCCGCGATCTGCGGCGACCACCCCCGCGAGCACACCGAGCAGCGTCGACTTGCCCGCGCCGTTCGCCCCGGTGACCAGGGTGCGCGAGCCCGGTTCGAGGAGCAGGTGCTCGACGGCGAGGCGCTCGCCCACCGTGACGTCCGTCAGCGAAGCCGGACGTACGAAGGGGTGGTCACCGCCCTCGATGCCGTCACCGACCGTGAAGTGCAGCGGGTCCGGCGGGCGCGGCACCGGCTCGGCGCGCAGTCTGCGCAGCCGCTCGCGCGCATTGCGTACGACACCGGACAGCTGGCCCTCCACCGAGCGCTGATGGCCCGCGAAGCGCGGGCTCTCGCTCATCCGCCAGCCCGTCGCGAGGCGGTCGGAACCGCCCTCCGCGAGCCGCTCCTGGCGCGCCACCTCGTCGCTCCACCGCCGGTAGCGCTCCTCCCAGCGGCGCCGGGCCGTGGTGCGCTGCTCCAGATAGCCGTGCCAGCCGCCGCCGTAGCGCGCCGCCGACCTGCGGTCGCCGTCGACCTCGACGATCACCTCGGCGACCCGGTCCAGGAACACCCGGTCGTGGGTCACGGCGACGACGGTGCCCCGGTGGCCGCGCAGCCGCTCCTCCAGCCAGCCGAGCGCCTGGTCGTCCAGGTGGTTGGTCGGCTCGTCCAGGAGGAGGAGTTCGGGCTGCGGGGCGAGCACACAGGCCAGCGCGAGGCGTGCGGCCTCGCCGCCGGAGAGGGAGCCGAGGGCGCGTGAACGCTCCAGGTGGGGTACGCCGAGCCCGTGCAGCGCGGCCTCCAGGCGGGCGTCGGCGCGGTAGCCGTCACGCGCCTCGAAGGCGGCGAGGAGATCCCCGTACGCGGCAAGGCCGTCCGGCCCCGCCGAGCCGAGCGCGGCCTCCGCCTCGCCGATCCGCCGCTCCAGATCCCGCAGTTCGGCCAGCGCGTCGTCCACCGCGTCCTGCACGGTGGCGTGCGGCGGAAGGCGCAGCGTCTGGGCGAGATAGCCGGTGCCGCCGTCGGACACGACGGCCACCTCGCCGTCGGCGGGGACGTGCTCGCCCGCCATCAGACGGAGCAGCGTCGACTTGCCCGAGCCGTTCTCGCCGATGACACAGGCCTTCTCGCCGGGGCGCACCGAGAGCGAGACCCGTTCCAGGACGGGCCGTTCCGGATAGCCGTACGACACGTCGCGCAGGACGAGTTGACTCACGGTGTGCGCATCCCCCTCGGCTCAGGCGGGCTGACCGAACAGCTCCCGCAGTACATCCTCCATCGTGACCATCCCGGCCAGTCTGCCGTCCGAGCCGAGCACCGCCGCCACATGGGTGCGGCTGCCGCGCATCGCGGTCAGCACGTCGTCCAGCGGCGTGGACTCACGCACCTGCGCGATCTTCCGCATGTCCGGCACCCGGAACGGCAGATCGCGCGGCGCCCGGTCGAGCGCGTCCTTGACGTGCAGATAGCCGACGATGCGGCGGCCGTCGTCCACGACGGGGAAGCGGGAGAACCCGGACTCAGACGAGAGCCGCTCCAACTGCTCCGGCGTCACGCCCACATGCGCGTACACGACCCGCTCCAAGGGGAGCACCACGTCCCGGACCGGGCGGCGGCCCAGTTCGAGCGCGTCGTGCAGCCGTTCCTGGGCACGGTCGTCGAGCAGACCCGCGTCACCGGAGTCCTTGACCATCCGGGCCAGCTCGTCGTCCGAGAACGTCGCGGCGACCTCGTCCTTCACCTCGACCCTGAGCAGTTTCAGGAGGCCGTTGGCGAACGCGTTGATCGCGAAGATCACAGGGCGCAGCGCACGGGCGACGGCGACCAGCGGCGGACCGAGCAGCAGCGCCGAGCGCACCGGCTCGGCGAGCGCGATGTTCTTGGGGATCATCTCGCCGAGCAGCATGTGCAGATACGTCGCCAGGGCGAGCGCGATGACGAACGAGATCGGGTGGACCAGACCGTGCGGCACGCCGACCGCGTCGAACAGCGGCTCAAGCAGATGCGCGATCGCGGGCTCGGCGACGATGCCGAGCACCAGGGTGCACAGTGTGATGCCGAGCTGGGCCGCCGCCAGCAGCGCCGACACGTGCTGCAGACCCCACAGCACGCTCTTGGCACGCCGGTCGCCGTCCTCGGCGTACGGCTCGATCTGGCTCCTGCGTACGGAGATGAGCGCGAACTCGGCGCCCACGAAGAAGGCGTTGACGACGAGCGTCGCCAGGCCGATCAGCAACTGGACGGCGGTCATCGCTCCTCCTCCTGGTGGTCGTCGTGCAGGGGCGCGTGCAGCAGGACGCGGGCGGCGCGGCGGCCGCGGGCGTCCACGACGTCGAGCCGCCAGCCGCCCACCTCGACGCTGTCGCCCTCGGCCGGTATGCGGCCGAGCTCGGTGGCGACCAGCCCTGCGAGCGTCTCGTATGGCCCCTCGGGCGTGCGCAGGCCGACGCGGGCCAGCTGGTCGGTGCGGGCCGAGCCGTCGGCGGAGTAGAGCGTCCGGCCTGCGTCGTCGGTGCCCGCTGGGGCGATGTCGGGCGTCTCGTGCGGATCGTGCTCGTCCCGCACCTCGCCGACGACCTCCTCGACGATGTCCTCCAGGGTCGCGACCCCGGCGGTGCCGCCGTACTCGTCGATGACCACGGCCATCGTGCGCTTGCCGGAGAGCCGGTCCAGAAGCCGGTCGACGGTCAGCGACTCCGGGACCAGCAGCGGCTCGCGCATCAGCTCGGCGACGGGGAAGCGGGCCCTGCGCTCGGCCGGTATCGCCAGGACGTCCTTGATGTGCGCGACACCGACGACCGAGTCGAGGTTGCCGCGGTAGACGGGGAAGCGGGACAGGCCCGTGGCCCGCGTCGCGTTCGCGACGTCCTCGCAGGTGGCGAGGGCGTCGAGGGCGATGACCTGCACGCGCGGCGTCATCACGTTCTCCGCGGAGAGATCGGCGAGGTTCAGGGTGCGTACGAACAGCTCGGCGGTGTCCGCCTCCAGGGCGCCCTCCTTGGCGGAGTGCCGGGCGAGCGCCACCAGCTCCTTGGGGCTGCGCGCGCTGGCCAGCTCCTCGGTGGGCTGGATGCCGAAGCGGCGTACGGAGTGGTTCGCCGTGTTGTTCAGATGCGCGATGAAGGGGCGGAACGCGGCGCTGAACAGGCGCTGCGGAGTCGCCACCCGCTTGGCGACGGCCAGCGGCGACGAGATCGCCCAGTTCTTGGGCACCAGCTCGCCGACGACCATCAGGAAGACCGTCGACAGGGCCGTGCCGATGACCAGGGCCACCGACGAGGACACCGATGCGGAGATGCCCATGGAGCGCAGCGGGCCCGCGATCAGCTTGGCGATGGAGGGCTCGGAGAGCATGCCGACCACCAGGTTGGTGACGGTGATGCCGAGCTGCGCCCCGGAGAGCTGGAAGGTGAGGTTCTTGACGGCCTTGAGGGCGCCCGCGGCGCCGCGCTCGCCCCGTTCGGCCGCTCGTTCCAGTTCGCTGCGCTCGACCGTGGTGAGGGAGAACTCCGCCGCCACGAAGACGCCGCACGCCAGCGACAGGAGCACCGCCACGAGGAGCAGGAGCACTTCGGTCATCGGGTCACCTCCGTCCCATGATCGGACAGGGACCGGGGGAATGCGCGATGTCGGGTACTGGGAGGCTCGCCCATGGGCGGACGCTCACACCTTTCCGTTTGAATCTCAGTTGAATCTCAGTTGAATCGAGTGGTCCGTACATAGTAAAGGACCAGCAAAATCCGCTCGTGCGGGCGTCCGCGGACTGGGATCTAGAGGTGCTTCACCCAGCGGCTCCACTGCGGCTCGGGCGCGTACCCGGCGGCGCGCCAGGCATGCCGCGCGAGCTCGTTGCGGTCGAGGACCATCGCGTCGCCGCGGCGCCCCCCAAGTCCCAGGAAGCGCTCCTCGGCCGCGGCGAGCAGCGCCGAGCCGACGCCCTGACGCCGCTGGTCCGGGTGCACGGCGAGGCGGTAGAGGTGACAGCGCCAGCCGTCGAAACCGGCTATCGCGGTGCCGGCGATGACGCCGTCGCGCTCGGCGATGAGCAGGGCCTCGGGGTCGCGCTCGACGAGCCGGGCCACTCCGGCCCGGTCGTCGCTGATGCTCGTTCCCTCCGCGGCCTCGCGCCAGAACCGCAGC
Organism: Streptomyces sp. NBC_01381; assembly: GCF_026340305.1. Classification (NCBI taxonomy): domain Bacteria; kingdom Bacillati; phylum Actinomycetota; class Actinomycetes; order Kitasatosporales; family Streptomycetaceae; genus Streptomyces; species Streptomyces sp. NBC_01381. The sequence goes on along the minus strand of NZ_JAPEPI010000003.1, from coordinate 541,558 downwards.
ACGGTGTCGATGTCGGACGGGGTCGCACAGCGGATGTGGAGATCACTCATGGGGAGATGCAATCAAGTCGCCGTGCGGTCTGGCGACCGGTTTCCGTGCCTGGGAGCGATGTGACGCGCGACGTGCCGTGCGCCGCGGTCCGTGTCAGGGCGAAAGGCCGACGAGCCTGCCGCTGTCGTTCCACAGCGCCTGCGCCACCTCGTCCCTGCGGGCCAGATCGGACGGGTCCGGCCAGCTGAGCCGCGCGCGCCGCAGGGCGACGAGCACGCGTCCTGCCGGGGCCGGCACACCGCCGACGGCCAGGTCGGCCAAGGTGTTCGCGGCGTCGGGGCGGCTGTTGAGATCGCGGCTGAACCTGCGCAGCGGCCGGCCGACGACCGGAGTGCCGAGCAGCGCCCAGGCCGTACGCAGCGGGAACGACAGCTGCTTGGCCAGGCCTGTCCCGAAGACCTGCCCGGGATCGTAGGCGACGACGGTGCGGCGATCGTTGCGGAAGCCGGGGTGCTCGGACAGCGATCGTGCGGTGAGCACGGCGCACAGCTTGGACGCGGTGTACGCGTGCTCGCCCGCCTTGCGCGGCTTGGCGTCGAGGCCGGGGTCCCGGTCGGGGTGCGCGAGCAGTTCCGCGTCGGCGTGCCGGGGCGGCGTCAGTCCGGCGTGGTTGGCGGGGTCGTAGGTGCCGCTCGTGGTCAGCACCACGGTCGCCGTGTCCGCGAGCGCCGGAAGCAGCAGGCGCAGCAACAGGTGGTGCGCGAGGTGATTGACGGCGAAGGCCGTCTCGAAGCCGTCGACCGTGCGACGGGTGACGTCGGGGAGGACCATTCCGGCGTTGAGCACCAAGGCGTCGACGGGGGTGTCGCCGAGCCGCTCGCGGACCGTCGTCGCGAAGGCGCGCACCGAGGCGAGGTCCGCCAGGTCGAGCGGGATCCGGTCGCCTACCGCCGGGATCCGATCGCCGATAGCCGTCGTCCGGCGTGCGCCCAGGATCAGCCGTACGTCGCCCGACCGCGTAAGACGCTCGGCCGCGATCGCTCCGAAGCCGGACGTGCCGCCGGTCATCACCATCGTGGACACGCTGCCCCCTCGGAAACCGCAGGACCGGGACGCCGTTCAGCCTAGTGAAGGGCCCGCGATGTCGCCCCCGTCGCGGGACCGCGTCAGGGCCGGTTCGCGGCGTCCACCCCTGGGGGGCCAAGTAACGTACGGCGACGCCGAGGTACGAGAACTGACGCGCGGAGCAGCGCGCCGCGGGCGAAGGAGTGCAGCGATGGGCACGGCGGCGAATCCTCCTGCCGAAGGAGAGCTGACCAGGCGGCTCGGGGTGCCGGACGCGGTGGTGATCGGCCTGGGCTCGATGATCGGCGCGGGCATCTTCGCCGCGCTCGCACCGGCGGCCGGCGCGGCCGGATCCGGGCTCCTGACGGCGCTCGCCCTCGCCGCGGTGGTGGCCTACTGCAACGCCACGTCCTCCGCACGGCTCGCCGCCCGCTACCCGGCGTCCGGCGGCACCTACGTCTACGGCCGCGAGCGCCTCGGTGACTTCTGGGGCTACCTGGCCGGCTGGAGCTTCGTGGTCGGCAAGACCGCCTCCTGCGCGGCGATGGCGCTGACCGTGGGGTCGTACGCCTGGCCCGCCCAGGCCCACGCGGTGGCGGTGGCCGCGGTGGTGGCGCTGACCGCGGTCAACTACACCGGCATCCAGAAGACCGCCTGGCTCACGCGTGCCGTCGTCGCCGTCGTCCTCGCCGTGCTCGCCGCAGTCGTGGTCGTCTGCCTGACCGGCTCCAGCGCCGACACCTCGCGCCTCGAGTGGGGACCGGACGCCTCCTGGACCGGGGTGCTGCAGGCCGCCGGGCTGCTGTTCTTCGCCTTCGCCGGGTACGCGCGCATCGCCACCCTCGGCGAGGAGGTCCGCGACCCGGCACGCACCATTCCGCGGGCGATCCCGCTCGCCCTCGGCATCACTCTCATCGTCTACGCGGCCGTCGCGATCGCCGTCCTGAGCGTCCTCGGAGCCGGGCGGCTCGCGGAGTCGGGCGCACCGCTGTCGGACGCGGTGCGAGCCGCCGGTGCGACATGGCTGACGCCGGTGGTCCGCGCGGGAGCGGCCGTCGCCGCACTCGGCTCGCTGCTCGCGCTGATCCTCGGAGTCTCCCGCACCACACTGGCCATGGCCCGTGACCGTCATCTCCCGTACGTCCTGTCCGCCGTGCACCCGCGCTTCAAAGTGCCGCACCGCGCCGAACTCGCCGTCGGCGCGGTCGTCGCCGTCCTGGCGGCCACCGTCGACGTGCGCGGGGCGATCGGTTTCTCCGCCTTCGGCGTACTGGCCTACTACGCCATCGCCAACGCCTCCGCGCTCACCCTCACTTCAACGGAGGGCCGCCCACCCCGAGCCATCCCCCTCCTCGGCCTGACCGGCTGCCTCCTGCTCGCCTTCACCCTGCCCGCGGCGTCGGTCACTTGGGGCGCGGCGGTCCTGTGCCTGGGGGCCGCGGCCTACGGCATCCGCCGCGCCGTGGCGGCCCGAGGGGCGTGATGGCCCTGGGGGTTGGCCGGGGGCCTGGGGCGCACTGCCGGGCTCAGGGGGCGAGGCTCTCCACCGCGAGCACCGGGTCGAGAGGTGCCACGAGCTCCTTGACGGCGACGGCCACGAGGCGCGCAGGCACATCGTGGTCCAGCAGGGACGTCACGTACTCGATGGCCTCCGCAGGAGACAACACCGGCAGCCGCTGCCGCAGGACCCGCACAGCACGCATCCGCCCACGCCCGGCGGCGACTTCACGCATCTCATCGTGCAGGTCGTCCACCGCCGTGCGCACGGGCAACCCGCGGATGCGGGCTCGATAGTCGGCCTCCCACTCGCCGCTCACCGCCGAGACGACACCGATCCGGTGCAGTCCTCCGTCGACACGGTCGACGAGGTACGGCCCGTTGCCCACCAGCAGGAACTCCGGGTTCCGGGTGCGCACGAACTCCTCGGCCTGCCAGTGGACGATCCACACCAGCTCATGCTCCTCGGCATCCACCACGGCCATCCGCATCGCGTCCCCCGCGGCCAACTGCTGCTGGTAGTCCCGCTCCAGCTGCTCTTCGACGGCTCGAACGGCGGCTTCTCGCTCCATCACGCGTACGGCATCTCCTGCGGCCGGTGCTTGAAGGCGACGAGGGCAGGATTCGAACCTGCGTCCACCCGGAGACAGAGCCGGGCGCTCCTCCGCAGAGCTTCCTCGTCGCTGTGGCGATCATTGCCGGAGGTGTCGCGCGGGGCAACTGATTTCCGTGGGGCGGGGGTTGGTGTGGGTCAGAGCCACTCTTGGGCCGCGGCGCGTTTGCCCTTGCCGGAGAAGATTCCCGCCGAGCGGAGGGCACCGGCCATCAGGGGGTCGGCTACGGGGACTCCGTGTACGAGCTCGGGTGTCCGGCGGAAGGCGACCGGCTCGGCCGTGGGCCGGGGCGCGGTCCAGGCGCCGGCCACCGGGTCCACCCGATGCCGGGCGCAGACCGCCTCGACCAGCGAGCGTGGGCAGTCCTCCTCGCCCCGGAGCACCTCCCATGGGAGGGGAAGGTCCGCCCAGACGTAGGTGTCCGGGTGCAGTCCGCCGCCGCTCATCCGGTGCCAGTACGCCACGTCGGCCGCCATCAGCCGGGGCACCTTGCCGGGGCAGACCTCGTCCAGGATCGCCGCCTCGCCCAGCTCGTGGAGCAGTGCGAACCAATGCGCCCGGGCCGTGTTCCACGCCTGCGCGGCCTGGTTCCACGTCGACGAGTCGTCGCCGGGGCGCACGACCATCGTGGCGCGCTCCAGGGGGTGCCGGTTCCAGGCGTCCTCAAGGAGGTCGGCCACCTGGCGCAGGAAGCCGTTCCAGCGCACAAGGAGTCGAGTGAGGTCCTCGTCGGACACCGCCGCCAACACCTCGGCCCGCGGGTGCACATGGGCGACGGCGAACCAGCAGGTCCGCTCGGGCCGCGCCCGCAGCCGCCCGAACAGGGCCTCGGCCACCTCGTCGTAGACCTGTCGCTGCCGGCCGTTGGTGAAGACGCTGCGCATGTAGCCCCGCGCCGTGACGTACGCGATGAAGGCCGCCGAGTCGGGGTCCGCGGCGAAGAGTTCGTACGGCAGGGCGTGGGCGAGGGCGCCCTTGCCCGTCATGGTCAGTTCGCGGCGGCGCTGCTCGTGGATGAGCCGCGCCAGTTTCGCCTCCATCCGGCGCAGCAGCCGGAAGCGCTTGTTGTACTGGCGCTTGGAGATCTCGCCGAGACCGGCCGCGGTGCGCTCGGCGCGGTCTAGGCGGTCCATGCCGAAGTCGTTCTGCCCGTACGCGCGGCCGATGTCCTCGCCCGCCCGCCGGATCACCGCCTCGATCCGGGCCGGATCGTCCCCCGCGCCCTCCGGGAAGTCCGGCAGGTCCTTGAAGAGGGTTGCCGCGCGGGCGAGTTGGCGCTGGGCGCCGACCGGGCGGGCGAATTCCTCGCGCATCGAGGTGTAGCCGTGCCAGATGTTGCGCAGCGAGTGCTCGGCGGCCTTGGCGAGCGCCGCCTCGGTCGCCGTGTCGAGGTCGGTGCCCTGGGCGGCGTACAAATCCTGGATGAGCCGCGCCACGTCCTCCGGGCGCTTGCGCAGCGTGAGCGAGGCGTGCAGTTCACGCAGGAGGTGTTGTTCGGCTGTCGGCGGCGGCATGCGCTTCAGCCTGTCATCGCCGTGATCAGTTCCCAACTGGTTATCCCGCCCCGGGGCGGTCGGGCGGGGTGGCTCAGAACCGAACTTTAGAAAGTTTTTCTAGAAAGTGGCTCTAGATAGTGTCGTGGCTGGTACAGACTCTCTTCCATGGTCAACAGTGAGTCCGGGCCGGTGCACCAGCCGCTGCCCGGCAACCCCTATGCCCAGCCGGTGCCTTCCGCCGGCGGCAAGCGCAGGCGCCGTGTCGTCCTCGGCGTCGGCGCGCTCGCTCTGGTGCTCGTAGGCGGGGGCGTCTTCGCCGTCATGCGTGGGGACGGCGGCGGGGGAGGTTCCCGCGAGCCCGTGGCCGCGCAGACACGGCAATCGCCGGACGGGGCAGAGGAGTCGGCGGGCCCGGAGCAGGACGCCGACGACAAGGACGACGGGCCCGCCGCCGTCATCGATGTCAATGCGGGGCGCAAGCCGGGTGAGGCGAAGGCCTGGCTCGCCATGAACGAGATCAAGCTGCCGGGCAAGGGCGCACAGCTCTTCGACGTGTGGCACGTGCCCGGGATCGTGGCACAGGCCGAGCACGACCAAGTCACCGGCTACAAGGCGGCCGACGGTACGAAGGAATGGTCGGTGCCGCTGCCCGGCGAGGTGTGCGACACCCCGGTGAACCCCACGCCGGACGGCAAGGTCGTGGTCGCGTACACGAAGTCGAAATCCGACCAGAAGGCCAAGTGCGATCAGCTTCAGGTGATCGATCTGAAGAACGGTGCGAAGGGCTGGCACAAGGAGCTGGTGCAGAAGGGGTCCCTTGACAGCACCAGGACGACGCACGTCGCGATCACGGGCGACACCGCCCTGGTCGACCAGGACATGATCGCGCACGCCTATCGGATCCGGGACGGCAAGCGGCTGTTCACGACCGAGAAGGAGCGCGAAGGGAACTGCTATCTGTACGGCGTCGCGGGCGGCGGCAAGCTGCTCCAGGTCGAGAGCTGCATCAGCGGGAACGACGTCTCGCACAGCCGGCTCACTAAGCTCGACCCCCGCACTGGCGACGTCAAGTGGCGCTACCGCAGCAAGAAGGGCTGGAGCGTCGAGAAGGTCTACTCCACCGATCCCGTCGTCGTCGCGGTCCGCAACCGCGAGGAGTCGGAGAAGTGGGCCGTCGTCGCCGTCGATGACAAGGGGAAGCAGCGGTCCTGGGTCACGCTCGACCGCGGCCCGCACGAGTTCGAGATGTGCGCCATGGCGGGGGACTCCGGCGAGGGCGTACAGAACTGCCCGGGAGGCGCCGTCGGCAAGGACACGCTCTATCTCGCGAGCGAGCCCCCGCAGGGCGACATCCTGGGGCCCAACAAGGTCGTCGCCTTCGACCTCGACTCCGGGAAGGAGAAGTGGGCCGGGTCGGGCGAGGACAAGCGGCAGGTCACACCGGTGGCGGTGGGCGGCAAGGACCGGCCGGGGGTGATCGTGTACGCGCGGCCGCAGAGCGAAAAGGGCAACGGGCAGACGGTGCGGTTCGGCCCCCGCGGAGGGAAGCCGGACGTGCTGCTCAGGCACACCTCGGCGGCCCGGCGCATCGAGGTCGGCATGTTCGCGGGCTACACGCTGTACGCCGACGGACGGTTCTTCGTGACGCCGACGAGCCTGAGCGGCAAGAGCAATGGCGCCGAGGGCGAAGAGGGGAACGGCCGGATGCTCTCCTTCGGCCGGTGATGCCGGCGCTGGGGGCGCTTCCGGCGGCCCCGCCGGTGACACCCCGGCAGCGCAGTGAACAGCCCTACCCGCACCAGTAGTTGGAGTCACGATGACGCAGCCCTTCCCGCCGCCCGAGCAGTCCCCCCAGGGGTCCTTCGGCCCGCCCCCGCCGGACCAGGCCTCCGGCTTCGGCCCGCCGCCCGGCGGCTTCGGTCCGCCTCCGCCCCATCAGCCGTCCGTGCCCGTCGTGCCGACGGTGCCCACGGCGCCCATGGGGCCACCGGGCGGCGGCAGAGGGGCCGGGCGCCGCACCGCGATAGTCGTCGCGGTCGTCACCGCGATCACCCTGATCGTCGGCGGCGGCGTCTGGTACGCCGTGTCGTCCGGCGGCGGGTCGAAGGACAAGACCTCGGCCAAGCCGGGCGGCGACCGCGAGAAGGCCAGGTACATCAAGCCCAAGGAGAAGGTCCCGGCGGACGCCAAGGCTTTTTTCAGCACCAAGGCCCTGCAGCCCGAGCTGCCCAAGGGCGAGAGCACCTGGAACTCCAAGGGTTCCTGGCTCACCGACAAGGTGTACGCCAAGGCCTCGGTCAGCAAGATCGTCGGTGTCGAGGCCACATCGGGGAAGCGGCTGTGGGACCTGCCCAAGCCCGGTGAGTCGTGCGCGGGTTCCCCGGACGTCGGCAAGGACGGCATCGCCGCGGTGGTCACGGGGGCCACCGTGAAGGACGACCGTGGCGCCCGCGGCCCGTGCACCGAGGTGACCGCGTTCGACGTCGACACCGGCGAGGAACTCTGGACGGAGTCGATCACCATCGGCTACCAGAAGGAGAAGACACCGTTCAATCAAGTCACCATCAGCGGCGACACGGTGGCCGTCGGCGGCCTGTACGGCGGTGCGGCGTTCGACCTGCGCACCGGCAAGGTCCTGTGGGAGCCGAAGCAGGGGGAGAAGTGCCGCGACGTCGGCTACAGCGGCGGCGAGCAGCTGGTGGCGGTGCGCTCCTGCGGCGACTTCGGTGCGGAGCGGTACCGGGTCCAGGTCCTCGACCCGGCCACCGGCAAGGCGCAGTGGACCCACAAGCTGCCCGCCGGTGTGCAGACTCCCAGCGTGGTCTCCAGCAAGCCGGTGGTCGTGGCCCTCGACTCCGGTGAGATCGGTCCGTCGGGCGCGACGAGCGCCTTCTCCCTCGATGAGCGCGGCAAGCTGCGGGCGAGAATCTCGCTGCCGGCCGAGAAATACCTGCATGCGTGCGGCAAGACGTCCGTCATCCAGGACTGCCGGGGCATCGTCGCGGGCAACGACAGGCTGTACGTCCCCACCAAGCAGCGCGACGGGGCGAAGAAGTTCTCCTCCACGAACGAGATCGTGGCCTTCTCCCTGGCCACAGGGAAGACGACGGGGCAGATGCTGCCGGCGGGCGACGCAAGTCCCGTCTTCCCGATCCGGATGGACGGCGGAAACGTCCTCGTCTACAAGTCCGCCCCGTTCGCGAAGGTGGTCTCCGTCGACGGCAGGACACTGAAGGGGGAGAAAGTCCTCCTTGACGCCCGCACCCGGCCCAGCACGCTGTTGCCCATGCAGCACGAACTGGTCTTCACCCACAACAAGCTGTACATCAGCTCCGACCTGCTCGCCCGGCCCAGCTCGAAGGCGCAGGAGACGGTCATGATGTACGGGTTCGCCGCCAAGTAGGCAGCCGCAGCATTTGCCCCATGGCGGCGAGCACCGACGGCTCGACCCGGTAGTAGACCCAGGTGCCGCGCCGCTCGGAGGTCAGCAGGCCCGCCTCGCGGAGCTTCTTGAGGTGGTGGGAGACGGTCGGCTGGGAGACGCCGACGTCGGAGATGTCGCACACGCATGCCTCGCCGCCCTCGTGCGACGCGACCAGCGAGAACAGTCGAAGCCTGACCGGGTCGCCGAGCGCCTTGAACATCGCGGCCGTCCGCACCGCCTCGTCGGCGGTGAGGGGGCGCTCGGTCAGCGGCGGGCAGCAGGGCTCGACGTCCGGCTCGAGGAGCGGCAGGGCCTTCGTGTTCGACATACGTCTATGTTGACATACGTCGAATCAAAGGATGCGTGGATCGGCGGCACCCTTGCTTTGATAGGTGTCTATGTTGACGCACATCAATACAGGTGCGATGCTGGCTTCCATGGAAGACATCGATGGATGTCGAAACAAGACTGGGGAGTCACCGTGACTGCGCCGATCAACCACGAGCCCGCCACCACCCTGCCCACCGTGGTGATCGGGGCAGGCCCCATCGGCCTGGCCGCCGCCGCGCACCTCGTCGGGCGGGGCATCGAGCCGCTGGTCCTGGAGGCGGGACGGGAAGCCGGCAGCGCCGTGCGCGAGTGGTCGCACGTACGCCTCTTCTCCACCTGGGCCGAGGTCGTCGACCCCGCGGCCGAGAAGCTCCTGGCCCCCACGGGCTGGGTGCGGCCGGACGGTGCCACCTATCCCACCGGCGGCGACTGGGCGGAGAGGTACCTGCGGCCGCTGGCCGACGTCCTGGGTGACCGGGTGCGCTTCGGTGCGACGGTGACCGGCGTGTCCCGCCAGGGCCGCGACCGCGTCGTCGACGCCGACCGCGACCGGCAGCCCTTCACCGTGCACGTCCAGAACGCCGACGGCAGTGAGCAGCGGATCGTCGCCCGCGCCGTCGTCGACGCCTCCGGCACCTGGTCGACGCCCGGCCCGATCGGCGGCGACGGCCTGCCCGCCCTCGGCGAGCGCGCCGCGGCCGCGCGCATCTCGTACCGCGTGCCCGACCTCAACGACCCGTCCGTACGCGCCCGTTACGCGGGCAGGCGCACCGCCGTCATCGGCTCCGGCGCCTCCGCGTTCACCGCGCTCGCCTACCTGGCCGACCTCACCAAGGAAGCCCCGGGCACCCACGCCACGTGGATCCTGCGGCGCGGCATCAGCGGCTCGACCTTCGGCGGCGGCGAGGCGGACCAACTGCCCGCCCGCGGCGCCCTGGGCCTCGCGGCCAAGGCCGCGGTCGACGAAGGGCACGCCGATGCCGTCACCGGATTCCGCACCGATGCCGTCGAGCGGAGCGGCGATCGCCTTGTGCTCGTGGCCGAGGACGGGCGCCGTCTCGACCCGGTCGACGAGGTCATCGTCCTGACCGGCTTCCGCCCCGACCTGTCCTTCCTGAACGAGCTGCGCCTCGGCCTCGACGAGCGCCTGCAGGCCCCGGTCGAACTGGCCCCGCTCATCGACCCCAACGTCCACTCCTGCGGCACCGTCTACCCGCACGGCGTGGGCGAGCTCTCCCACCCGGAGCAGGATGTCTACCTGGTCGGCATGAAGTCCTACGGCCGCGCCCCGACCTTCCTCGCCATGACCGGCTACGAGCAGGTCCGCTCCATCGCCGCATCCCTCGCCGGAGACCAAGAGGCCGCCGAGCGCGTGGAGTTGACCCTGCCGGAGACCGGGGTCTGCGGCGGCGCCGGCCTCTTCGACGAACCGGAAGCCACACCTTCCGAAGGAGGCGGCTGCTGCGCGGCACCGTCCACCCTGCAGATCGGCACTGGCGCCCCGGCCGCCACATCGGGCGGCTGCTGACCGACCCCGCCGCAGCCGCATCACCGGACGAACGCGCGACGCTCTCGACGTAGAGGAAATGCGCTCGACGGACTCCGCTTCGGCCACCGTTCGGGAGGACCCTGGAGGGAGGCCGCACCGGCCGCGCCGTGCTCCCCTCCGCGGCCGGTTCGCCTCGACTGTGGGCGCAGGCGCCGCGGGAATGCGTCGGCGCCCACAGGGTTGCCGACCACGCGATGGCAAAGACCCGCCCGGTGGGAGGCGTACGCGGTAGTCGGCCGTGACGGCTCCCCTCGGTCACGGCCGACCCGCCTCAACCATGGGGGCGGCAATGCGGGAGTGTGCCTGCCCCCGTGGGAGTGCAGGACCGGTGGCATCGTCGTCGGCTGAGTACCGGGGCGGTTCGGTGTCACCGGCTCCCCGCTCGGCTTCCCGGGGCGGCGCCACTCACACAGGTTGAAAGGTGAATGCCGTCCCGCGTCTAGACAGGTACGCCGATCCGGCCGCCCGCCGCCCGTGTGTGAAGATCTGCGCATGGTGTGGCTGACGAAACGTGTGAGGCGAACCTTCGGACTGGTGGCCGCGACGAGCGCGGCGCTGGCCCTGACGGCCTGCGGTCAGGGTGACTCCGGAGACGGGGTCTCCAGAGGCGGGGGCTCCGCCAAGGGGGACTCCGCGACCTGGAGCACCGGGGATCGCGAGGAGCGGTACAAGCGCGTCATCGAAGACCCCCACCCGCGCCCCGCCGACGTCATCGAGGCGGCCGGCGCGCCCGCAGGCGTGGCCCGCGCGGACGACGGCTCGCTGCTCCTGACGTACGAGGCCGGGAACGTCGAGGACGACGAGGGGCCCGCCGCCTCCGCCTGGCGCGTCGTCGCTCCCGACGGCAGGACGGTCGCCGAGCATGCGGAGCACACGGACGCGGAGGCGGTGCGGGCCCGGTTCAAGGGCGTGCGCGGGGGCTTCGTGAGCGTCCCGCCGGGGGAGGGCGCCGATGGGGCGTACGGCATCGACGTACACGGCAAACGGCACAAGGTCACCACCAAGGAGACCCCGCTGGGCACCCGTCCCGGCGACATCCTGCTCGCCGAGCTGGAGCCGACCCTCGTCTACCGGCCGGCCACCCGCACCGTGGCGCCCCCGGCCGCGGTCTCCGACGACGCCCGCCACATCGCCGTCGACGAGCGGGGCACGGCCTGGACCCTGAACCAGCCCCTGGCCGCGGAGGGCGACAGCATCGTCCGGCAGCGCGCCGGCCGCACCCTCCGCTCCACCCCCGTCCCGAAGCGGTACCAGGGCGGCAAACTCACCGCGCGTGGCGGCACGGCGGCGGTGGCCCTCCTGCAGGAGGAAAGCGTGCGCGGCCTCCTGGTGACGACGGACGGCGGCGGGCAGTGGCGCACGCTCACCGGCGGCGGCATTCCGTGGCAGGACCTGAAGCGTGGCCCGGAGTTCCTGGTCCTGGAGGCGCTGTCGGACGGGCGGCTGCTCGTCGGCGAGGAAGATGGCCGGCAGTGGATCGCCGACGACCCCACCAACCGAACCTTCCACGTGCTCAAGACGCCGAAGACCTTCACCTCGCTCACCGTCCACGGCACGACCCTGTACGGCATCGTGGACGCGACGACGGCGACGTACGACCTGGTGGACGGCGAAGGCCTGTGGAGTTCTCGCGACGGCGGCCGCACGTGGCAGCGCTACGAGGAGCGCGGCTGACGGCCCAACACCTCATGCACGGCCCGTCTCCTCACTCACCGCGCAGCTCCTCGATGACCGGGCCGAACGCCTCGAAGTACGGCTCGAGAATCGTCAGATACGAGAAGCCGAAACGCTCCCGCTGCGCACGCACCTGATCGGCGATGTCCCGCACGGAACCGACCAGGAGGTGCGGCAGGTCGAGCGCCTCGTCCTCGGTGAGGTGCGGGACGTGTTCCAGGAGGGGCCTGACCGCCGCGCGCGGGTCAGGGGTCACCGCGACCATCTGCGCGAGGAAGTTCAGCTCGGCGGGCTCGGCACGCCCCGCCGCGAACCGCCGATAGACGGCGACCCGCTCCTGAAGTTCGTCGGCTGTGAGGTGACTCATCTTGCCCGCGGTGTCACCGGGCACCGGCCGCGCCCCGGTGAACGCGGCTATGTCGGCGTGCTGCGCGGTCAGCTTCAGCATGCGGTCGCCGTTGCCGCCGATCACCACCGGCGGGCGGGGCCGCTGCACGGGCTGCGGCTGATGCTCGTCGGAGGCGAAGAGCCGGTCCAACTCCTCGACGGTACGCCGCAGATGGGACACCCGCTCACCCGGCGAGCCATAGGGAAGACCTGCGATGTCGTGTTCCGCCTGTACATAGCCGGTGCCGAGGCCCAGTTCGAGGCGGCCGCCGGTGAGCGCGTCAGTGGTCGCCACCTCACGGGCGAGCAGCGCCGGGTTCCAGAAACCCGCGTTCAGGACGAACGTGCCGACGCGCGGCCGCTCGGTGGCCTCCGCCGCGGCGACGACCGAGGGGAACGGGGCGGGCGCGCCCAGGTGGTCGGGGACCAGGATGACGTCGTAACCGAGTTGCTCCGCCTTGCGGCACTTCTTGCGCCACTCGTCGCCGGTGGCGGGCGTGACCATGTTGACGCCGAAACGGAACGGGCGAACCATGAACTCCCCTTGTGTATATGGACAGTTGGCACAGCGATGCCCAGTCCATCACTCATGCGCGATGGCCGCCAGCACATTCATGCGCGATGCACGCAGCGCGGGGAGCAGCGCCGCCGCGAGCCCGACGACCACCGATCCAAGGACCACCGCGATCACCGTCGACCAGGGGATCGCGAACGCCTTCATGTCCTGCAGGGCGAGCACCTGTTGCGCGCAGACGCCCCACACCAGACCGAGCGCGAGCCCGAGCAGCGCGCCGAACACGGCGATCACCACCGACTCCAGGCGGATCATCCGGCGCAGCTGCCGCCGCGCGAGCCCGATGGCCCGCAGCAGGCCGATCTCACGGGTGCGCTCGACGACCGACAGGGCAAGGGTGTTGACGACGCCGAGCACCGCGATGATGATCGCGAGGCCCAGGAGCGCGTACACGAGATAGAGCATCACGGCGATCTGCTCGCGGATCAGCTCCTTGTAGTCGGCCTGGTCACGGACCTGCACCTGCGGATACGGGTCGAGTGACTTCTCCAGGCGGTCGCGCAGCGCATCGGGTTCCGTGCCCGGGGCCGCGTTCACGTACACCGCGGAGTCCTGGCCGCCCGGTACGTACTCCTCGACCGTGCCGATGCCGAAGAAGAACCCGCCCTCCACACCGAAGCCCTCGGCGCCCTCCTGGTTGGTGAGCGCGCCCACGGTCAGTTCGGTCCTGCGCCCGCCGGGGAACTCCACCGGCAGCTTCTCTCCCACGCGGACCTCGTGCTTGTCCGCGAAGTCCCGCTCCATGGCGATGTTTCCGGGCGCGAGCGCCTGGGCGGACCCGCCCGCCACATACGTGATGCGGGCGACGTCGTCGAGCCGCTTGTCGTAGCCCGCGGCAGTCGTCTCCACGCTCTTCCCGTCCGGCATCGCCACCTTCACCGGAGTGAACCGCTGCCGCACGACGAGCCCGGCGCCCTCGGTGTCCCGCACCTTCTGGGTGATCTCTTTCGAGAACGGGATGAAATTGCTGTTCTGTACGACGAAGTCGGCGCCGAGGGTCCGGTCGATCTGCTGGTCGAAGGACTTGGTCATGGACGCGCTCGCCACCGACATGCCGGTCACCAGGGCGAGCCCCACCATCAGCGCGGCCGCCGTGGCCCCGGTGCGGCGCGGATTGCGCAGCGCGTTGCGCTGGCTCATCCGCCCGATGGAACCGAACACGGCGGGGAACGCGCCGCCCAGGACCCGGATCACCGGGCGCACCAGAAGCGGTCCCGCGATGACGGTGGCGATGAGCGTCAGAACCAGGCCGAGCCCAAGCAGGGACGCAGCCGACGAGGTCTTCTCGGACGTCGCGCAGCCCACCAGGGCGGCGGCCCCGGCCAGCGCGACCAGCGAGCCGATCAGCGCGCGCACCTTCAACGGCCGCCCCACGCCCGCGATCTCGGCGTCGGCCAGTGCGGCCATCGGCGAGACCTGCGCCGCGCGCCGCGCCGGGAGATACGCCGCGACGAACGTGACGCCCACCCCGACGACGTACGAAGCCACGGGAGTCGCCCACCCGATGACCATCTCGGTGGACTTCAGGTTCATCCCGAGCAGGCCCATCAGCTCGATGAGACCGGCCGCGAGACCGATCCCCACCGCGAGCCCCACCGTCGAGCCGACCACGCCGAGCAGCACCGCCTCGGTCAGGACGGAGCGGCGGACCTGCCGGCGGTCGGCGCCGAGGGCCCGCAGCAGGCCCAGTTCGCGGGTGCGCTGCGCGATGAGCATCGAGAAGGTGTTGACGATCAGGAAGATGCCGACCAGGACGGCGATCCCGGCGAAGCCGAGCATCACGTACTTGATGACGTCGAGGAATCCGCCGAGCTCGGACGCGGCCGAATCGGCCTGTTCGTCGGCGGTCTTCAGGTCGTAGCCGGAGCCGAGCTCGGCCGCGACACGGCGCTTGAGGACGGTGTCGCTCACGCCCGCCGCGGCGTCCACCGAGATGCCCGTCGCCGCGTCCTTGTCGCCCAGGAGTTCACGCTGGGCGGTCGGGGTGTCGAGGTAGACCAGGGCCGCGCCGGGGTTGGTGGTGGTGAACGTGACGATGCCGACGACCTCGACCTTGAAGGAGCCGGGACCGGCGAGCACCGTGAGGGTGTCGCCGATCTCCACGTCCTTCTTGTCGGCGGTGTCCGCGTCGAGCAGCGCCTGGTCCTTGCCGCGCGGCGCGTGCCCCGATGTCAGCTCGACCGGGCTGCGGTCGGTGACCAGCCAGTTCGTGGCGATGGTGGGCGCGCCGGTGGTCGGTCCCACCGAGTCGTTCTCGCTGTCGACGACGGTGATGTTGTCGACGGCCGCGTCGATACGGGTCCTTGCCACCCCGTCGACCTTCGACACGCGGTCGGCGAGGCTCGCCGGGATTGTCGGCGTCTGCCCCGACGGGATCGCCTCGTCGAGGTCCTCCTTCGGCTCGACGGTCACATCGGCCGACGTCGAGGCGAAGAGCCGGTCGAAGGTGCGGGCCACCGTGTCCGAGAAGATCAGGCTGCCCGCGACGAACGCCACCGAGAGGATCACGGCGAGCGCGGAGAGCAGCAGCCTGCCCTTGTGCGCGAGAAAACTGCGGAGTGTCGCCTTCAGCATGGCCGCGCCCCGCCTCAGCTCTCGTCGGTCGTGCTGTCCGCGCCGTCACGGGGCTGTGCGTGGATCACGTCGAACCGTTTCAGGCGCTCCAGGACCGACTCCGCCGTCGGGCGCGGCATCTCGTCGACGATCCGGCCGTCCGCGAGGAAGAGCACCAGGTCGGCGTGGGCGGCCGCGCCCGGGTCGTGGGTGACCATGACGACCGTCTGCTCCAGCTTGTCGACCGCTTCGCGCAGGAAGCCGAGCACTTCGAGGCCCGCGCGCGAGTCGAGGTTCCCGGTCGGCTCGTCGGCGAAGATCAGCTCCGGGCGGGATGCGAGCGCCCGCGCGCACGCCACGCGCTGCTGCTGCCCGCCGGACAGCTGGGCGGGCCGGTGCTTGAGACGGTCGCGCAGGCCCAGCGTGTCGATGACGTGCTCCAGCCATTCGCGGTCGGGGCGCTGTCCCGCGATGTCCATCGGCAGCGTGATGTTCTCCAGGGCGTTGAGAGTGGGGATGAGGTTGAAGGACTGGAACATGAACCCGATGCGGTCCCGCCGCAGCTGCGTCAGCTCCCGCTCCTTGAGCCCCGTGATCTCGGTGTCGCCGAGCCACACCTGGCCCGCCGAAACGGTGTCGAGCCCGGCCAGGAGGTGCATCAGCGTGGACTTCCCCGATCCGGACGGGCCCATGACCGCCGTGAACCGCCCGCGTGCGATGTCCACGTCGACCGAGTCGAGGGCGAGCACCGTCGTCTCGCCGGATCCGTACGCCTTGGTCAGGCCACGCGCGCGTGCCGCCACCCCGGCGGGCTCCGAGCGGTCCGTGGCCGGTGCCGAAGCAGGTGTGGACAAGGCCGCCTCCTGGGTTGTGGCCGGTTCCAACTCCCGTGACCCTGCTGAGAGTAGAGGGTGGGGGCGGGCGCCCGGTATCCCTCCGAGGTCGTGCCCCTGAGACGTATGTAAGGGGCACGGTATTGGCTCTCTTGCGGGTGCTAGCGGCGCGGCGCTAGCTTGATGGCATGGCGAAGACTCAGCTGAACGTACGGGTGGACGAGGGCACCGCCCGGGCCGCGAGAGAGCGCGCGCTGGCCCGCGGGATGAGCGTCAACCGGTACATCGAGGAACTGGTCAAGCAGGACGCGGGCGAAGTGGGACACACCTTCGTCGAGGCGGCCGCAGACTTCATGAAGCAGTACGAATCCGTGTTCGTCGAAGAGTTCGGTCCCGAGCGCGAGGGTCGACGTTAAGCCCTTGAACCTCAGAATCGATCTTGCCTGGCTGTTGATGATCGCCGAACACAAGACGCCCGGAGACCCGCAGGTCACCGACTGGGGTGCCCTGGTGGCCGCCGTCAGCCGGCACGAGGCGGAGATATTCGGCGTACCCGTCTACGAGAGCCCGCACGACCGCGCGGCCGCCCTGCTCCAGATGCTCCTGCACATCCCCGCCCTGGAACGCTCCAACGCCCTGTTCGCCGTGTCCGCCGCCTACGCCTATCTCGTCGCGAGCGGCCTCAAGGTCGTCACATCCGCCGAGCAGGTGCGCGACCTCGCCCGCCTGGTCAAGGAGGACAACGCGAGCGTGCACGCCATCGCGGACGTGCTGCGGCAGTGGAGCCTGTGACTGACCGCGGCGGAACCGGTCTTCAGAGGTCGGTGGCCCGCTCGTGGCGCGGCTCGTACAGGCCGACCTCGCCGCCGCCCGGCAGCTTGAACCGGGTGAGAAGACCCCAGCCCGCGTCGGTCACCGGCTGGGTGAACCGGACGCCCTTGCCGGTCAGTTGACGCACCGTCCCCTCCACGTCGTCACACATGAGATAGAGCTCGTGCGACTCCGGCCCCGGAGTGGGGTGTACGGCGACCTCGGCGGGCGGCAGCCTGAAGATGAGCCAGCCGCCGCCGGCGTCGACGTGCGGGTACTCCAGTACGTCGCGGAAGAAGGCGCGGTCGGCCTCCGCGTCGTTGCTGTAGACGATGATGTGCGCACCATTGATCATGCGGTGAGGATAGGTTCGACGAGACCGCCGAGCCGTAGGAGGACGCAGATGTCTGCCGCCATCCAGCCGATGATCGTCACCCCTGACCTGGACCGCCTGCTGCGGTTCTACAAGGAACTGCTCGGAGCCGAGGAGGTTTCGCGCGTCCCGGAGGAAGGGCCCACGTTCTTCGTGAACCTGCGCATCGGCGACTCGGAACTCGGCATCGTCTCGAACAAGGAGGTGCCGCTCGACACACCGCAGCGGATGCTCCTGAGCGTGGCGGTGGAGAGCGTGGACGACCGCCTGAAGCACGCCGAGCCTCTCGGGGGAGAGGTGCTCGCGCCGCCCAACGACATGCCGTGGGGGCAGCGCGTCGGGCACATCAAGGACCCGGACGGCAACAAGATCAACCTCACGCAACCGGTCTGACGCCCTGTCGGGGCTCTCAGTCTCCTTCTGGGCGGCGGGCGGAGCCGAGTACGCAGTACGAACTGGGCAGCCGTGGCCCCTTCGCGGGTACCAGGAAGCGCCGGTACGGGCCGATCTCGAACCCCGCGTCCCGCAGCGCGGCCAGCGGGTCCCGCGCGACGTGACAGCCGCCGAAGAGCAGGGGCCAGACCGTACGGTCAAGCACGCGCTGCGCACGCGCCATCGCCTTGCCGGGCGCCACGCCGTGCTCGAAGAACCGCAGCTCGCCGCCGGGCCGCAGGACGCGCCGCAGCTCGGCGAGGGCGCGGGGCACGTCGCGCACACTGCACAGCACCAGGGAGGCCACCGCTCCGTCGAAGGCCTCGCTCTTGACGGGCAGGGCCTCGGCCGCACCCGGCACCACGTCGACCGGGACCTCGGCCCGCACGGCCGCGGACGCGGCCAACTGCCGCAGAATGCGCTCCGGTTCGATCGCCACGACCTCGGACACGGCGGTGGGGTAGTGCGCGAAGTTCAGGCCGTTGCCCGCGCCGACCTCGATCACACGACCGGAGAGCCCGGCGAGCAGCTCCTTGCGGTGGGCGCCGACCACGCGCTCGGCGGCCACGCTCTGACGTGCGTAGAAACGGGCGAAGACCGGGTGGTGCACGGCGTCCCGGGACACAGCCTTGGCGGAGCGAGGCGACATGGGCACTCCTCAGCAGGGTGAGCGGATACCGCAATGGTGCCCCGCCGGGGCCGGTTTCCCCCACGCCGGCCGCAGCGAGTCGGGCCGACGGGGCTCCGGGGTTACGCCACCGGGGGCGGCCCGCGGGGCAGGTGCTGGGCTTGGGCTCCGGCGCTGCGGTAGCTGCCGGGGCGCGGGCTGTGCGGCCACCGCTGCGGGCCCGATTACGCGAAAGCCGCCGGGCCACGGCCCGGCGTGCTCGAAGCCGGGGACCCTCAGGGAAACGGAACGACGGCCTCCGAAATCTTCCCCCGCATCAGCCCACTGCCCCGCAGCCGCGAAGGGGGAGGGGACGATGGGCTCCGAGGTCCCGTCCCGCGTCAGCCCGGTGGCCCCCCAGACTCTCCGCGCCCCTGGTGCCTCCCGTGCCGCGAAGAGGGAAGGGGTGACGGGCTCCGAGGTCCCGCCCCGCGTCAGCCGGGTGGCCTCGCAGGCTTCCCCCGCCCCCGGTGCCTCCCGTGCTGCGAAGGGGGAAGGGGTGACGGGCTCCGAGGTCCCGTCCCGCGTCAGCCCGGTAGCCCCCCAGACTCTCCGCGCCCCCGGCGCCTCCCGTGCCGCGACGGGGGAAGGGGTGACGGGCCCCAAGGTCCCGCCCCCGTCAGCCACTGACCCTCAGGCTTCCGGTACTCCCGGCGCCTGCCGCGCTGTGAAGGGGGAAGGGGTGACGGGCTCCCGAGTTCCCGCCCTGCGTCAGCCCATTCGCCCCTCAGCCTTCCGGCGCGCCCAGCGTCGCGCATAGGGAAGGGGGACAAGACCCGAAGGTCCTGCCCCCCCGTCAGCCCAGTGGCCGTCAGACCTCCCGCGCCCCCGGCGCCTCCCGTGCAGTGAAAGCCGCCGCGTCCCACTTCCCGCCCAGCTCGGGGCCCAGCCAACTCCCCGCTCGGGTGCGGAAGTCGGGCCCTGAGAGGGCGCCCGCCCCCGCCGGGATCGCGCCCAGGAGGTTTGTTCCGGCCGACTGCGGCAGGTCCGCGAGGTTGCAGCGGGAGGCCAGGTCCGGGGCGGTCGGCCAGCTGCCGACCGTCACGCCCAACGGCGTCAGCTCGCGGGCGCGGAGCGCCTCCGCGGTCAGGGTCGTCGTGTTGAGCGTGCCGAGGCCCGCCGACGCGACCAAAAGGACCGGCGCGGCAAGGAGCCGCGCGGCATCGGCGAGGGTGGCGCCCTCGTCGTCGAAGCGGACGAGCAGGCCGCCCGCGCCCTCGATCAGGACCAGATCGTGCTCGGCCGCCAACTTCTCGGCCGCATCGGCCACTTCGTGCGGGCGGATCGGCGCCATCCCGGCCCGCCGCGCGGCGGTGTTCGGCGCCAACGGCTCGGGAAAGCGGGCCAGTTCGAGGGTGGTGACGGCATCACCCGCAAGGCGCACCACCTCCTGCGCGTCCCCCGGCTCGCCGGGCGCGACCCCGGTCTGCGCGGGCTTGAGCACGGCGACGCTCCGTCCCGCGGCAACCGCGAGTGCGGCCACCGCGGCCGTCGTCACGGTCTTCCCGATCTCGGTGCCCGTGCCGGACACCACGAGGACCGTCATGTCAGGCCTCCTTTGCTGCCGCGGATGCGGCGTGGCCGGTGCGTGTCACGTACCTGCAGCCCTTCGCGTGTGGCGGCGGGCATGGTTGTTGTGCCGGTCTTGCCGCTTTTGGCGCCTGTGCCGGACACGACGAGGACTGTCATGTCAGCCCTCCTTCGCCGCCGCGCACACCGCGCGCCCGATCCGTGCCACGTCGTCGTCGCCCGTGATGAAGGGCGGCATCGCGTAGATCAGGTCGCGGAACGGTCGTACCCACACGCCTTCGCGTGTCGCGGCGCGCGTGGCCGCTGCCATGTCGACCGGGTGGTCGAGCTGGACGACACCGATCGCGCCGAGCACACGTACGTCCCGTACGCCCGGCAGCGCGGCCGCCTCGCCGAGCGTGCCGCGCAGGCCCGTCTCGATGCGCTTGACCTCGGTCTGCCAGTCCTGCCCGAGCAGCAGGTCGATCGAGGCGCAGGCCACCGCGGCGGCGAGCGGATTGCCCATGAACGTGGGGCCGTGGGCAAGCACCGGCACCTCGCCGCGCGAGATGCCGTCGGCGACCCTCGCCGTGCACAGCGTGGCCGCCATCGTCAGATAGCCGCCGGTCAGGGCCTTGCCCACGCACATGACGTCGGGCGTGACGCCCGCGTGGTCCGCGGCGAACAGCCGGCCCGTGCGGCCGAACCCCGTCGCGATCTCGTCGAAGACGAGCAGCACGTCGTGCTCGTCGCACGCCTCGCGCAGCACCCGCAGATAGGCGGGGGAGTGGAACCGCATCCCGCCCGCGCCCTGCACCACCGGTTCCACGATGACCGCGGCAAGCTCGTCGGCGTGCCGCCCGATCAGCTCCCGCAGATGCTCCGCGTACACATCGTCGTACGCATCGAAACCCGCCGGCGGGGCGTCCGCGAAGACCTGCTGGGGCAGCACGCCCTGCCACAGCTCGTGCATGCCGCCATCGGGGTCGCACACCGCCATCGGCTGCCAGGTGTCGCCGTGGTAGCCGCCGCGCCAGGTCAGCATCCGCCGCTTGGCGGGACGGCCCAGCGAGCGCCAGTGCTGCAGGCACATCTTGACGGCGACCTCGACCGACACCGAACCGGAGTCCGCGAGGAAGACATGCTCCAGACCGTCGGGCGACATGTCGACAAGCCGCTTCGCCAAGCCGATCGCGGGCTCATGGGTGAGCCCGCCGAACATGACATGGCTCATCCGCTCCAGCTGGCCGCGGACCGCGTCGTTGAGCACCGGGTGGTTGTAGCCGTGGATCGCCGACCACCAGGACGACATGCCGTCGACCAGTTCGCCCCCGCCGTCCGCGAGCCGGAGCCGTACGCCGCTCGCCGACTCGACGACCAGGGGCTCCTGGCGGCCGGGCATGGGGCCGTAGGGGTGCCACACATGGCGGCGGTCGAGTTCGAGCAGTTCCGATACGGGGAGGTCAGGCATTGGGCGCCAGATCCGTTCCCGCTCCCCGGCGGCGTACGGCCACCAGATCCGTACGCACCTCGGAGCTCTCGGGGCTCTCCGAGGCCACCGAAGCCGCCGCGGCCACGGACGGCTCCGACGGCTCGGACGAACCACAGGGACCGCAACCGCCCCCGCCGTGCGACCCGCAGCCGCCTCCACTCTCCCCGTGCGACCCGCAGCCACCCCCGACCTCGCCGTGCGACCCGCACCCGGCCGCCGCGATCGCGTCCGCCCGGTGCTCCGGCAGCGTCACGGTGCCCGCGCCCTCGACCTCGAAGCCGGCGTCCGCGATCATCTCCAGGTCGGTCTTGCCCGCCTGGCCCTCACTGGTCAAGTAGTCGCCGAGGAAGATCGAGTTGGCGAGGTGCAGGGCGAGCGGCTGCATCGTGCGCAGATGCACCTCGCGGCCGCCCGCGATGCGTACCTCCACATCGGGGCAGACAAAGCGGACCATCGCGAGGATGCGCAGACAGCGCTGCGGGGTGAGGTTCCACTCCTTGGCCAGCGGGGTGCCCTCGAAGGGGATCAGGAAGTTGACCGGCACCGAGTCGGGGTCGAGGTCGCGCAGCGCGTAGACCACGTCCACGAGGTCCTCGTCCGTCTCGCCCATGCCCGCGATCAGACCCGAGCAGGCGGACAGGCCCGCGGCCTGCGCCTGCTGCACCGTGTCCACGCGGTCGGCGTAGGTGTGGGTCGTGGTGATCTCGCCGTACGTGCCCTCGGACGTATTCAGATTGTGGTTGTACGCGTCCGCGCCCGCCGTGCGCAGTTTGTCCGCCTGGCCCGCGGAGAGCAGACCGAGGCAGGCACACACCTCGATGCCCTCGTTCTGCTCCTTGATCGCCTCGATGGTCTGCGAGACCCGGTCGACGTCACGGTCCGTCGGCCCGCGGCCGCTGGCGACCAGGCAGACCCGCTTGGCGCCGCCCGCGACACCCGCGGCGGCGGCCTGCGAGGCCTCGTCGGGCTTCAGCCAGGTGTACTTGAGGATCCCGGCCGTGGAGCCGAGGCGTTGCGAACAGTACGAGCAGTCCTCGGGGCACAGGCCCGACTTGAGATTGACCAGATAGTTGAGCTTCACCCGTCGCCCGAACCACTGGCGCCGTACCTTCCCGGCGGCCGACACCACGTCGAGCAGCTCGTCGTCGGAGGTGGCCAGCACGGCCAGCGCCTCTTCACGGGTCGGCAGCTCGCGCCGAAGCCCCTTGTCCACCAGCGTGTTCAGCAGATCCATGGCGCTGATCCTTACGTACGAGAGCCTGCCTTTCCAAGGAGAGTTCGCACAACAGAAACGCTTTGAGGTGTGGGTATTGCCACATCCTGGCCTGGTGGCCGGACGGCTAGGGTCTGTGCACTGTCTACAAACGCACCGTCCGCAACCCCACTGTCCGCAACCGGCCCCTGACCATGCCCCGGAGGAATCCCATGGCGAGCTCGCCGTTCGACTGGATCGACGAGCAGGCGAGCCTGCGCGCACGGGCCGGCCTTGTCCGCACTCTGCGTCCCCGCCCCGCTGACGCTCCCGGCCTCCTCGACCTGGCGAGCAACGACTACCTGGGCCTGGCGCGGCACCCCGAGATCACCGAGGGCGCGGCGGCCGCGGCGCGCCGCTGGGGCGGCGGGGCGACCGGATCGCGCCTGGTGACGGGATCCACCGAGCTGCACGCGGACCTTGAGCGCGAACTCGCCGAGTTCTGCGGCTTCGAGTCCGCCCTCGTGCTGTCCTCCGGATACGCCGCGAACCTCGCCGCGGTCACGGCGCTCGCCCCGCACGGCTCGCTGATCGTCTCCGACGGGGGCAACCACGCCTCGCTGATCGACGGCTGCCGCCTCGCGCGCGGCACGACCCAGGTGGTTCCGCACTCCGATCCCGCCGCGGTGCGCAAGACGCTCGACGGCCATCGCGGCCCGGCGGTCGTCGTGTCGGACACGGTCTTCTCGGTGGACGGCGACGCGGCCCCGCTGGCCGAACTCTCCGCAGCCGCCGGTGAGTTCGGCGCCGGTCTGATCGTGGATGACGCCCATGGCCTCGGCGTGCTCGGCGACGGCGGCCGCGGCGCACCGCAGGCGGCCGGGCTCGCGGGCAGCCCGCACACCGTGGCCACGGTCACCCTGTCGAAGTCCTTCGGCAGCCAGGGCGGCGCGGTGCTCGGCCCCGCCAAGGTCATCGACCACCTGATCAACGCGGCCCGCACCTTCATCTTCGACACGGGGCTCGCCCCGGCAGCCGTCGGTGCCGCGCTGGCCGCCCTGCGGCTGCTGCGCGCCGAGCCCGAGCGGGCGGCGCGGGCCCGCGCGGTCGCGGCCGAGCTGCATGAACGCCTCACGGCGGAAGGTCTGCAGTCGGTGCGCCCCGACGCGGCCGTCGTCTCGGTGCGCGCCCCGTCGCCGGAGGCCGCCGTGTGCTGGGCCGCCGGCTGCCGCGGCGCGGGCCTGGCCGTCGGCTGTTTCCGTCCGCCGTCGGTCCCCGACGGCATCTCGCGGTTGCGGCTGACCGCCCGTGCGGATCTCACCGGCGCGCAGATTGCCGATGCCGTACGAGTGATCAGCCGCACCGCACCCCGGTAGTCACCGGGGGTCCGCCCGTCACCGGAGGCCGTGGACGAAGGCCTCCCAGGTGGCGTGCGGGAAGAGCAGGGCGGGCCCTGCGGTGTGCTTGGAGTCGCGCACGGCGAGCAGTCCCGACTTCGGCCCTGAAGTCAGCGGGGCTGTCTCGACGCAGTTGTTCATTCCGTTGCTGTGGGTGCTGCGCTGCCACCGTGCGCCGTGCAGAGACGTGCTGTCGGATACGTACCGAGGCAATGCAGTCATGGTGCCCCCTTACGCGCCGTCACCTATCCCGGCGATGTGATCCGTTGATTCCTCGGGTGAAAGTGCTTGTCCTAGAAGGGAGTTGAAGGCATCCGTGTATGCCTGGAGGTCTTCTTTCCGTTCGAGGTAGAGGCTACTCGTCAAATGGTCGAGAACAACCACATCCAGATCAGCAATGTTCGGAAATGAGAAGATAACGAAAGAACCGAGGAGTCCCCTGTGCTCTCCCGCGGCGAACGGCAGCACCTGCAACCGCACATGGGGCAGCTGTGCCGCCTCCTGTATCCGCTTCAGTTGCCCCGCGAGCACCTGCGCCCCGCCGATCTGCCGGTGCAGCACCGATTCGTCCAGGATCACGCTCAGTCGCAGCGGCCGTCTCGCGCGCAGCACGTCCTGGCGGGCCAGACGCACCTCCACCAGCGCGTCCACCTGCTCGTCCGGCAGACCGTCCAGCGCGGCCCGGGTCACCGCTCGCGCGTAGTCGGGCGTCTGGAGCAGACCGGGCACGACATTGGTCTCCAGGGTGCGGACGCGGCAGGCCTGTGATTCCAGACTGATGAAATCGCGGTACGCCGGTGGCAGCAGCCCGCGGTAGGCGTGCCACCAGTGGTGACGCCCGCCGCGGTCGTCGGCGCCCGCCAACGCCACCAGCAACTGGCGGAGTTGGGCATCCTTCACCTCGTACGCGTCGAGGAGGAGATGTACGTCCGCGGCCTTGACACCGCTACGCCCGGTCTCGATCCGGCTCACCTTCGACTGGTGCCAGCCGACCCGGCTCGCGGCCTGGCCGCTGGTGAGCCCCGCGAGCGTGCGCAGCGCACGCAGTTCGGCGCCGAGCTTGCGGCGGCGCACCGCGGGACCGTGCTGCATGTCCGTCTCCTTTCCGACGGAGCCTCATTTTCCGGCCTCCCCCGGTCTCTCACGGGCGACAGTAGAGGAAGTGCCGGTCTCGCGCCCAAATACGGTCTGTCGTAGCAGAGTTCACCGCTTTGAGCGACAGATATATGCACATCTCGGTGGATCGCCACACGTGAGGGGCCCAGTAGTGGCAGTCTGGCGCGAAGCACCATTCCGGGACTGTCCTCGTGCCTTCCGCTACGAGTCGGAGTCCAGTCCCGGTGGGAAAGGGACAGCGTCGCCATGGCAGACCTTCAGGAAGCATCCGTCACTCTGCCGAGCGATCCTGCCTCGGTCTCCGCGGCCCGGAAGTACGTGTCGAACGTCCTCACGGAGTGGGGCCTGCCCGGCGACGCCGAAGTGGCCGACACGGTCCGGCTCATCGTCTCCGAACTGGCCACCAACGCCGTGCAGCACACCCTCGGACAGTCGCCCACCTTCACCGTGGGCATCGAGCTGGACCGCGAGGAGCAGCTGCGCATCGGCGTCACCGACAGTCACCCCCGCTACCCCAAGCGGCTGCCCGCCGCCGTCCAGCAGGACAACGGCCGCGGCATGGTGATCATCCGCTGGCTGACCGTCGAATGCGGCGGCAGACTCTCGGTCACCCCCACCCCCGAAGGCGGCAAGACCGTCTGGATCGCGCTGCCGTGGACGGGGGCGGTCCGGGGCGAGGTGCCGTCGCCCTCGTCCTCAACCCGCTGAGCGCCCGAACGCCCCACGGAGCAGGGCCCGGAAGGTGTCGGCCGCCGGGTGCGAACCGTCGGTGCGGTGGACGACCGAGATCGTACGGCGGAGACTTCCCGGCTCCAGCGGCCGGACCCCCACCGGGGTGGCCGCCGTCCGCGCCACCATCTCCGGTACGACGGCGACGCCGAGACCGGCGCTGACCAGCGCGCACACCAGCGCGTAGCCCGGAGTCTCGACAAGCACCGAGGGGGTCGCCCCGGCCCGTGCGAGCGCCGACTCCACGCCGTGCCGGGGCGGATGCGTCGGCGCCATGCTGATCAGCGGCTGCCCGGCGAGCTCGGCGAGCGGCAGCCGCGACGAGAGGCCCGCCAGCGCGTGCCCGGGCGAGGTCACCAGGACCAACTCCTCGACCAGGACCGGCTCCGCGCTCACGGACGCGGGCAACGGCACCGGATCCGACGGCTCATAGGTGTGCGTGAGCGCCAGGTCGACCTCGCCCGCCGCGACGGCAGCCACACCGAGCGGCGGCTCATAGCCCCGCAGCGTCAGCTCGATGTCCGGATGGGCACGGCGGAACGCGGTCAGCGCGGGCGGCACCAGATGGATGCCTGCCGTGGTGAAGGTCCCCACGCGCAGCCGGCCGCCGGACAGGCCCGACAGCTGGGCCAGTTCGTGCCGCGCCCGCTCCATCTCGTCCAGGACCCGGCGCGCCCGGGCCAGCAGCAGCTCGCCCGCACCGGTCAGCCGCGCCCCGCGGTGATGCCGGACGAGGAGCGGGGTGCCCGCCTCCCGCTCCAGCTTGGCCAGCTGCTGGGAGAGGGCGGGCACGGTGTAGCCGAGGCGCTCGGCGGCGCGGGTGATCGACCCGGCCTCGGAGACCGCCACCAGTGCGGCGAGCCGCGTCGGGTCGTACATGGTGTCTCCCGTGTCTCCCGCCGCGGCGGGCCGTCGGCGTGGGGGTAAACGCCTGCTTAAGGCAGACACAGGATATTCCACATACCTGCTGAAGGCAGAAGAACGGCAGGCTGGGGCCATGGACGCACAACTGGTCGCCTTCACCGGAGTCGCCGCGGGCATGGTCGCCATGCCGGGCGCCGACTTCGCCGTGGTGGTGCGCAACGCCATCGCCTCCCGCCGCGCCGGGGTCACCTGCGCGATCGGTGTCGCGGGCGGGCTCCTGGTGCACACGGCGCTCGCGGTGGCCGGGGTCGCGGCGGTGCTCGCGGCGGTGCCGACCCTCTTCCGGGCGCTGCAGATCGTCGGCGGCGGCTATGTGCTCTACCTGGGCTACCGCGCCCTGCGGTCGGTGGCGCGGCCGGTGCGGGGTGCCGGTGCGCCGGGGGAGGAGGAGAAGGCGGTGGGCGGCAGCCTGCGGCAGGGGTTCCTCACCAATGCCCTCAACCCCAAGGCACCCATCACGTTCCTCAGCGTGCTGCCCCAGTTCGTGCCCGCGGGGAGCCCCGCGATGCCCAGGACGCTGCTGCTGGCGTCCATCATCGTGGCGCTCGCCCTGGTGTGGTTCCCGGTCGTCGCGCTTCTGGTGGACCGGCTCGGCCGCTGGCTGCGCCGGCCGCGTACCGCCCGGGCGATCGAGGGTGTCACCGGCGGCGCGCTGAGCGTCCTCGGCCTGGTGCTGCTCATCGAGGCGGCTCTGGCGTGACGTCCTGCCGCGCGGCCGTGCGGCGGGCCAGGCGGGGGAGTACGCGGGGGAGCACGCCCCACAGGCCCCCGCACACGAGCAGCGTGCCCGCGCTCGCGATGATCCCGCCGGTGCGGCCCACCGCCACGTCCACGACCAGGAGCACCGATCCGGCGAGGGCGAACATCAGGACGGCCATGCCGGCCCTGGCGAGCTGCGAAGAGACCCGCACGATCAGCGGTTTGGCACGCTGCTGGAACAGCGCCCGATGCACCGCGGCCGGCGCCGTGAACAGGGCCGCCGCAAGGACGGCGAGCAGCAGCGTGGTGACGTAGGTGGCGCGCTGCACGTCGTCCAGGGTCCGGAAGCGGGGCGTGAAGGCGAGGGTCAGCAGGAAGGCGAAGAGGATCTGCACGCCGGTCTGCGTGACCCTCAACTCCTGGAGGATCTCCGAGAAGTTGCGGTCCGCGCGCTCGAACGGCGTCTCGTTGCGGGTGTCGTGAGCGGCGTGGGAGCCATTGTCGTCGGCCATGCCGCACGAGTATCCGGGTCGGCGCGCGCCAAGCGCGGCGGACGCGCCGGGCGACGACGCCGGCCGAAGGGCCGGCCGCCGCCGCCCGGCGGCAGGTCAGCGCACCCTGCCGTACGAGACGCTCTTGCTCCAGATCTTCTCGAGCCGCACCACGGTGTTCGACTTCGGGGCGTGCCAGATCCGGCCCTTACCCGCGTAGATGCCGACGTGGTAGACGTTCCGGCCGGAGTGGAAGAAGACCAGGTCGCCGCGTGAGCGGTTGGACGCGGAGACGTGCCGGGTCTTGTTGTACTGCTGTGCGGCGGTGCGCGGGAGCTTCTTGCCGGCGCGCTTGAACGAGTAGAGCGTCAGGCCCGAGCAGTCGAACCGGTTGGGCCCCGCGGCGCCGTAGCGGTAGGGCGAGCCCTTCTTGGACGCAGCGATCTTCAGGGCCTTCGTTCCGTGTGTCGCGGCCTGGGCCTCCGTCGTGAGCCCTGGAGCCACGAGGGTGCCGCCGACGACGGCGAGCGTGAGAGCCGATGCGCAACCGGCCCTGGTGAGCAGCGACGGAACATGATTCAGCGCGGTCATGCGCAACCCTTCGTCAGCCGCCTGTGAAGGATGACCTGTCGGATTCGGGCTGACAAAGTTGCCCGGCCGCGGTGTGCGGCTTCACCCCAAGGGCCGTTGTCCGGACCTTCCGGACCGACCCGTCGTGCCTGGGTCCTCCACTCCTGCCGGTGCACCGATGTCGACCGGGCATCCGGGCGGCGGCAGGACTCGGCGTCCGCCCGGACCGCCCCGCCGCTGTGGCGGGGGCTTGTCGTCGGAAGGGATCTTGACCCGTCAACGGCGAGAAAACCGAGCCGAAACGGCGTTTTGTGAGGCTCCTCACGGCTGAACCGTTCAGGTGGACAACGCCGGATAAGGGCACCCTTCGCAGGGCTCGACGATCGCTCTACCAGCACCGGAAGGAGTCATTCCGGCCGTCGCGTACACCGCTGACGCACCTGTGACCGACCCCGTTGACGACGACCTGCTACGCCGAACGGGGTAGCCCGTCTGGTCCGTTTGAGACCGGCCCCGGACGGCTACAGCCCTGCCGGGCAGCCGACTTGATGGGGAATCAGGGCGCCGAAGGGGGCGGGACGGTGACCCGGCAGGACCGCCGCTCCCCGTCGAGCACGCGCAGCGCCCGCGCCAACGTCGGTGCGTGCACGGCGGTCTCGCCCCGCTGGTGCATCAACGTCAGCGCGTCCCGCAGCGCGGTGGCGCTGCCGACCAGGGCCTGGGCGGCGCGCAGTCCGCCGTACGTGTCGGACGCGCGGGCGGGGTTGATCCGGCCCAGCAGATCGACCACTTCGAGGTACCGGTCGATCAACTCGCCCTCGGCGCGGGTCAGTGCGGGCAGCGGAGGCAGTTCGGGCGGCAGCATCACCGGCTCACCTCGCGTCCGGGGTGCGGAGCGAGTCCTTGCTGCCGCGGAGCGAATCCTTGCGGCTGGGGATGATCCGGTCCACCAGGCCGTACGCGAGCGCTTCGGGCGCGCTGAGGATCTTGTCCCGCTCGATGTCCGCCGCGATGCGCTCCGGGCTCTGCCCCGTGTGCCGTACGAGGAGTTCCTCCAGGAGCGCACGGGTGCGCTGCAGCTCGGCCGCCTGAATCGCGAGGTCAGATGTCTGGCCCTGGATCGGCTCGCTGATCGAGGGCTGATGGATCAACACCCGGGCGCCGGGCAGCGCGTGGCGCTTTCCGTGGGTGCCGGCGGCAAGGAGGACCGCGGCCGCCGACGCGGCCTGACCCAGGCAGGTCGTCTCCACGTCGCAGGTGACGAACCGGATGGTGTCGTAGATCGCCGTCATCGCACTGAACGAGCCGCCGGGGGAGTTGATGTAGAGCGAGATGTCGCGGTCCGGCGCCAGGTATTCGAGGTGCATGAACTGCGCCATCACGTCGTTGGCCGAGGTGTCGTCGATCGGGGTGCCCAGGAAGACGATGCGCTCCTCGAGCAGCTTCGAGTACGGATCGAGAGTCCGCTTTCCCGAGCTGGTGCGCTCGGTGAACTCGGGCAGGACATAGCGGGCGGACGGTCGGTTCATGGCACGTCACTCCTCTTCCCGGGACCGGATGCGCCGGCCCGTGGCTCCTGTAGAAAATGTACAGGACGTACGTAACGATGGTCGGTGACGGCGGGTGAAACCGGTGGACAGAGATCACGAGAGCGGCAGACTGGCGCGCATGACCTCAACGGACCCCAAGGCCGACCTTTGCCGCTACCTGCAGTCCGCCCGCGACGCCCTGCTGTGGAAGCTCGAAGGCCTCTCCGGGTACGACGTCCGCCGCCCGCTGACGCCGACCGGCACCAACCTGCTGGGCCTGGTGAAGCACACGGCGGGCGTGGAACTCGGCTATCTCGGCGACACGTTCGGGCGCCCGTCCGGCGAGCCGCTGCCCTGGCTCGACGACGGCGCCGAGGGCAACGCGGACATGTGGGCCGCCGCCGACGAGTCACGTGAGTTCATCGTGGAGCTCTACCGCCGGGCATGGGCACACGCGGACGCGACGCTCGACGCGCTGGACCTGGACACGATCGGCAAGGTGCCGTGGTGGCCGAGCGGCAGGGACGAGGTGACGCTCCATCACGCCGTGGTGCGCGTGATCGCCGACACGCACCGGCACGCGGGCCACGCCGACATCGTCCGGGAACTCATCGACGGCGCCGTGGGCATGAACGAGGGCAACGACAGCATGCCGTCCAACGACAAGGCGTGGTGGGAGAACCATCGCGAACGCCTGGAACGGGTGGCCCGGGAGGCCGACCCGCAGGCGTGACAGCCCCGTTGGCGCGTTGGCCGAACCTGCCGCGGGGCCGTAGTGTCTGCCCGTCGCAGGCGAAGAGGATCACGGGGGGCAGCGGTGATGTGGACGAGGTGCCGCAGAGCGGCAGGTACGGCGATGGCCGTGGGGATGGTCGTCGTGGCCACCGGGTGCTTGCCGAAGGATTCGACCGACGCCCCGAAGGAGTCGCCCGACGAGCCGAAAGCGAAGGACTCGGCGTCCGCGTCCGCGTCCCCGTCGCTGTCGCCGTCTCCGTCCCGGCCGCTGACGGCCAAGAAGCTGAAGTCCCTCCTGCTGCGTGAGGGCGAAGTGCCGCAGGTGGACAGCGCGCCCGTACAGGGTCCCGTTGCCAAGTACGATCCGCGGGTTCTGGTGCCGGGCCCTGGATGCCAGGACGTGTTCGACGCCCTCGTCTCGCACGACGCGTCCACGTCCGTGATCCAGGACTTCTGGTGGAAGGACAACCAGTGGGGCGGCCGGACCTGGCTGGCCTCGTATGCCGGGCAGGGGGCGGCAGAGCAGTTCCAAGGGCTCAAGAAGGGGCTCAAGACCTGCAAGACGTTGGTGGGGACGACCCCGGACCAGAAGCTCAACTCCCGGATCACCATGGCGAAGGCGCCCGAATTGGGCGACGAGGCGGTCGCCTTCGACCTGAGCATGGACGGCCCGGGTGACACCGTGCTGACCGACCGTCAGACCTTCGTGCGGGTGGGCGCCCTCACCGTGAACATGAGCGACCGCAACGCGCAGCGCAATCCCGGGTTCCCGCTCGACGTGGTGATCGACAAGCAGGTCGCCCGGCTCACGCAGGAACCGCGCACCTGACCCCGGTGGACGCGGTGTGCGGACCTACGCCTCGGATCCGTAGGTCCCGTACTCCGGAAGTCCGGTCGATGCGAAGACATGCACCGACAGGCCGCCCGGTGTCGTCTGCTGGCTGACGAGCCGCAGACCGGCCGGCGCGCCGCCGTCCGGGAACAGCCGCCGGCCGCTGCCCACCACGACCGGGGCGATCGCGAGCCGCAGCGTGTCGACGAGCCCGGCGGCCAGCAGCGACTGGGCGAGCCGGGCGCTGCCGTGGATCTGCAGCTCCCGGCCGGGCTGCCGCTTCACCTCGGCGACCTGGGCGGGGACGTCGCCGGACAGGACGGTGGTCGGGTTCCAGTCGGCCTCGGTCAGGCTGTGGGAGGCCACGTACTTCGGCAGGCCGTTCATGATCCCGGCGAAGGGGTGGTCGGTCATCTGCGGCCAGTCCCGCGCGAAGTTCTGGTAGGTGCGGCGGCCGAAAAGCAGCGCGTCCGCCTCGCCGAGCCAGGTGCCGGCAAGGCGCTCGAACTCCTCGTCCAGGTGCGGCACGAACCAGCCACCCCGCGTGAAGCCGTCACTGGTGTCCTCGTCCGGGGCCCCCGGACCCTGGGAGACACCGTCGAGCGACAGGAACTCCTGCACGACCAGTTGCATCACGCACCACACTCTCTTCGGCAGCCACGACGGCGCCACTGTCCCATGCCCTCGGCGGCAGGTTCGGCCGACAGGCTGGGGGCCGCTCGCGCGCGGGAAGGAGCCGGGTCCGTACGCGAAGGAGGTTACGCAGCGTGACGCTGCGGGGGCGGGTGGCGGTTAAGCTGGGGGACATGGCCTACGAGATTCCGGTGACGCAAGCCCGAGCAGAGCTCGCCGATCTGATCAACCGCGTTGTGTACGGCGGTGAGCGCGTGGTCGTCACCCGGCACGGCAAGCCGCTCGTGGCCCTGGTCTCCGCCGCCGACCTGGAGCGGCTGCAGGAGCTTCCGGACGCCGCCGATGAGCAGGTGGTCAGCTCCGTCTCGTCGGTGCGCTCCACGTCGTCGTCGGGCGCGGGCCGGCAGCAGCGTTTCGGAATCGCCGCCGAACACCGGGGTCCCAACGCCACGTAGCCGCACCGCCTGGTCAGCGGGTCGGCACAGCCGTCTTCGTGCTGGTGGATCCGGTGCGAGATTCAAAGAGAAGGATCGTACGTTTTACGGGGTGACCTCACTCTGCGGCCGGTCCCGTCGCGCGTCAAGAAGGGGTAGTCGCCTACGTCGCGTGGCGGCCCGCGCGGCCCGCCGAGTATGGGCGAACCCAGCTGACGGTCATCGAACGGTCAAGTACTGGTTAACCTCGCTGAAACTCCGTCCAACTAGCCTGCGACGCCACGCCACCAGGGGATTTCGTAACCGGGGTGCGCAAGATCCAGCGCAATGCCTGTGTGTTACATCTATATCCGTCGCGGTGGCCGCGGCAGCCGGACCCCGCACGGTCCGGAGCGAGGACTGTGAGGTGGGACGCGTGCAACTGACCCCGCACGAGCAGGAGAGACTGCTCATTCATGTGGCCGCTGACGTGGCCGAGAAGCGAAGGGCGCGGGGGCTGCTGCTCAACCACCCCGAGGCGATCGCCCTGATCACTTCGCACATTCTCGAGGGCGCCCGCGACGGCCGGACCGTCGCCGAACTGATGTCGTCGGGGCGCAAGGTGCTCACCCGTGACGACGTCATGAGCGGCATCCCGGAGATGATCCACGACGTCCAGGTGGAGGCCACCTTCCCGGACGGCACCAAGCTCGTCACCGTCCACGACCCGATCGTCTGACGGGGGTTCCTGAGCCATGACTTCGGTGCACCCGCCGATACCCGGCGAGATCCTCTTCGCGGACGAGCCCGTCGCCTACAACGAGGGCCGCGCGACCACCGCCCTCACCGTCCTCAACGCCGCCGACCGCCCCATACAGGTCGGCTCCCACTACCACTTCGCCGAGGCCAACCCCGGTCTCGACTTCGACCGTGCGGCCGCGCACGGCAAGCGGCTCAACATCGCCGCCGGCACCGCCGTGCGCTTCGAGCCCGGAATCCCCGTCGACGTCGAACTCGTCCCGCTGGCCGGCAAGCGCATCGTGCCCGGCCTGCGCGGCGAGACCGGAGGTGCCCTCGATGCCTGAGCTGTCCCGTGCCGCGTACGCCGATCTGTTCGGCCCCACCACGGGCGACCGGATCCGGCTCGCCGACACCGACCTCCTCGTCGAGATCGAGGAGGACCGCTCCGGCGGACCCGGACGCTCCGGTGACGAGTCGGTGTTCGGCGGCGGCAAGGTCATCCGCGAGTCGATGGGGCAGTCCCGCACGACCCGCGCCGAAGGCACACCCGACACCGTCATCACCGGCGCCGTGATCATCGACCACTGGGGCATCGTCAAGGCCGACATCGGCATGCGTGACGGACGCATCACCGGCATCGGCAAGTCCGGCAACCCGGACACCATGGACGGCGTACACCCCGATCTCGTCATCGGCCCGGAGACCGAAGTCCTCGCGGGCAACGGCAAGATCCTCACCGCCGGCGGCATCGACACCCACATCCACTTCATCTCGCCGACCATCGTCGACGAGGCGCTCGCCTCCGGCGTCACCACCCTCATCGGGGGTGGCACGG
This sequence comes from Streptomyces sp. NBC_01381, assembly GCF_026340305.1. Taxonomy (NCBI): domain Bacteria; kingdom Bacillati; phylum Actinomycetota; class Actinomycetes; order Kitasatosporales; family Streptomycetaceae; genus Streptomyces; species Streptomyces sp. NBC_01381. Next base: position 507,452 of record NZ_JAPEPI010000003.1, on the reverse strand, counting down.
GGCCCGCCGAGGGCAGCAAGGCGACCACCATCACGCCCGGCTCCTGGCACCTGGCCCGGATGTTCGCGGCGATGGAGTCAAGCCCCGTCAACATCGGCTTCCTCGGCAAGGGCAACACGGTCTCCAGCGAGTCCATGCACGCCCAACTGCGGGCCGGCGCGGTGAGCTTCAAGATCCATGAGGACTGGGGCGCCACGCCCGCCACCATCGACGCCTGTCTGAACGTCTGCGAGGACACCGGCGCCCAACTCGCCGTCCACACCGACACCCTGAACGAGGCGGGCTTCGTCGACGCCACGTTCGGCGCCGTCGCGGGACGCACCCTGCACGCCTTCCACGTCGAGGGCGCGGGCGGCGGGCACGCCCCGGACATGATCACGGCGGTGTCGCTGCCGAACATGCTGCCGAGCTCCACCAACCCGACCCGGCCGCACACCGTCAACACCGTCGAGGAACACCTCGACATGCTGATGGTCTGCCACCACCTCAACCCGGCGGTCCCCGAGGACCTCGCCTTCGCCGAGTCACGCATCCGGCCCACCACCATCGGGGCCGAGGACATCCTGCACGACCTCGGCGCCATCTCGATCATGTCGTCGGACTCACAGGCCATGGGGCGCATCGGCGAGGTCGTCATGCGAACCTGGCAGACCGCGCACGTGATGAAGCGTCGGCGTGGCTCCCTGCCGGGAGACACGCGCGCGGACAACCGGCGTGCGCGTCGCTATGTCGCCAAGTACACGATCAACCCGGCCGTCGCGCAGGGCATCGACCACGAGATCGGCTCGGTCGAGACCGGCAAGCTCGCCGACCTCGTGCTGTGGGACCCGGCGTTCTTCGGCGTCAAGCCGCAGGTCGTCATCAAGGGCGGGCAGATCGCGTACGCGCAGATGGGCGACGCCAACGCCTCCATCCCCACGCCGCAGCCGGTCCTTCCGCGGCCCATGTTCGGCGCGCGGGGCGCGGCACCGGGGCTTAACTCGGTCAACTTCGTAACCCAGTCCGCGCTCGACGACGGGCTGCCCGAACGGCTCGGCCTGGCCAAGGAGTTCACCGCGATCCGCTCTACGCGGGGGCGTACCAAGGCCGACATGCGCGAGAACGACGCCCTGCCGCGGGTGGAGGTCGCTCCCGACAGCTTCGCCGTCACCATCGACGGGGAGCTGGTCGAACCGTCACCCGCCGCCGAACTGCCGCTCGCGCAGCGGTATTTCCTGTTCTGATGGCGGATGTGCGTGATGTCTAGGGCCGCACTGCTCGTTCTGGCCGACGGCCGCTTTCCCGCCGGAGGGCACGCGCACTCCGGCGGGGCCGAAGAGGCCGTCAAGGCGGGGCGGGTCAGCGGAGCCGCGAGCCTGGAGTCCTTCTGCCGGGGGCGGCTGCACACGACGGGGCTCGTGTCCGCCGCGCTGGCCGCGGCCGCCGCGCTGGGGATCGATCCGCTGGATCTTGACGAGGCCGCCGACGCCCGTACGCCGTCGCCCGCGCTGCGGGTGGCCGGGCGGCGGCTCGGGCGGCAGATGATGCGGGCCGCGCGGGCGGCGTGGCCCGATCCCTCGCTGGACCAACTGGCCGCCGCCCGTCCCAAGGGCGCGCATCAGCCGGTCGTGCTCGGGCTTGCCGCCCGGGCTGCGGGGCTTGGGCCCGAGGATGCCGCGTACTGCTCCGCGTACGAGTGCGTCAGCGGGCCCGCGACCGCGACGGTGCGGTTGCTGAGCCTTGATCCCTTTGACGCCACGGGGGTGCTGGCCCGGCTCGCCCCCGAGCTCGACCTCGTCGCGCGGGAGGCGGCGGAGGCCGCGCGATGCGCTCTCGACGAGGGTGTCGACGCGCTGCCCGCGGCATCCGCACCGCTCCTGGAGGTCGGGGCGGAGGCCCACGCGGCGTGGCCTGTGCGGTTGTTCGCGTCGTAGAGATCGCCCCCCCCGAGGGCTTGAAGTGGCCGCCGCACAGGGCGAAATGAACTGCTGAACCAGAGGAGTCGCACCATGCATCTCGATCACTCCCACGACGAAGCCGCCGCCGTGAGCGCCGACGCACATCGTCCCGACGGACGCCGCCGTGCCCTGCGCATCGGGCTCGGCGGGCCCGTGGGGTCCGGCAAGACCGCCACCGTCGCCGCGCTCTGCAAGGCGTTGCGGGACGAACTGGCGCTCGCCGTCGTCACGAACGACATCTACACCCGCGAGGACGCCGAGTTCCTGCTGCGCGAAGCCGTGCTGCCGCCCGAGCGGATCACCGCCGTGGAGACCGGGGCCTGCCCGCACACTGCGATCCGCGACGACATCTCCGCCAACCTGGAGGCCGTCGAGGACCTGGAGGACGAAGTCGGGCCGCTGGACCTGATCCTGGTCGAGTCCGGCGGAGACAACCTCACCGCCACCTTCTCCAAGGGGCTCATCGACGGGCAGATCTTCGTGATCGACGTCGCCGGCGGCGACGACATTCCGCGCAAGGGCGGACCCGGTGTCACCACCGCCGATCTGCTCGTCGTGAACAAGACGGACCTCGCGCCGTACGTCGGCTCCGACCTCGGCCGGATGGCGGCGGACGCCAAGGCGCAGCGCGCCGAACTGCCCGTCGTATTCCAGTCGTTGAGGTCCGAAGAGGGTGTCGGGCCGGTGGCCGCCTGGGTGCGTGAGCAGTACGCCGCCTGGACCGCGTCCGCATGACCGTCGCGATCGCGGCCTCCGGGGTCCGCGCCACCGCCCGTATCGGCGCGCGGGGCAACGGCCGGGGCGGCACCGACCTGCCCGTGCTCGACGGGGAAGGCCCGCTCGCCGTGCGCCGCACCCGCTCGGCGGGAAAGGGCGCCCACGTCACGCTCGTCGGGGCGATGAGCGCGCCGCTCGGGGGCGACCGGCTGACCGTGGAGGCCGCCGCCCACGCGGGGGCCCGCCTGCGCGTCGGGTCCGCCGCGGCCACGCTCGCGCTGCCGGGCCAGTCGAAGGAGCCCGCGCGCTACGACGTACGGATCACGGTCGGTGACGATGCCGAGCTGCGCTGGCTGCCCGAGCAGTTGATCTCCGTACGCGACAGCGAGCTGCGCGTCACCACGCGGGCCGAGCTCGCCGCGGGCGCGAGCCTGGTGCTGCGGGAGGAGCAGGTGCTCGGCCGGACCGGGGAAGGGCCTGGGCGGCTCACCAGCCGGCTCACCGTGCGCCGCGCCGGACGGCCGCTGCTCGACCAGGAGCTGTCCTGCGGGCCCGGCGCACCCGGGGGATGGGACGGGCCCGCCGCCCTCGCCGGGCATCGCGCCATCGGGCAACTGGTCGTCGTACACCCGGAGTTCGAGCAGGAGAAGCCCGCGCCCGCGCTGCTCGGCGACGGGGCGGTCCGGATGCCGCTCGCCGGTCCCGGCGTCCTCGTCACCGTCGTCGCGCCGGACGCGCTGCGCGTGCGGCGCGCCCTCGACGAGGCGTTGCGCACTCTGACGTGAACGGGGGCATATCCGCTCAGCGGAGTTCCCTGCACCGCCTATCGGATTGGCAACTGGGGGTGGGAGTTGGCCTGCGGTTGGAGTGTCTCTCACCTGCGATGATGGTCCGCTGACGTCCACGGTTGTTCGCGGCTGTGCGTCGGCGTTGTCACGCGGATAGTCACTCGGAGGGCGCTCACATGCCGGTCCCCAGGTCACAATCACAATCTTGAGTCTCCGACGAACCTGGGGCGGTGGCAGGGTCAGGTTTGCCTCGCGACCAGTCCGCCCGCCCGTGCCTGGCGTAGGATCGCGCAGCGAATGAAAGCGCCCTGTGTCCAGGCGAGTTGGGGGAACCTTGGAAGCAGCGCGGGTCTTCTTCGGCCTGACAGCACCGTTGGTCGTGTCCTGGGAGCGAAAATGGTTCACGGCTCGTCCTGGGCTATCGGTTTTGCTCACACTCGTGTACGGCACCTACGCCATAGCTCCATACATCGATGAGCCCAGGTCTTGGAGCGCGTTAGCAACTGCAGCACTGCTAGCGCTGGGCTGCATCCTGCTCTACCGGTCTCCATCCACCCCGTCTCTCGGGTTCTCGATCACGAGTCCACTGCCCACGGGAGTGAGCACCAGCAAACAGCTAGGCGTCGTGACGGTGATGCTTGCCGTGCTAGCCGGCATATGGACAGCGTGGGCTACAGCCTCGATGTTCGTCGATCACCTGCTACAAAATGACACGCTGGCCGTGATGCTCTCCGCTCTACTCATTGCAGTCTTCGGTGGGGGAGCCTTTGTCAAGGCGGCAACCGACCCCGTGGTAGAAGAGGTCTATAGGCTACCTAACGGGTCAAATAGGGATACCGCCCTTGCGTTGATTCGTAGCGGCGGTCGGGGTATCGGCCTCATCGAGCGTGGGCTGCTGTTCGCTTTCCTCGCCGCTGGTCAACCCGAGGCCGCCGCCTTGGTGTTGGCGGCCAAAGCGTTGGCACGTGCTCCAGTCGATCACGTCAACCAAGCATCGAAGTACTTCCTTACCGGTACGCTGGCAAGTGTCATCGCAGCATTGGTCATGAGTGTGGCTGCACGCGCGGCAGTGGGGCTGCCTATCCTCTAGGAGGATCTTTGGGACTGCGGCAGCACCCCTTCGTCCGTGAGTTGCTAACCCTGCACTTGCCCACAGATGACTATGTGGTGGCCGGAAGCGGCCCATTGCTTGCGCATGGTCTCAGGCAGGACGTGAATGATCTCGACATCGTGGCACGTGCGGACGCCTGGAAGATCGCTTTGAGCATGGCCGACGCCACGGTACCTCCGTCAGGTCATGGTCTGATGGTGGTGCTCTTCGATGGCGACATCGAGATCTTCGACCGGTGGCTGCCGGGGGCGCCAGATGCTGACGAATTGATCAATTCGGCGGAGCTGGTAGAAGGTATCCCTTTTTGTCCACTCTCTCGGGTCCTGGAGTGGAAAACGCGCTCCAATCGGGAAAAGGATATGCGGGATATTAAGCTGATTATGGAACGTGTGGATGTAAAGTGAGCATTCCCGTCTGCTCACCCTGCAGGTCGGCGCGTAGGTCGGCGGAGCGGCTTTGGGCTGGAGCTGCTTTGGGGCGAGTGATCATGGCCCCGTAAGCTCATCGCGAGTCGGGCAGTCTGTGGACCTGCCCGTTAAAGCACGACGTTGGGGCCATGATCTTAGAGGCTCGCCCCAAAGTGGCTGCGTAAAGCCGTGGAGCCGACCGCCCCGGCCGATGGGCCTCGTCCATGGGAGCGGGTTCGACGGCATCGCGCCGCCGCCGCGATCCGGCCTCGGTTTGTAAGCACAAAGCGTCTTTTGCCTGTACGGCTCCTCCCCCTTGCCCCATGCTTGCTCTTCTCCCCTTGTGGGTGCGGATGGGCGACGACGCGTGCGCCCCGCTGGCGGAGACATGGCGAGGGCTCGCGCGTCGGCGCCCATCCGGCGCCGACGCACTCTGTGCGGCTCACGATTCCTTGCGGATCGACCTAACTCTGTTAGGCCTCTGGTTTTTGGGGTTCTAGGGGTCTGCCTGTACGTATGCGACTAGGGCATGTTGTTGCTCTTGGTCTTTTCCCTCTTCAGAGGCCGGATCGCGGCGGCGGCGCGATGCCGGCGTATACGCGTCACCGCGGGCGTTGGCCCTCAGGCGTGGGCGGTGTTGGCGACCCTGGCGGTACATGGTCTGCGAGCGGAGCGAGCCTCTTGATGATGTAGGGAAACTTTGTCCGCGCTGCGGTTCCTAGAGCGGGCTCGACTGCTCGATGATCCAAGTTCGATAGGCAGGCGTGGCATCGGTGATCGGCATGGTGATGATGCTGGGCACTTTGTACGGATGCTCTCGTTGCGTTCGAGCGATGATCTCGGGAACGCGATCCGGCACAGTGCGCAGGGTGGCAAGCGCCTCGTCGGCTTCGTGAACCTCGCCCTCCCACCTGTACGTGGTGCTGACCGGACTGACGTGCCCAACAGCGCACAGCCGATCGGTCACCATGTTGCGCACCAGGGACTTGAGCCACTTCGCATCCGGCGCGGTGATCAGGACTGCGCAGACCTCCGTCACAGGGATGTCCCTCGATCCTCTCGGAGCCGGGTGTTCAGCTCCACGGCCTCATCCTTGGTTCGGGCGGCTGTTCCCCACCCGGTCATGACCTTGCCGTCAAAACCGAGACCCACCCAGCGGCCGGACATGCTGATCCCGTGGGGGTGCAGTACGAAGTAGAGAGTCCCCTTCGAACGCACCGGACCATCGTTGGCTACGTACCAACCCATGAGGACTTCTTGGTCCCATAGGCGGAGCTCCCCACGCCAGTGGTAGCCACCTGCTTCGACACTGAGGCCGCGAGCCATGGTGTCGAGGTGAATCAACTCCTCTTGCTGCGCGAAGCTGACCTGCTGCGCTGCGATGGCCTCTTCCCCGCCCCTTGAGGTCTGCCACGTCATCCACCAAGTGCCCGACAGGTCGATTCGGTGTGCGGGTTGGCCAGCCAACTCGTTGACGGTGATCCCCAACGCGTGCGCGATGGCTACGGCAACGGACAGTACGGGCTGTTGCTCGCCGGCTTCGTACCGCCTGACCTGGCGGCGATCGACGCCTGCGGCTGCGGCCAGATCGGCCTGAGACATGCCCAACTCGCCACGCCGTTTTTTGATCACTTCATGCAACTCCATGCTTCCCATATTAGGGGACGCCTTAGTCCTTGACGAGCGGACACATTGGTCCCCATGATGAGAGGAAGAATTAGTCCTCTCCTGGAGGGCTAAAAAGTAGGGGGCTGTTTGTCGCCTCGGGTGACTGTGCCGCTCCCTCCCTTCGATCAAGGAGTAACCGTCGTGCGGATCATGCCTCTGAACCCGGAGCGTTGGACGTCTGTGATGTTGATGCAGGCCCCGGAGCCGAAGATCAAGAACAAGAAGACGGACGAGAAGGCGTACGACACGAACACGGGCGAACTGCTGATGAGCGTCAACGTCGCTCTGATCAACATCGACGGCAAGCCGGACGTAGACACCTTCACCATCCCGGAGTCCGGGATCGCCGAGGGTCTGGTGCCGGGGATGCAGGTGACCTTGGTCGAGCCGTTCGGCCGCCCGTGGGAAAACGACTTCGGGCACGGCATCAGCTACCGCGCAACCGCCGTGATGGCCGCTCAGGTTCCGGCCATGGCCAACGGCAAGGGTTGATCGCCATGACCGAACTCTTAGTGCTTGCCGCCCTGTTGGTGCTGGTCGCCCTGATAGCGCGGGCCAAGGCTCCGGCCGTGTACTGGTCGCTGTTCGGCCTCCCGGCTGCTCTGTACCGGATCCTCTCGGCCTACCGGCAGACCATGGAAGCCTGTGAGCTGACGGTCTCCCCTCCCTGGTGGAGGGTGCTCGCCAAGAACGCGACCAGCCAGCAGGATGCACGGCCCGGCGTCCCGAAGGTGCGCGGGATCCGCCCGACCACCACGGGATTGCGGCTGCGGCTTCACCTGGCGGCAGGTCTGGCCCCAGACGATGTGGTCAAGTCGGCTGACCGGCTGCGGCATGCCTGGCGCGTGTACTCGATGCACGTCGCCGAACTCAAACCCGGCGTGGTCGAGCTGCGCATGACCGGCTTCGACATCCTCGACCGCGTACGGATGCCGCGCCGGCTGGCCCCTGGCCCACTGTCCGCGGTAGTGGCCCTGCGCGAGGACGGACGCCCCTTCGTCCGCGACTACCGCAAGATCCCCCACGCGTTGACGCTGGGCGCGAGCGACTCCGGTAAGTCGATGTACCAGCGGTGTCTGATCAAAGCCCTCGCCCCGCTGGATGTGGCGCTGGTCGGCATCGACTGCAAGCGCGGTGTGGAGCAGGCCCCGTTCGCGGAACGTCTCTCCGCCCTGGCCACCGACCCGGATCAGGGCACAAGGGCTGCTTGACGCCCTGGTGACGGAGATGGAAGACCGCTTCGACCTGCTGTGCCTGCATCAGGGCATCGCCCCGGGCACTGCTCTTCAAGACATCACCTCTGACATCTGGGGCCTGCCCAGGCACCTGCGTCCGGTGCCGATCGTGGTGCTGATCGATCAGATCGCCGAACTGTTCTTCGTGGTTTCCACCGAGGACCGCAAGCGCCGCGATCACGTCGTCACCCAGCTCGTGCGCCTGGCCCAGCTGTCCCGTGCGGTCGGTATCTATCTGGAAGTGAACGCGCAGCGCTTCGGTACCGATCTCGGCAAGGGTGCTACCGCCCTGCGTGCCCAGTTGACCGGCCGTGTGGTGCACCGCTGCAACGACAAGCAGACCGCGGAAATGGGATTGGGCGACATCAGTGATCTCGCCGTACCGGCCGCTACCGCCATCGCCCCGGAGCGCCGCGGCACCGCGATTGCCGGGGACACCTCGGGCGGCTGGACCCGGATCCGCACCCCCAAGACCAGCCTGGGGGAGGTGGCCACGGTGTGCCGCCAGTACGCCCACCTGGTCCCCATGATCCCGGCCCTGCGCCCCTTCCGCCCGGCCCGCACGGAGGTCCCGGCTCCCGCGAAGGCCCTGTAGCCACACCCCCTCAACGGTCGGCGTGACCACTCTCGCGCCAACTCCCTACCCCCTCCATGCCTGATCCAGGAAGGACCACCCGTCATGTGCGCGAACTGCGACGACTTGAACCGCACGGTGCTGCTCCTCGGCTTCCTGTGCATCTACGCCGAACAGCCGGGCGCCGACCAGGACTTCGCCGATGTCGTTGGCGGCGCTCTGGCCTCCTCGCTGCCGATCGACTCCGCTCCGACGTTCTTCGACCCGTCCGGGGAGTGAGCGCCATGGCCGCGAAGAAGACCCCGGCCCGCAAGCTCACGGCCGCGAAGTGCAAGCCGTGCAAGGGCACGGGAGAGGTCTCCCGCCCCGTCCGTGTCGGCCGTAAGCACCGCGTCGTCGGCGAACAGACCGGGATGTGCCTGGCCTGCTTCGGCTCCGGAGAAGCCCCCACCAACTGAACACCGCCGGTACCGGGCGGCCGGACTCCACACCCCGCCCGGTACCGGCCCCAACTCACCAAAGGAGCACGTGATGGACCTGTTTGGAACCTCACCCAAGACCGCTCAGACACCGAGGTCCGTACCGAAGCGCGAGTGTCCGCAGTGCTGGCGCCACGCCTACGACCCCCAAATTCACCGGGGCCTGCGGGGGGACTGCGCTGCATGCGTTGACCACATGATCAACGGCTGCCCCGGCTTCAACCGCCGCTGAACGCCACAACCTGCCCAACTACGCGAAGGAGGTGAAGACATGTCCCGCTCGATCCGTCCCGATGCCGTCCTCATCCAAGCCGTGATTGCCGGAGCCCTGTCCTTTGCCCACCTGCACGACATCGCCGACGCGGCCGGACAGACCGGCTGGAAAGCCTGGGCCTACCCGATCTCGGTAGACCTGCTCCTCGTCGCGGCCTGGCGACGGCTCCGTACCGGAGACACCCCGCGCCTGGCCTGGTTCTGGTTCGTGGTCGCCCTGATCGCCTCGCTCGGTGCGAACGTCGCCACCGCGGGCTTCCTCGACCTGGCCCACGTCCCGGCCTGGCTGCGCTTCCTGGTTGCCGGCTGGCCCGCGCTCGCTTTCCTCGGCGGCACCCTCCTGGCCCACCACCCCGACCACGCACCCGAACCGGTGGCGACGCTGCCCGCCGTGCCGACCGAATCGGCCCCCGCTGAACACGTGGTTGAGCCGGTGGCCGAAGCGCTCGATGCCCCCGAACCTGCTCCCAACGCTCCCGCACTTCCTGCTGCTGAGCCCGTGGTGAAGGTTCCGCGGGCGCTCGTGGATCGCGCTCAGAAGATCGCTGACGCTCACCGCGCCTCGACCGGTGGCCCGATCGACTCCACCACCCTGCGTACCCGCCTGGGTGTGCCCGCTCCCATGGCTGAGGCCATCACCCTCCAACTCGCCTGAAAGGACAGACCTGTCATGACCGTTCCGCTCTGGCTCGCGCTTGCGGTCGTCGGCTACCTCGGCGTCAAGCTCTTCCGTCCGCCGCTCTGGCTCGTCGCCCTGCTCCTCCTCGGCGGCTACCTGCTGTCCGACAGCCTCTTCGCCCCACTCATCGACACCCAGGTCAAGTAACCCCACCCAGAAGGGAGATCCACCGATGTTCAAGCCCAAGTACCCCACCCCGGACACCTACCCCACGATCAACACCGCCGTGCCCCCGGCCCCCGATCACAACCCCGCTCCGGCGCCTCAGCCCGCTCCCCTGGCCCGCACCTCGGCAGCCGTCGAGCTGGTCAAGAGCAACCCCGTGCTGGTCCTTGGCGGGCTTGTCGTCGGCGGTTTGCTGCTGACCTCGATGTTCCTCGCCATCGCCATCACGGCCGGCTCGCTCGCCCTGCTCGCCGTGGTCATCCGCTCGCTCATGAACGACCGACGCTGACCGGCCCCCGGGGCGGCCTCAACCGCCAAGTCTCATCCGCCCCGGACGGCACGGCCCCTACCCGATCAAGCAACCGGAAGGAAGTCCCATCATGCACGCAACCCGTACCCGCATCTGCGGCCACTGCGACGGATTCGCCGCCGCCGCCATCGACGCCGGATACCGGCTCCCGGACGGCACCCGAGCCACTGAGACGGCACTCTGCCCCGCCTGCGACGGCAAGGGAACCTACCTTGCGCCCGCCCGGCCGCGGGCTGCTGTGGTCACGAAGGCGGGTGCCAACGCATGAAGACCGCCACCCTGACCGCTCACCTTGAAGCCGACACCCCGACCCGGCTCAGCATCTTCGGCGACCGGCCGCACGAGGCGTTCGTCAGCCTGCGTATCGGCGGCGGCCTGATCGACATCTCCCTTATCGCCGTTCCCGGCACCGCCGATGCCCTACGCGACCTCGCCACCCAGGCCACCCAGGCGGCTCAGGTCCTGGACGACATGGCCAAGGACCCTGCGGCGGTGACGGCATGAGCACCTCGCCACGCAAGCGGCGTGTTCTGGATCTGTGCTGCGGTGTCGGTGGCGCCGGTATGGGCTACCACCGGGCTGGCTTCGAGGTCGTCGGCGTCGACCTGCACCCTCAGCCGAACTATCCCTTTGAGTTCCACCAGGCCGACGCGCTCGACTTCGTCCGCGAGCACGGTGCCGGCTTCGACCTCATCCATGGCTCATGGCCGTGCCAGCACCACAGCGCCCTGACCAAGGGCACCAACCAGGGCCGCGAATACCCCGACCTGATCCCCGCCGGCAGGGCCGCGATGCTCACCACCGGCCGCCCCTTAGTGATCGAAAACGTGCAAGGTTCCACCGTCCGACGTGATCTCACGCTGTGCGGGGAGATGTTCGGCCTCGCAGTGATCCGGCACCGCTACTTCGAGATCCACGGCTTCCCGACCTTGCAGTACCCGCACGTGCCTCACCGGGGACGGGTAGCCGGCATGCGGCACGGCCAGTGGTATCAGGGCCCCTATTTCGCGGTCTACGGCGAAGGCGGCGGCAAAGGCACGGTCCCACAGTGGCAACAGGCGATGGGCATCGACTGGACCGACGTCCGCCACGAGATCGCCGAAGCCATTCCCCCCGCGTACACCCAACACCTCGCAGAACAGTTCCTCGACCACCTCGCGGCGGAGGTGACGGCATGACCACCCCACTCCCCAACATCCAATCCCTCACCGTGTGGCAGCCCTGGGCATCGGCCATCGCCTACGGCACCAAGAAGATCGAAAACCGCACATGGCCCACCGCCTACCGCGGCCTGCTCCTCATCCATGCCGGACTCACCCAAGACCGCCACGCCTGGAATGCCCCGCTCGCCCGGCCGTTCCTGCGCCGGCCGCAGCCCAAAGGCGCCATCGTCGCCGTGGCCCGGCTCATCGACTGCCACGCCCCGGACGGCTACTGCACCCTGTGGTCGGCCCCCGGACAGTGGCACTGGAAGCTCACCGATGTGACTCGGCTGTCCGAGCCGCTGCCCTGGCCTGGCGACCGCGGGCTGTGGACCCCACCTGACGGACTCCTGTCGGCTCCCCTCCTTGCTGAGGCGCTCGGGGTGGCCCATGACTGACACCACGTTGGACCCCACCGCCCTGGGCGATCTGCTTCGGGTGGCTGCGGCCCCGGACTTCGACCGCTGGCGTGATCAGATCCGCCGCACTGGGGGCTGCGCCAACCCCATCCACCTGACCGGCTGGACCACCACCCAGGACAAGACCACAGGCCAACTGCTGCACCACACCACGAGTGACGACCAACCCGGCGGACGGCTCCGGGTCGCCTGCGGAAACCGCCGTGCCTCGCGCTGTCCGCCCTGCTCCTACCTGTATGCCGGGGACGCCTACCGCCTCATCCGTGCGGGCCTGTGCGGTGACGACGCCATGCACATCCCGGCCACCGTGCGCGAGCGTCCCCGCGTCTTCCTCACCCTCACCGCACCCTCATTCGGGCCCGTCCACAATCAGCCCGACACTGGCCGCTGCCGCTGCGGAAACCGGCACCGTGACGACGATCCGGCCCTTGGGACCGCGCTCAACCCGAGCACCTACGACTACGCCGGGGCGGTGCTGTTCAACAACCATGCCGGGGACCTGTGGCACCGCTTCATCAACCGGCTACGCCGTGAGATCGCCTTACGCGCCGGACTCACCCAACGCGAGTTCGCCGACGTCGCCCGGCTGTCGTACGGCAAGGTCGCCGAATTCCAGAACCGCGGCGCCATCCACTTCCATGCCGTGATCCGCCTCGACGGACCGGAAGGCTCTGCCAGCCAACCCCCGGCCTGGGCCACGCTCGACCTACTCACCGACGCGATCAACGCAGCCCACCACCACCCCTACACCGCGGTCCGCGTGCCGGCCGTTTCCAACCAGCCCGCCCGCGATCTGTCCTGGGGCACGGTGCTCGATGTCCGGCCCATCACCGCGTTCGCCACCGACGACATCAACGAAGGCAAGGTCGCCGCCTACGTCGCCAAGTACGCCACCAAAGCAGCCGAATCCACCGGCGCCACCGACCGCGCCGTGTACTGCGCAACCTGCCGAGGCTCCGGCGGCTTCCCCACCATCGAGCACGTCGACGGCACCCCGGTCTATTGCCGCACCTGTGAAGGCTCCGGCATGGGCCAAGACCCGGCCACCCTGCCCGTGCCCGACCACATCCGGCGCCTCATGGTCGCCTGCTCCGAGCTTCAACGCGTCTACCCGAAACGGATGCTGGCCCGCTGGGCTCACATGCTCGGCTTCCGCGGCCACTTCCTCACCAAGTCCCGCGCCTACTCCTCGACCTTCACCGAACGCCGACAGGTCCGCGCCGACTACCGCGCCGACCAGCAACGCCAAGCCCTTGGCCTACCCGACCCGGACACCACCCTGGTCCTCGCGCACTGGAGCTACGCCGGACACGGCCACACCCCCGGAGAGTCCTGGCTCGCCGCCGGCATCGCCGAAGACATCCGCACCAACCGCGAAACCGCACGTGAAGCCCTGCAAGACCAACATGGACTGGAAGGAGCCGCAGCATGACGACCACTCCCGCTCAACTCCTCACCGTGCCGGAGGTCATGGTGCGGCTCAAGTTCGGACACTCCAAGGTCTACGACCTGATTCGTTCCAAGCGCCTCGTCTCCATCACCGAGGGACGCGCCCGCCGCATCCCCGAAAGCTCGCTCCAGGACTACATCCGCGAGCGGCTCGTGGAGGCGGCCTGATGACAAAGCGACGCAGCAGGGGTGACGGCGGCCTCCACTGGGACGCCAAGCGGCAACGCTGGATCGCCACCGCGAGCCTGGGCCACGACTCAAGCGGCAAGCGGATCGTGAAGCGAGCGAGTGGTACGACGAAGACAGCAGCCAAGAACAAGCTCAAGGAGGTGCTGCGCGACTACGAAGACGGTCTCGCCATCGCGCCCACCGACTACACGGTCAAGGACGCCGTGACCAACTGGCTCGCCTACGGTCTCCCTGGTCGGGATGAGCGCAGCACCCTCGGCACCTACCGGAGCCTCTGTAAGAATCACCTGATCCCCGATCTTGGAGCAAGGAAGCTGCGTGACCTTAGTGCCGACGATGTGGACAGGTGGTTGCAGCGGAAGGCCGCAATCCTCAGTACGTCCTCGCTCACGATGGTTCGTGCCTGCTTGAACCGCTCCGTGAAGCGAGCCATGGCGCGAGACAAAGTGAAACGCAATGTAGTTGAGCTGAGCGATGTGCCGAACGGACAGCCTGGGCGCCCCTCGAAGTCCTTGTCTCTGGCGCAGGCTGAGGGAATTCTCGTCGCGGCGGAGGACTCACGGCTCTACGCGTACATCGTCGTGTCTCTGCTCACCGGGGGCCGTACCGAGGAACTCCGCCCACTGCGCTGGGAACACGTGGACCTTGAGGGTGATCCGGACGCGGTGCCTGCGATCCCTCCACACATCGCGGTGTGGCGTTCGGTCCGGCGCACGGGGGATACCAAGACTCGGAAGTCCCGTCGCACGCTGGCTCTGCCCGGCCGGACTATCGACGCTCTCAAGGTCCAGCGAAAGCGTCAGGATATGCAACGCCAGGCCGCAGGCGCCAAGTGGCAGGAGAACGGGCTCGTGTTCGCCTCGGCTGTCGGTACGCAGTTGGACGCGACGAACGTGCGACACGAGTTCCGCCGAGTCCTCGGGCAGGTCAAGGCCCAAGGGGTCGAGATCAAGCCTCACGAGTGGACTGCGCGAGAGACCCGGACGTCCTTCGTGTCGATCCTCTCCGACAACGGAGTGCCGATTGAAGAGATTTCGCGGCTGGTGGGGCACTCCAGTCAGGTCACGACCGAGACCGTGTATCGGAAGCAGCTCCGTCCTGTGATCCAGACGGGGGCGACCGTCATGGATGACATTTTCCGGCGCCCTCCGGAGACGTAGTCACTCAGTTAGTCACGCATGCAGTGGTCGGGGCCTGATTCCTCAGGGGATTGGGCCTCTTACCTGGACGAACCGCTCACCGGTTCCAGCGGCCCGGTTATCGGATTGGTAAAGAAACAGCGGCCCTGTCTGTCGCACTGAACCCGATGACCGCCAGGATCCTCCTACTGTTCGAAAATCGACAGGGAAATCGACAGGGGGAGGAACCAGTTGAGACGCACCACAGCATTCGGCGCCGCGGGCACGCTCATCACGGGCTCGCTCATAGCGGGCGCGATCATGGCGCCCGTCGCGAGCGCCGACGCCCGCCGGAGCGGCACCAGCGCTGAAGCCCGCCAGCGGACCGGCGCCGAGGCCCGCGGTGTCGCGCTCGCCGCGCAGCGCGCGGCCAAGGCCGGCATCGACTGGCAGGCATGCCCCGCGGACTGGGGCCTGGACAAGGCGATCAAGTGCGGCTGGGTCACCGTCCCGCTCGACTACGCCAAGCCCAACGGCAAGAAGATCAAGCTCGCCGTCGACCGCATCGGCAGCACGGGGACGAAGGAGGAGCGCCAGGGCGCGCTGCTCTACAACCCCGGCGGCCCGGGCGCCTCCGGCCTCCGCTTCCCCAACCGCGTCGTCACCAAGGCGAAGCTGTGGGAGAAGACGGCCAAGGCGTACGACTTCGTGGGCTTCGAGCCGCGCGGTGTCGGCCACTCGGCGCCCATCTCCTGTGTCGACCCGCAGGAGTTCGTCAAGGCCCCCAAGCTCGACCCGGTCCCGGACTCCGAGGCCGACAAGAGCGCCCAGCGCAAGCTCGCCGCCGAGTACGCGGCCGGCTGTGCCGAGCGCAGCGGCGAGATGCTGCCGCACATGACCACGCCGAACACCGCACGTGACCTGGATGTCATCCGGGCCGCGCTCGGTGAGAAGAAGCTGAACTTCCTCGGCGTCTCCTACGGCACCTACCTCGGCGCGGTCTACGGGACGCTGTTCCCGTCGCACGTCCGTCGTATGGTCGTGGACTCGGTGGTCAACCCCTCGAAGGAGAAGATCTGGTACGAGGCCAACCTCGACCAGGACGTCGCCTTCGAGATCCGTCTCAAGGACTGGATGAAGTGGGTCGCCAAGTACGACGCCACCTTCCACCTCGGCGACACCGCCGGGAAGGTCGCCGGGAACTGGGACAAGCTGCGCGCCGCGGCGAAGAAGGAGCCGCTGGGCGGAGTCGTCGGCCCCGCCGAGCTCATCGCCTACTTCCAGAGCGCTCCGTACTACGACTCCGCCTGGGTCGAGATCGCCACGAACTTCTCCAAGTACGTGGCCGGTGACGCCAAGCCGCTGATCGAGGCAGCCAGCCCCGACCTGTCGGACACCGCGGGCAACATCGCGTCGGAGAACGGCAACGCCGTGTACACGGCTGTCGAGTGCGCGGACGCCAAGTGGCCCACCAGCTGGAAGAAGTGGGACCGCGACAACACCCGTATCCACCGTGACAACCCGTTCATGACGTGGTCCAACGCCTGGATGAACCTGCCCTGCGCGACGTGGAAGAGCAAGCAGCACGAGCCGGTCGAGGTCAAGTCCGGCAAGGGCCTGCCGCCCGTCCTCATCGCCCAGGCGACCCGCGACGCGGCCACGCCGTACGAGGGTGCGGTCGAGCTGCACAAGCGGTTCAAGGGCTCGCGTCTGATCACGGAGAAGGACGCCGGCTCGCACGGCATCACGAACCTGGTCAACCCGTGCCTCAACGACCGTGTCGAGGCCTACCTGCTCACCGGCAAGCTGGACAGCAAGGACGTGACGTGCGCCCCGCACGCCACGCCCAAGCCGTAACGGCACGCCGCTAGGCATGTGAGCGAGGGGGCGACCGGATCATCCCGGTCGCCCCCTTCGCTATGCGGCCTCTTGCGCGATCGCGGCCTTGCGCGGCTCGGCGATCGCCTCGTAGTCCGCGGTCCGCAGCGCCAGCGAACGGTCCAGACGGGCCGCGTTGAAGAAGATCTCGTCGTGGGCGAGGAGCGCCGGATCCACGACCAGTTCGAGCTCCGGGTCGAAGGAGAACGGCAGGATCGTGCCGCTCACGCTGCCCGCGAGCCGCTCCGCCGCCTCCTGCGTGGCGAAGCCGGCGTACGTCCCGCCGAGCAGCTGCTTGACGGCGTTCAGGTCGACGCGCCGGTCACCGGGCACCACCGCGAGCACATACCGCTTCGTCTTCTTGCCGATCTTCACCATCACCACGATGCACTTGGCGGCCTCCTGGAGGGTGTTGCCCCGCAGCGCGCTCACCGCCTCCGTGGCGCCCTCCGCCTCGTGCTCGATGACGCGGTACGCCGCGCCCCGCTCGTCGAGGAGTCCGATCAGCTTGGTGTACTGGGTGTGTTCGCTCATGGGCAGACCGTACGTCAAGAGATCAACTCAGCGGCATCCGGGGGAATTTCCGCTTGCTCGCCGCGGCGGCCCGCTCGGCCTCCTCCGCCTTCACGACAGCGGCGTACTTGTCGACGTACTCCTGGCCGGAGAGCCCGAGGATGGCGTACATGATCTCGTCCGTCACGGCGCGAAGCACCGCCTTCTCGTTCTCCATGCCCGCGTACCGCGAGAAGTCCAGGGGCGCCCCGAAACGGATCGTGACGCGCTGGAAGTTCGGCACCTTCTGGCCCGGCGGCTGCGCCTCGAACGTGCCGATCATCGCGCACGGGATCACCTGAACCTGCGCCTTCAGAGCCATCGCGGCGACGCCGACCTTGCCCTTGTAGAGGCGGCCGTCGTGCGAGCGGGTGCCCTCCGGGTAGATGCCGAGCAGCTCGCCCTTGCGCAGCACGCCGAGGCCCTCGCGGATCGCGGCCTGGCCCGCCTCCTTGCCGGAGCGGTCCACGGGGATCTGCCCCGCGCTGTGGAAGAACGCGGCCGTGAGGCGGCCCCTGATTCCCGGCCCCGTGAAGTACTCGGCCTTCGCAAGGAACGTGATCCGCCGCTTGATGATGGCGGGCATCAGGAAGTGGTCCGAGAACGAGAGATGGTTGCCCGCCACGATCGCCGCACCTGATTCCGGTACGTGCTCAAGACCCTCGATGCGCGGCCGGAACATCAGCCGCAGCAGCGGCCCGAGCACGACGTACTTGAGAAGGTAATAGAACACCCGGCTGCTTCCTCACTTCTGCGGACCGGCCTGGCGCTGCGTCGTCGCAGGTCACTGGTCTTCTCGCAGCGGTCAGTGTAAGTGCGGCACCGCCCGGTGTAACTACCCCCGATCCGCGGTGTGTTGGCCAGATACGGGAGAAGGGACCGAAACCCGTGGGTCCCGGTCCCTTCGTGTAACTGTGCCCGGCTAGGGGAGTCGAACCCATTGAGCCTACGGAGACGGCGAACCGAACCCTGAAGATCACGCCCAGCGCACCTAGCGCATTACCGGAGCCCTTAAGGCGTACTGCGGAATCGGTGGCCCCGTCAAGGCGCGCGCCTAAGCCTGGAACAGGGGCATCGCCACGTTGCGTTCCTGCTCCGTCAGGGCGAGGTCCGGCGCCACCAGGGCCGTGGTGGCACCCTCCGCCGCCGTCTCGCTGACGCGCCAGAGACGGTTGCCGAGCGCGGGGCGTTCCGAGAGGGGGACGACGCGCACGCCGGTGGTGAACCGGGTGAGGCTGGAGTCGCGGACGACGAGGCGTGCGCCGCGCCTGCCGTGGACGAGGATGGCGTCGGTGGGGGAGTTCTCCAGGGCGCCGCGCCGGGCCAGGTCCGCGACGGTGCCCAGGATCGCGAGCCGCGAGGCGTCGGCGACGAACACCGCGTGCCGGGCCCGGTTGTAGACCGCGGGCAGACCGACCTGGATCACATTGCCGGAGATCATCACCTGCCCGGCGGCGGGGCCGCGCGCGGTGCCGATGTGGATGCCCTGCGCCACCCCCTCGACGACATTGTCGGTGACACGGGCGGTGGCCAGGGTGTGCCCGGCCAGGACGATGCCCTGCAGCGCACCGCCCAACTGGGCGGCGGTGCCGGCCGCGACAAGGGTGTGCAGCCGTTCGCGCGGCGTCGCGTTGACCCGGGTCGAGGCCACGCTGCGCCGGGCCGGGCCCAGGGTGAGCCCCGGAGTGCGGGCCATCAGCGCGGCGACCTCGGCCTGCAGGCCCGCCCGGATCTGCGTCAGCTGGAGGCCGTAGCGGGTCGCGCTGGGGTCGGCGGCGATGCGGGCCAGTTCCGATGCGATCACTACGGGGGAGATCCTGATCGGCGTCGACGTGGGGACGTACTGGATGCGATTGCGGCTGACGAGCGCGGAGTTCGCGTCGAGGACGAGGATCCCGATCTGGCGCACCCCCACCTCCAACCGGTTGTCCTCGAAGGCCACTTCGGGCACGACGCCGGCGCCGAACGGCCCGCGGAAGGTGAGGCAGGCCGCCGAACGGTCGTCCCCCGCGGTGTCCGCGCACGCCACGTCGCAGTCGCGCACCCGGACCTTGGTGCAGCCGGTGAAGGTCAGCGCGCCGTCGAGGTGTTCGGTGGTGGTCGGCGCGCCCTCCGCCCGCAGCCGGGAGACCTCTACCTCCGTACAGCCCTCGAAGAACAGCGCGCACTTGTCCTTGGTCGGGGCGAGCACGGTCGCGGAGCCGACGCCGGTGACGACGACCCGGTGGCGTCCGGTCACCCGGATCGGCTGGTCGATGACGAACCGGCCCGCCGCCAGGCACAGTTCACCGCCGGTCGACGGCAGCAGATCCACCGCCGACTGCAGATCCTCGCCGGGGAACGCGGTGACCGTGCAGGTGCCCCGGGGCAGCCGGGTCAGCTGGGGGAACTTGGGGCGGCCGTCCTCGATGACCGTCTGCGCGTCGAAGTCGACCAGGGCGAGCGGCAGCGCGGTGTGCGGCGTGCCGTCCGGCGGTGCCGCCGAGAGCCGCTCCACGCCGTCCGCCGACGCCGGGCGCAGCCGCGCGCCCCACCAGTCGCCGGACAGATAGCTCCCGGTGCCCGCGCTGAACCGCAGGCCCAGGTCGACGCCGCGGACGAGCGCCGTGACCTGGTTCGCCGCACCCACGGACTGACCGTCCCAGCGGCGGACCACCAGGCCCGTCGCACCGCCAGTGGCGGACACGGGGCGGTTGAGCACCAGGACGTCCCCCGCCACGTCCGGCGTGACGGAGGCGATGGAGTACAGCTCGCCGTGCGGCGCCCGGTCCGCGCGCCGGCTGCGCCGGCCGACCTCCACCAGGTCCTGCTGTGCGAACTTCACCGCGGGTGCGGCGGCCAGGGTCACCTGGGTGCCGCTGAAGGCCTTGACCCGGGCGGTGGCCGCTCCGTTGTCGGCCGCCCAGACGAACCGGGCGGTGGCCGCGGTGCCGCCGTCCAGGACCTCCACGCGCAGCATCCCGTCGGGCAGCAGGCCGAGCGGATCGCCCGGCGGATCACAAGGGTCAGGGGTCACCTCGGAGTCGGCCCGCGTGACGCTCAGGCGCCCGGTGGAGAGCCGAGGGAAGGCGAGGGCATCCAACGCCGCCCGGGCGGACCCCGCCACGGTGGGCACGACCCGCAGCCGGTAGCCGACCCGGGTGCGGGCACTCGCGTCCAGCGGCTCAAGGGCGGGATCGGCGATCTCCGCCCAGTCCTCGGCGGGCTGGACGTGCTCGCTGAACACATCGAGGAAGACCACGGCCCGCCCGACGCCCGGAATGCCCGGCGGGGTCTCCTGGGAGAAGTAGCTGAACGGGGCGGGCGCGAACGCGCACAGTCCGTCCGCCCAGATCCGCCCGGCTTGGACGGTGACCTGGCGCAGCGCGGGTATCGGGTTCTGGACGAAACCGACCTGGAACGCCGGGCTGCCATCGGGCACCCCGCCCGAAGGCCCCACCACATCGCGCACCGCGTCGGCCGCGGCACGCGCCGCCGCGTCGAGATTGAGATTCCACTCGTGGTCCAGGAGGACCCGGCCCTGCTGCATCCGCGCACCGGTCCAGCGCTCGGCGTCCCGCAGCGGGACCTTGGTGTAGTCGCCGGTCATCGTTCCTCCCAGGGCGCGACGGACACCTCGGCGGTGAGGCCGAGAGGGGTGAATTCGCCGATCCGGCGGCGGAGCCGGCGGATCCGGGACGCGCGCCGGGTGCGGTGGTACGCGCCCACCTCGCCGCCGTCGCCCGCGGCGGCAAGGAGCGGATGCTCGGGCTCCAGCTCCAGGCAGTAGTAGCCGGACGACTCGAACGCGTCGGAGACGAAGGCGGGGGCCGGTGCGGTGCGGGAGCGATACGTCGCCGGATGCCGGGCCGGGGTGGAGAGTTCGGGCCCGAGGTAGCTGGTCCGGATGCAGCCTTCCTGCTGTTGTACGACGTCCACGCCGTCGGCGAAGACGCAGTCGCGGGCGTCGACGGCGTCCACCCGGACCGGACCCGCGAACGTGACCGAGTCGGCGTGCAGCACCGGCCCGAAACGGTTCACCGGGCCGACCGCGTCCGTCGGCACGCCCTGGTCCGCCGGGCCGCAGGCGCGGAATCGGCGCAGTCGGCCGTCGACCACGCACTCGGTCAACTCGACGGGGCGCGCGGACAGTTCGGCACGGACCGGGCCGAGCACGCAGCGCGTGGCGGAGAGCGCAAGCTCCCAGGCGTCGCGGTGGGTCCGCAGCCCGCCCGCGCCCGGATCCATCGTGAGCCCTTCGAGGTGCAGCCCGGCGAGATGCTCCCCGGCGGTCAGCGAGCCCTTCAGGAAGAAGCCCTCCAGGCTGATGTGCGCCCCGGCGAGGTCGATGCCGAGGTCGCCGACGACCACCGGGGTGACCAGGGGAGGGGCGACGATCCGCCAATGGGGCAGCCGCGGGGTGAAGGACTGCGCCGGCGGCGCGGCGAGGCGGTCACCGGCGAGCAGCCGGATCTCCACGTCGGGTGCCCCGGCGACGGACTCCTCGGGTGCGAGCCCGGCGCTGCGGGCCTCGGCCAGCTGGAAGGCGTCGGTGAGGTTCGTCGCGATGCCGGGGCCGCCGGCCGTCGACACCTCGACCACCACGCGCGCCGCCGGGGCGGCGTCCGTGAGGGCGGCGAGCGCGCCCACCCGGCCAGGCACGGCCCGGTACCAGGTCGCCCGCACCGGCCCGTTGAGCTCGCTGCCGAGCTGCACGAACCCGCGCTGCGCGTCGACGAGCACCTGGGTTTCCGCGGGCGGGGCGGTGACGGTACCGGTGGCCGGCACGCTCCCGAACCGGAGTCGCTCCCACGAGACGGGCCCCTCCTTGGTGGACAGCGCGATCAGCGGCGGCTCCGCGCCGGGCGGCGTGGCCAGGGGATGATCCGCGCTCAGCGTCAGCGACTCGCCGTACGTGATGTCCCCGGGCCCGGCGAGCGCCTCCAGGACGCGGTACGTCGCCCGCGTCGGGGCGTCCGCCTCGTCGCCCGTCCGGTTGACCGGGTCCGCGCCCTCGGAGGCGACCCGCGCCTCGCGGGGCCGCAGATACAGGGGCGCGGCAATGCCCAGCGGATGCAGCGCGAAGCGGCCCTTGAGCGTCGACTGGTCGAACGGCGCCGCCTCCGTGTCCACCAACTGCCGTACGGACCAAGGCCAGACGACAGCGGTCACGGCCCGCGGCGTCCACGGCCCCGCCGGGCGCACCCCGCGCCTGCTCCGCTCGAAGGGCGTACCGAGCCGCCTCAGCGACGCCCGGTCCCGCAGGTCGAGCGACGCCGTCCGGGGCGGCGGCGGATGGCCGAGGCGCTGCGCCCACAGCGTCGTCTGCCAGCCCTCGCCCACCCGCGCGATCAGTCCCGTCACGGCGAACGCGAAGTCCTCCAGGGCGGCCGGAGTGCCCTTGCGGCGCCGCAGCGCCACCGCGTGGGCGACCTCGAGCCGCTCGGCGTCCGGGCCAAGGCCGAGGAGCGCGCCGATGTAGGGCACCGCCCAGTCGGCGCAGCTGTCGATGAACAGGTCGTCGTACGCCCGCCGGATGTCATCGACGAGCAGCATCCGCTGCCGGTCCACACCCGCGAGGAGCGCGTCGAGAAGCCGCGGGCCACCGGGTTCGGCCGCGTCCCGGAGCGCTGATGGCAGCAGGCGTGCGATCTGGTCCGTGTTCGGGGGTGGCGGGGTCTGGGTCATGGGTGTTTCACCGGGGTTGTTGATGTGTGGGGCAGGGCGTGGGGAGTTCGTGGTGGGCGGTGGGTGGGTGCGGGGTGCTGTGGTCCGGCGCGTCCTGCAGTGCCGATGGCAGCGGGCGTTCCATCGGGTCCGTCTCCTCGGGTGGCCGGGGTCTGGGGCAGGGCGTGGGGAGTTCGAGGTGCGCGGTGAGTGGCTGCGGGGTGCTGTGGACCGGGGCGTCGCGTAGCACCGATGGCAGTCGGCGCTCCATCGGGTCCGTCTCCGGGCGCGGCCGGGGTTCGCGTCATGGCTGCTCCACCCTGATCGTGAACTCCTCTGCCGGTACGACGAGTTCGTGCCGTTCGGCGAGGAGGCGTGCCGGGGACTGTGTGCCGACCTGCAGGACCGGTCCGGCCACGCCGAGCACGCCCGGCACCCCATGGACCACGGCCAGTACGTCGGAGCGGTCAAGGGCGCGGCCGAGCGGACGCTCCAGCGGGTCCAGCGGTCCGCCGCGTGCCGTGAGCGCGGCCCGTACGGCAGTGGTCACCTCGGCGGGTACGCGGCGCGGATCCACGGATATGCCACAGGACAAGGGGATGCCGCGCACCACCGCCGCCGTGACGCACAGCGGCACCGTCACATCGCGCCCGGTGTCGAGGAACGCGGCGAGCGCCCGCAGTTCGTCCTCCGCCGGGGCCTTCGGCCGCCCGTCCGCCGCGAGCCGCAGGAAGGCGACATGTTCGCCCGTGCCTCCGCAGGGGCAGCCCGGCGGCCCCGCTCCGCGCCAGGCGGTGGCGTGGCTGACGCCAGGGAAGGCGAGCGCCAGATCGGCCAGGTCGGCACGGGAGACCGCGCGGCCGAACGCCCGGGCCCGGCCCGGCGCGAGGCGGGCGATGCGCCGCTCGTCGTCCTGGTCGGCGCCCCCGCTGGTGGGCCCCGCACCGCGCACCCCCGTCACCCCCGGCACCCGGCCGAGCAGCGTGTCGATCGCCCCGGACGGCACCTCGCCCGCCGTACCGCCGCCCGTGCGGTGCGTGGAGGTGACGTTGCCGCGCCCGGTGGGCAGCCGTGCCCCGGACGTGCCGTCGCCGAAGCGGACGCGCACCGATCCATCGGCGTCCAGGAGGCTGACGTAGGCCTCCGCGTCGCCCGCCCCGAACAGCGAGGGAAGTTCCTGCCAACGCACTCCGCCGACCCGCACCTCCAGGCTGGAGACGATGCCGCCGTCTGCCGCGACGTCATGGGCCACCGGCGGCCTGGCCACCGCCAACTCCTGCCCCGGCAGCGCGGCGTCGCCGCTGCCCAGCGTGCCGGACTCGGTGCTGCCGTGCCGGAAGGCGAGGAGGTTCGCCGACGCGGGGGCGCGGCCGAGCGGGGCGCCGCGCACCGGGTCGCCTGCCGCGACGGTGAGGTCGAGGACCAGGCCGCCGGGGAGCGGCGGGTCGGCGGACGGCCCTTCGGGGACCTGCTCCTCCGGCGCCTCCTGATCGGCCGCTGCCGTGCAGGCGTACACCCGCCAGTCGGTGTCAGCAGGGCCCGTTCGCACGGCGATACGGGAGGGGACCGGGCCCGGTGCGGGGAACACCCGCACGCGCGCGGGCCCTTGGGTGCCGATCCGGTCGGGGATCTCATGGGTGCGGGCCACCACCCGGCGGTCCACGACGTAGGCGGTCACAGGCCGCCCCGTGACCTGCGCGCCGCGCAGCGTGGCCACGTCGGCCGCGAACTCCAGACGGGACGCCCGGGTGCGGGTGCCGGGCGCGGCCCGCCAGTCGACCGGGGTGTGGCGGTCGGCCCGCAGGATGTCGCAGGCGTCCGACTGCCAGTCGACGAGCGCGACCGTGCGCTGCGCGGACAGTTCCTCCAGAGCCGTGTCGAGGACGAGATGACGGGCGGAGAGCGGAACGTCGCCCGGCTTGTCGTAGAACTGGTCCCCCAGCGGCACATTGGTCGCGCTCCCGGTCGCCGACAGATGCACCAGATCGGTGAGGCGCCGCGCGCCGCCCGCGGTGGCGAGGACCCGGTAGGCGGCGAACGGCGTCGTCTCCGGGCTCAGCAGTTCCTCGAGGTCGCGGTCGAAGGTGACGACGACCGTGCCGAGATCCTCCGCACGCTCCTCCACCACGGCCACCGCCACGGGCCGGCTCCGCGGGGTCTGCGCCAGACCGAGCAGCCGCAGCAGCCACAGCCAGTAGTCGAACCAGTCGAAGCCGGTCGGCAACACCGGCACCTCCGCTCCCCGTTCGGCCACGAACAGCACCCGGTCACCGGGCCGGAACCCCGGCTCGCGCAGGAACCGCATCGACCGCCCCGTCGGCAGCGCGGGCCGTGGCACCGGAGTCACCGTCAACCCGGCCCAGTCCGCCCGCAGTTGGGTGTCCCCTTCGACCTCGAAGGTCTGCGCGTCCCGGCCGGGCACGGCGGGCGACTGCAGCCGTGTCCCTGCGGGCACCAGCGGTGATGCGCCCCGGTCGGTGAGCGCGACGGCCCAGCCGCGCGCGGCCACCCGGGGCCGTGGCCGGAACCCCACCAAGGCGGCGATGCGCCGCAGGTCACGCCAGTCGGCCGCGGTGCCGATGAAGGCCTCGGCGGTGGTGAGCGAGGTGTAGGCGGCCACCCCGTCGGCGACGTACGCCCACAGCCGGGCCAGCGGCAGCGCGGCGGGATCCCCCTCGATGTCCCAGTCCCGCCCGAGCACCGGCGCCCCCGGCGCGGGCCTGCTCTGTTCCACGTCCCGGATCAGGGCGGCCAGGAAGTCGTGGAAGGTGCCGATCGCGCGGTCGGGCCGGGGCAACCCCGGGGCAGGCGTGGGAGGTTGAAGCGTGGGCGGGTGCTCGCCGCACGGGCGGCCGGGGATACAGCTCATGAGTGACCTCGCGCGGTGCTCTCGTCAGGGCGGGCGGTGTCGGCCGGGTGCCGTGGGTGCCGTGGGTGCCGTGGGTGCTGTGCGGCGAGTGTCCTGCGCGCTGCCTCGCGGCGTCCGCAGCTGTCCCCGTTCATGAGTTCACCTCGCGCAGCGTTTTCGTCGGGGTGGGCCGTGTCGGCCCGGGGAGGTGGATGCTGTGCGGCGACCGATCCGTGCGTCTTCGCGCTCCGGCTGCCGCCGTCCCCGTTCATGAGTTCACCTCGCGCAGCGCTTTCGTCGGGGCGGGCCGTCTCGGCCGGGTGCCGTGGGCACTGTGCGGCGACCGGTCCGTGTGCCGCCCCGCGGCGTCCGCCGCCGTCCCCGCTCATGTCCCGCCCCGCACGCTGATGTCGAGACGGCCGCGCTCCGGCCGTGCGGGATCGTCGTCGAGCACGGGGATCTCGGCCGCCCCCACGCGGATCACCTCGTGCACCGTGCCGGGAGCTTCGCCGAGGTGGCGCGCTTCGAGCAGCTCGACCGCGTCGACGCCGGGGACCGCGGCGACGGCGGCCAGCGCCGCGGAGACGTACACCGGTTTGCCCAGTTCGAGGCGGGAGGGGTGGAAGAGGCCAGGCCGCGCCGCGCTGCCGGGGCGCAGGGCCCGCAGCGCCGCCCGCCGGACGGCCTCGGGGTCGTTGCCGGGCAGCGCGCACAGCCGCAGGGCGATGAGGAGACCGACCGGCGCGCCCTCGGCGACCGTCGCCTCGGTCCCCAGCATGCGGACGTCCTCCAACAGCACGCCCAGAGAAGCGAGTCGGGCCGCCCGGTCGGCCGCCGCGTCCGGGGCGTCGAGCAGGTCGACGACCGTACGGATCAGCGGCCAGGAGCCCGATGTGCCGCGCTCGGCAGCCGCACCCTGCACGCCCGGCGCACGGGCGGCCGCCACCGCGTGATCGGCGGTGGTCACCGCCCGGCGCGGGGCGACCGCGAACGCCTCGGGCGCGTCCCGGCGCACCACATCCAGTGGAGCCGCGTCCCTGCCGCCCGTGGCGGGCAGCGGGTTGCGGGCCACGAGCGAGGACACCGTCCGCCACACCGGCGGCGCGTCGAAGCCCTGCGCCGCCGCGGTGTCGTGCTCAAGGAGGCGCAGCGCGTTCGCCGGTACGTTGCCCACCGCGCCGCCCCCGGTCTCGTACCGCGCCGCGACCCCGCCGGCCAGCGGCGGCAGGAGCCCCACCGCGCCGGTGCGGAAGCGCAGCAGGGGCGGCTCGTGGTCCTCGAACTCCAGGACGCAGGCGAGCCGACCGGGCGAGGTCACATCGAGCAGCGCCCGCACCAGGGCGACCTCGACCCGCGGTCCGGACGGCAGCGCGGCGCGGACCTCCATGCGGTACGGCACGCCGGAGGGCCGCAGGGCCACGCCCGCTCCGCCACGGCCGGGCATCCCCGCGGAGTTCAGCATGTACGCGCCGGGCACGCCGCCCTCCGCCGGCCGCAGCACCCCGGGACCGCCCACCAGACGGCCGTGGTGCGCGGGCACGGCGTTGCCGCGCGCCACCGTCACCTCCGCGCCGCCCGCGCCCGTGTCCACCGACGCCGGATACGCCCGCGGCAGTGCGTCCGCAGCGGCCCAGCGCACCCGGTACAGGGGCAGCCCCGCAGCGGCCAGCGGATCGTGGAACTCGGCGACCTCGGTGAGCGTGACCGCGGCCGCGCGCCGGCTGGGCAGCGGCTCACGGAACCGCGGCCGCCCGTCCGCGCCGACGGCGGGCCAGTCCGTCCCCAGCACCCGCGCCGCCCAGTCGCGGTGCCGGGCGATGTCCTCCGGATCGACGACCTCGAAGACCAGGCGGTCCCCGGCGGTCAGCCAGGGCGCGCCCTGCGCACTGCTGGGCCTGGGGCGCACCAGGATGCATTCGGTGGCGCCCGCGGGCAGCCGGCACAGGTCCTCGCCCCAGTCGTAGAGGGCGATCTCGCCGAGCCCCGGATGGACCGAACGGCCCTCCTCCAGGACGAAGCCGAGCCCGGCGCCCTCATCGGCCACCGCCGTGTCCCCGCGCACCACTTGGACCGTGCCGCTGCTCGGATCGGCCTGGAGCAGGACGAGTGTGCGCGCCGCGGCCGACTCGGGCACCTCGTAGTCGACCAGGTGGGCATGGCGGCGCACGGACGTGCGCAGCCTCGCCGTCTCCAGATAGGCCTCGGTGGCCACCCGGTCCAGCTGATAGTGCATCAAGTCGCCCATGTGCGCGCAGAGTTCAAGGACCGTGATCACCGGGTCGGCGGGCGACAGATCCGCCGTCGGGTCATCCCGGCGCAGGAACTCCACGAGGGCCGCACGCAACGACCGCCAGTCCCGGGCCAGATAGTCGTGCACCGGCGAAGGATCCACCGGCGCCACGGCCTCATCCGGCGTCGAACACGCCCCGGGATCCGGGCACTCCGTACGCAGCCGCACGGGCAGCCGCACCCGCAGCGGATCGAACGGCAGCGGCGGAAGCGCGGGATGCGCTCCGTCGGCGGGCCGCTCGGGGAAGACGGACAGGAGGTGCCGCCCCGCATCCGCCTGCCCGTTGATCCGCAGCTCAATGTGCGGTTGCGGCGCGGCCACCACCTGCGCGCCCGCCACCTCGGCCCGCCGCCCGCCGGCCGGCGGCCGCAGCTCCCAGCGGCGCGGGTCCGCGAGCGCGGCGGGCGGGTCCGCGTACAGCCACACGTCGACCGCCGATCCGCCCGGCACCGGCCGCGCGCCCGCCGCCCGCAGCCCGTGCGCCGCGGCCCCCGGGGCGCGCAGCCGGGCCGGGCGGTGCAGCGGGGGACAGGCGGGGAGCAGCGGTTCCTCGGTCATCGCCGTCAGGCCTCCAGCCGTGCCGAGACGCTCGCCGCCGGTCCCGGCGGGCGCTGCGGCCGGTAGTCGACGGTGACCTCCAGCGTGGCCTCGCCGAGCCGCGTCACCGTGATCCGGTCCACGAGGACGCGGCCGGCCAGCTCCCGCTCCAGGGCGCCCTTCGTCCGCATCTCCAGGAGCCCGTCCAGGAGTTGGGGCAGCGGCTCGAAGAGTGCCGAGGCGCCGAGGCCGGGGCCGAAGCCCGGCCGGTGCAGCCGCTCGGTGGCGCCGGTAAGCAGCACCAGACGTACGAGATCCGCCAGATGGCCCGCCTCGTCGGTGACCGCGAGGCGGCGCGCGGACGTCAGCCGCAGCGGATGTTCGGCCGCCGCGCTCATATCGCCTTCACCTTCGTCTGGAAGCCGCTGACCTGGGCGGTGCCCTGCGGCGCCCCGCCCGCGTTGACGCAGAGGGCCACCGAATCCGACAGGAGCACCGCCTTGCCGCCCGTCTTCACCTTCGTCGCGGGCCGCTGCCACTCGACGCGCAGGCAGGGGGAGGGGGTGCCGCCGATGTTGAAGGCGCAGCCGCTGATGGTGGTCGGGTCGCCCACCACCGCCACCTTCTTGCCGCCCACCAGGAGCGTCGACGACGGCGTCAGTCGGCCGCTGCCGCCGTGCGGGCAGACGATGGTGATCCCCTCGTGGAGCAGCTGACCGGGCACTCAACTCACCTCCAGGGAACCGCCGTTGAAGGAGATCTTCGACGACGTCACCTCGATCTTCTGCTGCTTGAACTCGGCCGTGATGCCGTTCGCGTCCATCCGGATGACCGCTCCCGACGCCGCGGTGAGCCGCAGCGCCCGGTCGCCCGAAGGCTCGTCGATCAGCTCGACCTTGTGGCCGCCCGGCGTGATCAGCAGCACCACGTCCGGCCCTGCGCCCGGCACCCCGCCGCCGTCCGCCCACACCGCGCCCGACCACACGGGCACCCGGCTCACATCGCCCGCGGGCCATTCGACGAAGACCAGGCTCTTGACGGGCGGCACGGCGGCGAAGCCGACCCCGGGCCCCGCGAACGGCGAACTGGGCAGGCACCAGCCGGACGTGGCATCGCCGAGCACCTCGGGCACCTGGACCCGTACCCGGCACAGGTTCTTGGGGTCCTCGTTGTCGGTGACCGTGCCGATGTACCGGCCGTGGAACCGGTCCGTCATGGCCGTCCCCCCCTCCCTCATCCCGGCCCTCACAGGCCGAACCCCGTGGCGCCCAGGGCGTTGCGCCGCAGGGTCACCTCCTGCCGGTGGGCCTCCAGCGTCACGACGTGCCGCACCCGGTCCACCAGATAGCCGCCGGACAGGACCGGACCCAGGCCCCGCACCAGGACCGTGCGCCGGGCCCGCAGCAGCAGCCCGGTCCGGTCGGTGTCCACGGCCGCGGTGAGCGTCACGCCGTAGGCGCTGTGCTGCGCCCGCCCGGTGGCCGCCTGCCGCACGTCCACTTCTCCGGCCGCGTCCTGCGGCGCGAGCAGCTCGGTCGCCCGGGCCGCGAGGGACACCTCGGCCATCGCCTCGTCGTCACCCGCGGCGTCCGCGGTGACGGCGGCGGCCGCGAGGGGCGGCGTCCGCCGGGCGATCACCCGCCGACCGGCAAGGAGGTCGACCCGTATCTGAGCCCGGTGGGCGTCCCCGCCGAAGCCGAGCGCCAGCTCGCCCTGGGGCTCGGCGAGCGGCGCGGGCGGGTGGAAGTGGCCGGTCACCTGTCCGCTGTCGTCGGCCTCCAGATACGCCACGTACCCCCATTTGACGGCCAGTTCGCGTACGAAGGACCAGTCCGTGCCCCGCTGCATCACGGTGTGCACGTCCGGGTCGAACCCGGCCGGGGTCGACGTGACCTCCGCGCGCAGTTTGTGCTCGGTGAAGATGGTCTCGGCCATCGCGCTGTCCCGCTGCCCGGGCCAGGCGACGGCCTTCTCCTCCCGGTCGAGGTCCAGGCTGCGGTCGATCGCGAGGACGGTGAGCGTGGAGCGCCCCTCGGCGTCCAGGTCCCACACGGCCCGTGCGGAGTAGCCGTCGAACCGGTAGCTCCTGCCGTCCCGTTCGAGGCGCACGGCAAGCGGCGTACGCGGCGTCACGAGCGGATCGAGGAGGCTCGGCCAGCCGCCGCTCGCGTCCGGGTCGACGCGCATCGTGACCATCGCGGCGTCCGCTTCGTCGGTGGCCTCCTCGGCGCGTACCTCGATCAGCGCGTCCAGCGTGTCACGGTCGGCTTCCGTGCCGTCGATCTCCAGGAGCATCCGGGTGGTCGCCACGGTCAGCCTCCCGGCAGGTCGACGGCGACACCGGGGGTCTCCAGGCGGGTGGCGTCGGCGAACGGATTGGCGTCCGCGATGCGCCACCACTGCGTGGAGTCGCCGATGAGTTCCGCCGCCATCAGGTCCAGGCGAGCACCGGGGGCCGTCAGCACCTGCCCTCCGGGCGGCGGCGCGGGCACGGTCCGCGGTGCCGACATGGTGCGTACGGTGCCGTCGGGCAGCGTCACGGTCAGCGGCGACTGCCGGGCGTAACGGGACGTGGGATCCATGCCGCCGCTCACCCGCCCAGCTCGGACATCTGCGGCAGCTGGAGCACGGCCTTGACCTCGCGAAGCCCCTGGTAGAAGTCGGCGGCCAGCCGTGCGAGCCGGTCGTCCTTGGGGAGTTCGGCCCTCAGGAGAACGGTGAGTCCCAGGTCCGCGGTGGCGTGCACCGGGTTGAGCGCGCTGTCGAACGCGGTCTCCTGGATCGTCAGCGACTTCAGCGTGACCGGCGTGATCCGCCCCGGACCCCACACGAACAGCGCGAGCGGCAGCCGCCCCGCCGGGATCGCCGTGCCCTTGGCCGCCCCGGGAGGGCGCGGCAGGATCTGGCCGCCGACCGGCTGCATCAGCATCTCGATCGCCGCCAGGCGCGGGGCGATGCCGAACGCCATCGTGATGGCGCCTTCCTTCTCCAGGCCGTCGGTGGCGTCCAGTTCGAGTTTCAGCGCGTACGTCTCCCTGGCGGGCTGCGCCGCGACGCCCCCGCTCGCCGCTGCGGGGCCGGTCAGGACGCGCGTGACGTTCACCGGGTTGTACTGGAACGACACGATCACCGGGACGAGCCCGAGCAGTGGGTCGGCGTACGACAGCAGCATCCCCTTGGTCAGCGCCATGCCCCCGCCTCCCGCCGTACGTGCGCGGCGACGGCCTCGGCGACGGTGGCCTCCGGGCCGTCGGGAACGGGGCGGCCCGCGAGCCGGGCGGCGATCAACGGCCGCAGCAGAAAGGGATCGGGGGCCGCCGGGACTTCCACGGTGATGTGGTGCGGGCCGTCGGGACTGGTAGGACTGTTGGGTTTGATGGGACCGTTGGGATTGATGGGACAGTTGGGGCGATCGGTCATGCCGTCTCCTCCGCCCAGACCTTGCCGAGCTTGTCGTATTCGCGCCGCAGCGCGTGGGTGAGATGCGCGGGCCGCACCCGGCCGCCGTCCGCCGCGGCGAGGAACGCGGCGGCGAGCGCCGCGTTCTGCACAGAGCCGCCCGCGAGTTCCCGCCGTGCCAGGGCGTCCACGTCCAGGCCGTCGCACGGCGTGCCCTTGGGGAACGCGCGCCGCCACAACTCGCGGCGCAGCGCCCGGTCCGGCACCTCGAAGCGGATCGAGAAGCGCAGTCGCCGCAGGAACGCCTCGTCGAGGGCCTGCTGTTTGTTCGTCGCAAGGACCACAAGGCCCGTGAAGGTCTCCACGCGCTGCAGCAGGTAGTTGACCTCCAGGTTGGCCCAGCGGTCGTGGGCGTCACGCTGTTCCGTGCGCTTGCCGAACAGCGCGTCGCACTCGTCGAAGAACAGCAGGGCGCCGCAGCGCTCCGCGTCGTCGAAGGCGCGCGCCAGGTTCTTCTCGGTCTCGCCGATGTACTTGGAGACGACCGCCGACAGATCGATCCGGAACAGGTCCTGGCCGAGCCCGTTCGCCAGCGCCTCGGCCGCCATCGTCTTCCCGGTGCCCGGCGGCCCCGACAGGAGCACCGCCACGCCCTGACCGCGCGGCAGCCGTCCGCGGAAGCCCCACTCGTCCAGGACCACGTCCTGCAGGGCGACATGGGCGATCACCTCGTCGAGCTGGGCCCGCACATCGGGCGCCACGACCAGGTCGTCCAGGACGAAGCAGGGCGTCAACAGGTCGGCCAGGCGCCCCAGTTCATGGCGCGGCAGGTTCCGCGCGGCCCGCCACACGTCGTCCACGGTCCATTCCCGTCCGGCCGCTGCCGCCTCCGTGCGCGCCTGCGCCAGGGCGACGCCGGCCTGCGGGCCGTCCAGGGTCAGCCGGGCGCCGAGCCGTCGCCCCTGCGCGCGCGCCTCCTCGGGCCCGAGCCCGGCAGCGCCGAGGGCCGTCTCCCACACCGCGGCGCGATCCGCCGGGGAACGCCGCGGCACAGACACCACTTGGGCGCCGCAGGGATCGGAATCGGCGCTGCCGCACGCGATCAGCGGGCCGTCGCCGGGCGTCCAGGCGAGCGCGGGCAGCCGGTCGGCGGGCAGCACGGGAACGTACCCGCCGAAGCGCGCGGCGAGACGCACCTCGGGGTCGCTCAACTCACGTGCGTCGAAGGGCAGTTGGCCGATCTCTGTTGCAGCCTCGTACGCGATCCCGGTGAGGTCTCCGGCGCCGCGCAGGAGGACGGCGCCGCCACCGAGCAGCGCGGCGACGCGAGCGTTGCTGGCAGTGCCGTCACTCGGGCGCGGCGCGGCACCGGGGAGCGTGAGCCCCGCGAGGAGCCGACGAGCCGTCGCCGTGAGGGCGAGCGGACCCTGGGGGCCCGCCCCAGGGACGAGGACACCGAGCCGGACCAGCGGATCGGCGGGCTCCCAGGAGGGCGGAGGCGCCGCGCCGAACGGCAGCAGCGCGAGGCGAAGCAGCGCGGCGGAGGCGTGGCGCTGGGCACCGTCGTCGTGCCCGCAGCCGAGGAGCACGCCGAACTGCGGGTCGGTCTCCGCCCACCAGACGGCCGCGGTGGTCAGCCGCTCGACGGGATCGAGGTCGAGTGCGGCGCACAGCCGGGCGTACGGCTCGTCGCTCGTCGCGGAGGCCACGACGCCCGCGAGGTGGGTGTCGAAGTGCCGCCGCGCCGCCTCGTCAGCGGGTGGCGGAGCG
Source organism: Streptomyces sp. NBC_01381 (assembly GCF_026340305.1). NCBI lineage: Bacteria > Bacillati > Actinomycetota > Actinomycetes > Kitasatosporales > Streptomycetaceae > Streptomyces > Streptomyces sp. NBC_01381. The sequence continues at coordinate 473,812 of NZ_JAPEPI010000003.1, read as the reverse complement.
CCGACGGTTCCGAAAAGACTCTGGAGGTCCGTGCCTTCGGAGGCCGGCCCCCACACCGCTCGCAACCGGCCGAGGTAGCCGCCGAGCGCACAGCACAGCGCGTCGAGCGCGGAAGCGAGTGCGGAGTCGGGGGCGGGTACGGGGGCGGCGGCCTCGTTCATGACCGCACCTCCACCGCGCGGGGCCGGCCCGCCAGACGCCGACAGCGCAGCGAGACGACCGGACGACCGGGCAGGTCCGGCACGTCGAAGGTCACCGAGGTGGGAGTGACCGCCACGACGGGGACCGCGACCCCGTCGAAGAAGAGCTCGGTGCCCGGGGCGCAGTGCGCGGTCGTCAGGGTGACCCGGTCGCCCACGGTCAACTGCCCGTCCCCGGGCACCGATACGACGACCGGTGCAACGGCGAGCGCGACACGCCCACGGCTCACGGACAGCCCGTCGGTGCGCCTGTGCACCACCAACTCACGTACGGCGGGCACCAGATCATGCCTGGGCAACCGCAGCGTGAAGACTTCCCGATCCTGCCCGACCACCACCATCGGCCATCCGAGCGGACCGTGCCCCGCCGGATCGCCCGGCTCGGCCGAGAGGAGGAAGAGATCGCTGGGAACGGCCCCTTCGACGCGCACGGATGTCGTCTCGTCACCGCCGATCCGGTCGGGCCTCGGCGCGTCGAGCCGAGGCCCCGTGGAGGTGACGGAGAGCGTGCGCACGGCGGACACCGGTGGCCCTTCCGTGTATGTACGCCGCGGCTCGATGACGACCAGACTCACGGTGTACGCCACGGACAGCCGCAGCGGTTTGGTGGAGGCAGTCCAGAGCTTCGAGTAGTTCTCCAGGTCGAACTCCTCCAGCGTGATGCGCAGGGGCTCCACGAGAACAGGCTCGGGATCCGGCAAGAACGGAGACCCGGCGCCGACGATGGGACTCTCGTGCAGCCGGCGCATCACGGCGGCGAGCGAGGTGTGAATGATCTGCTCGGAGTCGCCGCCGGTGGTCGGCGTCGCCCCGTACGCGCTGAGCAGATAGTGGAGTTGCAGGGCGAGCGGCGGAGCACCCATGGAGGTACGGCTGCCGGCACCCGGGTGCTCCATGGAACGGAACGCGGGATTGGGGGAGACCCGGTACAGAAACCAGTTCAACCGGGGCCCGGGCTCGTCCCGGTCCAGCGGCCCGACGGTGACGGAGGGCTTGACACTGATCCCGGCATCGACGAACCCGGCGTCGGTGAGCCGCTTGAGCGTCTCGTCGACGGCCATGAACGCGTTGGCCGGCGTCACCATGACCCACCGTGCCGGGACCGGCCCTGCCGACGGTCGGCCAGGGAGGCGAGAGGGTCGGGGGAGGGTCCTGCGGGGGCCGCCGGGGCTACGACGGTGATCTGCCCGATATGGACATCGGGGACTTGGCCCGCGGCCGCGTGGTCGGATACGTGGGCGGAATGCGACACTGCCGGTTCGCCCGCGCGAGGCGATCCCTCGGGAGAAGTCGGGGGGAACGGGGCACGGCCCGCGGCCCCGAACAACGAGGCACCCGCACCACTACGCCCCGCCGCGCGGCCGGCAGAGGCCGCCCGAGCGAGGACTCCGAAATGGCCGAGGGGATCCTCTGAGCCACCCGGCTTGAGGGCCTCGCCGGGGCTAGCGGTGCCGTTCGGCTTGCCTGGGCTACTGGTGCCGCCCGATCGGCCGGGGCCGCCAGACGCATGGCTCCCGGTGTTGGCCTCTGCCATGGCGCGGGCGACTGAACGGTCGGGGCCGCCAGGCGTATCGCCCCCGGTGTTGGCCCCTGCCACGGTGCGGGCGACTGAACGGTCGGGGCCGCCAGACGTATCGCCCCCGGCGTCGGTCCCTGCCACGGTGCGGGTGCCCGAATGGCGGGGACCGCCAGACGCATGGCCTCCGGTGTTGGCCTCTGCCATGGTGCGGGCGACTGAACGGCCGGGACGGCCAGACGCATGGCCCCCGGTGTCGGCACCTGCCACGGCGCGGCCGTCGGCCCCGGCTTCAGCAGCGCTCCCGGATTCGGACCTCCTCCCGGCAGCGGCCCCGGGGGCGGGCCTGCTTCCGGCTCCGGTCCTGGGTTCGGATATGGCCCCGGCACCGGTCACTTCATGTCCCGTCCTGGGCTCGGGCCTGTTTCCGGCGGCGGTCCCGGGGTCGGGCCTACTCCCGGCTCCCGTCCTGGGTGCGGACCTGGCTCCGGCACTGGTCCCAGGTTCGGACTTGGCCCCGGCGCTGGTCCCTTCATCGGCGGTCCTGGGCTCGGGCCTGCTCCCGGCAGCGGCCCCGGCTCCGTCATCTGTCCCGGGCTGAGTGCTGGTCCGGGGCGCGGCTGCGGATCCGTTTCCGCCATCGGTCCCGAGCTGGGTACTGCCCTGGGTCCTGGCTCCGGTCCCTGCCCGGTCACCGGTCGTGGCTCCGGTCGCGGCTCCGCCATCCGTCGCGAGCTGAGTACTGCTTCGGGTGCTGGCTCCGGTCGCGGCTCCGCCATCTGTCCCGAGCTGGGTACTGCCCTGGGTCCTGGCTCCGGTCCCTGCCCGGTCACCGGTCGCGGCTCCGGTCCCGATTCCGTCACCCGTCCTGAGCTGAGTGCTGCCCTGGGCCCCAGTCTCAGTCCGAGTCTCAGTCCGAGTCCGAGTCCCAGTCTCAGTCCGAGTCCCTGCTCCAGGCCCTGCCCCTGCTCCAGTCCCTGCTCCAGTCCCTGCTCCAGCGCCTGCCCCCGCCTCAGCCCCGCTCCCCGCCCGGTCTCCGCTCCCAGCCCCGTAACCCGTCCGAGCCTCAGTGCCGGTCCCTGCCCGGCCACCAGCTGTGGTCAGGAGCTGGCCCGCCCTCTCCTCGGCTCCGCTCCCAGCGGCCGCCGCGCCGGTCCCGGATCCTGCGCCGGCCCCGGCTTCGCTCCCAACTCCAGTGGCTGTCCCCGCCTGGGTTGCTGCCAGGGTCCCGCCCGCAGCCCCCGAGTCGGCCCCCGCTCCCCAGCGCTCGGCTCCACCGCCCCTCCCGGACCAACTCCCGGCTTCGGCTTCGGGCATGGCCGGGATGCCAGCACGGGCTCCGGCCATGCTCCCGGTCTGGCTGCTCCCGCCCGGAGGCCCGGCAGCAAGTCCGTTCCACGTTCCAGTGACCGCACCGGTCCAGCCCCTCCCGGCCACAGAAGCGGCATCAAGCCCGCCCCGCGCTCCGGCCCCACCGTCGGTCTCGGTCTCACTGCCGGTTGTTCCGATCCCTGCCCTGGCGCCCATATCGACCCAAGGGGACTCGCCGTCATGAGCCCAGCTTTGGAGGCCGGCCTCCCCGCCCCAGCGAGTTGGGGCGGCACCGGACCCCACTTCCCCGTGCGCCCTCCTCGCCTCAGCCCCCTCACTCCACCGAACCCCGCCAGGCCCAAGCCCAAGCTCATGCCCAAGCCCAGTCCCAAGCCCAAGTCCTCCGTATCCGCCCCACCCGGAAGCCCCCCGCACTCCCTCCCGCCCCGCCCGCGCAGTCATCCGCAACAGGCTGCCGCCCACCTCGCCCCCAGCCACCTCAATCGCCCCCCACAGCTATCGCGGCCAACCGGCGGCGCCGCACGCGGGGGAGGGCCTCGATCGTCGCGAGGTCCCAGCCGTACGCGGAGGCCAGTACATGGACGTCATGGTCCAGTTCGTCAAGGAGGGTCAGCAGGCCCCGCAGCACCAGCGTCTGGACGTCGACCGGGTGCTCCACCTCCCTGCCGCAGGCGGGGCAGTCGAAGGTCAGCGGGCCGGCGAGCGAATCGTCGATCAGCTCGAAGTCGTGGGGGGCCGGGGCGCGTTCGGGGATGCCCACCGTGCAGCGGCGCAGCAGCTCCGCCCGCCCCGCGGCATCCGGCGGCAGGTCGAGGAGATCGCCGTACGTGGGCTGGCGCAGGCCCCCCGCGCGACCGAGCACCGCGGTGCGGGGCCGGGCCGGCGGGACGGTGTCGGGGCCGAGCCGTACCGTGCTGAACTCCCCGCAGCCACAGGCCAGTACGGGCTCGATGTCCCGGCCGGTGAGCTCGCGGTGCAGGGCAAGGAGCAGCCGGTCACCCGTGGCGACGGGCAGCTCCGCCGGGTCATGTCCGGCGGCGGTGAGGAGCGCGATGACCTGTCCGAGCTCGGTCGTCCGCTCCCGCGCAGCGGCCAGCACGGAGAGCACGGCGAGCTCGGCGTCAAGTGGGGAGGGCGTCATGGCCTACGGCTCCGCCGGTGTGACCCAGGCGGTGTCGCGGTCGAAGGTCTCGAAGGCCAGCTTGATGGTCTCGATCGCCACGGCCGCGGTGGCCGCGTCGAGCTGGGGGAGCGCCGTGTACTCCGAGACCCAGCACCGGTTGAGCTTGTACGAAAGGACCTTCTGCTGGGCTTCGTTGTAGAGGTCGACCACGACATCCTTGCGGAAGTCCTTGAGCGACATCGGGCTGCCGGTGGCGTGCACCTTGTTCGCCCAGGCCTCGAACTCCCGGTCAAGGGTCACCCCGCGCTCCAGGGTCACGTCGTCGTAGCTGGTCACCCCGGGGCTCTTGCGCTGCCGTGCCGGATCGGAGCCGTCCCGGTGGGCGACCACCGTGGTCTTGCGGCTCAGCGGGCCCATCTTGGACAGTCCTGCCACCGTGCGCCCGTCCCACAGCACACGGAACATGAAGCTCTTGTAGGGGTCGAAGCGGTCGACGCCGCCGACCTTGAAGGGCGCCACGTCATGCCTCCAGTTGCGAGATCTGAGTGATCGTCACGATCACGAACTCTGCGGGCTTCAGCGGTGCGAACCCGACGACGACATTGACCCGGCCCAGATCGATCTCCGACTGCGGATTGACGGTCTCGTCGCAGGTCACGAAGAAGCTGTCGCCCTCGGCACGGCTCGTGCTCTGCTGGAACGCCCCCTGCTCGAAGAGCGTGCGCAGGAAGGACGTCACCGCGAGCCTCAACTGGGTCCACAGATCAGGGTCGTTGGGCTCGAACACCGCGAACTGCGTGCCCAGATAGAGCGATCCCGCGATGAAGTCCGTCAGCCGCCGCACCGGTACGTACTTGAAGTCCGAGCTCTGGGTGTCGGCCCCCTTGAGCGTCCGCGCGCCCCACACCACGGCCCCCGCCCCCGGGAACGTACGCAGCACATTGACGCCTCGTGGGTTCAGTACGCCGGACAGCGCGTCGTCGGTGGGCACGTCGAGCCCGGCGATGCCCGCGAGGGGCCCGTCCGCGAGACCGGCGGGTGCCTTCCACACCCCGCGTCCCGCATCCGTGCGGGCCATCACCCCGGCGACCGCCCCGCACGGCGGCAGGCTCAGCGTCACCGGGAGGCCACCGGGCCCGGTGTCGATCATGGTGACGCGCGGATAGTAGAGCGCCGCGTGCTCACCGAGCGCGGGCAGTCCGCCGAGGCCGGGGGCCGGGCTCACCGGCCAGTCCCGGGGTGTGTCGACGATCAGGAAGGCCCGCTCGCGCGTGCAGTACGCCATCGCCTCGGTCAGCTTCTGGTTGTTCACCAGCGTCGTGGGCTTCGTCAGGTCGGAGGCGGGCAGGTCGGGCAGGCAGAGCAGGTTGAACCGGGGGAATTCGAGGGTGCCGAAGGCGTAGATGCCGCCGACGCCGGACGACGGGACGACGCTGTCGGCGGAGAATGCGCCGTTCGCTCCGCCGGCGAATCCGATCGGCCCCGATGTGGTCTCGTTGGGCCGGATGCCGGCCGCACCGGACAGCTCGATGCCGCCCCAGGCACGGCCGAGGCCGAGTGTCTGCGACGCGTCGTTCTGCGCCGCGGGCAGCACGGTGACGCAGCGGTCGGCCCCGCCTCCCGCGGCGGTCGTGGTGAGCTCGAACCGGGTGTCGGGCGCGGGGATGTTCGTCTTCGATGTGAGCTGAAGGCCGGCGGCCTGGGCGGCGGCGTCGATCGCGTTGCGCACCTCGGTCTTGGTGCGGTCGGCGGGCGCCGCGAAGGGCAGCACCAGATCGACCGCGGGTCCGTGGTCGACCGAGACCCGCAGGGTCGCGTTGGCCGCCCCGAGCCTGACCGTCGAGGCACCGATGTCGATGCCGCGCGACACGGCCTGGTCGGTGGTGGTCTGCGCGCCGGACGCGAGCGCGGTCGTGACGAGCGCGGAGTCGGCGAGCACCCGTGGTGCGAAGCGCGGATGGGCCGTGGCCATCGAGAGCCCGGTGTACGCCTCCTCGGCGAGCACGGCCGATTCGCCGGTACGCGGGTCGGGGCCCCGCAGCCGCAGGGTGATCCCGAACTGGTCCTGCGGATTGTCGGACGTGCCGTAGGCGACGACCGCCTCCATGCCGGTGCCGCCGAGCTTGTTGGCCCACGACCCCGCTCCGCGCGCGGTCAGCACGATCCGTGCGGGCGGCGGGCTGCCGGTGCCGCCGAGCAGCGTCACGGAGGCGGCGGGCGCGGGGCTGACCGTGGTGCCCACGGTGACCGTGCCGACGACCCGCACCACCACGGCCTGCGAACCGCCGTTGGCGAAGAACATCTGCACCGCGTGCCCCATGGGCCGCGCCTCGTCCCAGGGCGTCCCGAAGGTCCGTACGTACTGCGCGAGCGAGCCGACCGGCACCGGCACGTTCACCGGCCCCCGCCGGGCCTGCCCCACGAAGGCCGCAACCGATGTGGCGACACCGGCGATCGAGTGTGCGCCGGAGGGGACCTCCTGAACATAGACACCTGGATACGAAGTCTGCACAGGCATCGCGTGCCTCCTTCACGACTCCACGACTCCACGACCGGGACCGCTCAGCTTTGCCGCCGCCCGTCACGCGCCCGTCACCGCAGGTCCCGGGACAGCACGATTCCGGTCCCCCGGTCGAGCGAGCGCACCCGGAAGCGACGGCTGCCGCGCCGCTGCCCGAACCCCTTGACCCGGTAGGGGAACCGGGACTCCGTCCACAGGCAGGCCGCCCCGCCCGGCGAGAACGACAGCGCGGACACGGCACCGAAGCGGAACCCGCGCACGGGGTGCTGGCGGTAGGGAAAGGTGACGTCGAACTCCAGCACGCGACGCCCCGTCACCGCGTACCAGGCGGGGCGGAGCGCGGCGACGGCGGGAAGCCGTCCCTCCGTGATCTCGGCGGCGCGCTCCCCGCCGAGGGCGAGTACCGCGAGGCGGCGGTACACCGACTCGTACACGACGAGACCCCCGCTCAGCCAGGCCAGCGATGTGGAGATGTGCGGCGGCGGATCGACTCCCATGGTCCGCCAGCCCGCCCCCTCCCACAGCCGCAGCTCGACGACATCGCGGGTGCTCTGCGGCAGGACGGTCACCAGAAGCCGGCCGTCCTCCGGCGCCGCGGCGAGCGCGCCGATCCGCCCTCCGGGGCGCGGCACGGGCTCGGGGGCCAGCCCCGGCAGGGAGATGCGGACGAGGTGCGCGGCGCCGGGCCCGGCCGCCGCCCACAGCCTTCCCGACACGTCCTGGGCGAGATGCACCGCCGCCGGTGCGCCGGCGCGCACGGCGAGCGGACGCCCCCGGTCTCCGACGCCCGCGTAAAGCTGCCAGCCCGCCGCCGTACTGAAGAAGCTCAGCACGTGGGTCCCGGCGGGCAGTCCTTCTTGCCGCCACGGTAGGGCGCGGGGGCATCGTCCCAGCCGACGCAGGTGCCGAGCGCCTTCGGCTTGGGATCCATTCCGGCACAGCAGGCACGGGCCAGCGTCCCGGCGAACGTATTGCTGTTGGGGCCCGTGAGCTTGTAGAGGCTGGGGTTGTTGTACGCGCGGAACGTGGCGGCCATGCACTCGGGGACGGAGGTGACGCCGGCCTTCGGCTCACAGGCCAGACAGGTGGGCGTCTTACCGCAGGGATCGGGGGAGTTGTCCCACTTCTGGCCCGAGGTGCCGGTGAGCGGGTTGTCCAGGGTGCCCTGCGGGCACATCGGGCTGATGATCGCGTAGTTGAACGGCGGCGCGTCGATGTAGGCGTGGTTGCCGAAGGGGCCGATCTGCAAGGGCCGCGCACACACCCGCACCCCGCCACTGCCCGTGACGGGCCCGATCGTCGGCGGCCGCGGCGCGACCAGCGGAGCCGCCTCACTCCCCGCGCCCGCCGCCGTCACCTCCTCCCAACCACCACTGGCCCCACCCCCACCGGACTCCCCGCCTCCGCCGATGCCGGGCTCGGACGTCCCGTCCGAGAGGCGGCGCAGCATTTGCTGGGAGGAGCGCTCGGCCGTTGGGCTCTCCGCGCTCGCCGACGGTGTGTCATCCCAATTCGCCCACGCTCCACCGGACTTGTCGCCCCCGCCGACGCCGGGCTCGGACATCCCGTGCGTCCGGCGGCGCAGCATCTGCTCGGCGGAGTGCTCGGCCGTCGGGCTCTCCGCGCTCGCCGACGGTACGTCGTCCCAACTCGCCCTCGGGCCACCGGACTTGTCGCCTCCGCCGATGTCGGCCTCGGGTATCCCGTCGGGTAGGCGGCGCAGCATCTGCTGGGAGGAGTGCTCGGCCGCCGGACTCTCCGTACTTGTCGGCGGTGCCTCTCCCCAACTCGCCCTCGCCTCAGTGGACTTGTCGCCTCCGCCGAGACTGCGCCCGGACATCCCGTCCGACACGCGGCGCAGCACCCGCTCGGCGCCCGTGTCGGCCGCGCGTTCCTCGGGGTCGGCGGGATCGCCGACCCGCATCGGCCGCACCGGGCCCGCGCCCCCGCCGGAGCCCCGCTGCTGCAGTACATGCGTCAGCTCATGGGCCAGCACGCGCGCGCCCGCGGGCTCCTCGGGCCGGTAGCCGCCCGCGCCGAACACGACGTGCTCGCCCACCGTGTACGCCGTGGCATCGAGTTCGCTCGCCGTGGCGGCGGCGAGCGGACCCGTGTGCACCCGCACCGAGCCGAACCCCGCGCCGAAGCCCCGCTCCATCGTCCGGCGGACCCCCGGCCCCAGTGGCGTGCCCGGCTGCGCGAGCACCTGATGCACCCCGGCGGGCACCGGGGGCGCGGCGCCGGCCCCGCCGCTGCGCCGCACCTTGTCGCGATCGCAGCCCTGCGGCGGGCAGGTGTGACCACCGCAGCGCCGCACTACAGAGGGCGCGTACGTATTCATCGCTCCAGACCAGCAGGGGCGCGTCACCACTGCGTCACGTCGTGGTACAGCAGGGCGACCAGGCCCGGCGCGGGCCGCACGCCGAGATCCCGGTCCAGGAGCCGCGCGTATGCGTCCAGGCTGCGCCGCCCCTCGATCCAGTTGCCCTCGGCGAGATGCGCCTCGATCAGTACGCGCTGTGCGCTCTCCCGCAGCGGCTCGGCGCAGACCGCCGCCATCGCGGCCTCCACGGATTCCGCGTGCAGCCCCCGGCGGGCCAGCTGCCTGCTCTGTGCCTCCAGGGCGTGCAGCAGCCGCTGCCGGACGCGCTCGCGCTCGATCAGCGCCCAGTCCTCGTACCAGCCCGGCAGCAGGTCGAGCGCCTCCATGTCGCGCGGCACCATCCGCAGCTCGGCGCTGGACGCGGTCCCCTCGATGACCCGGGTCGCCCACCGGCTGATCGCATCGACGTCGAGCACCACATCGGCCCGCAGACAGAGGCCGTACTTGTCGGTGTCGAGCAGCGGCACGCCCATCTGCCGCAGCCGCCACAGCGCGGAGCGCAGATTGCCGCCCGCCCGTGCCTCGTCGTTGACCGGCCACAGCGATCCGGCGGCGGACATCCGTTCCACGCGGCCGTGGCGCAGCGCGACGAAGACGAGCAGGCGTTTGCCGCTCCGAGGCACCTCCATGCGGCGTGCGCCGACGCTGACGAAGGGTTCCCCGAGAAGGTGCAGGACAGGGAGCGGGTCGAGAGGGTCCTCCGCGATGACTGCCTGCGGGAAGTCGGGCACGGTCACGCACCCCCTGAACGGCCGGCCGCGGCGTGACAGGGGACGGATTCGTCACCGATCGGTGACCGGGCGCTGAGTGCCGGTGTATCAGGGTGTCTCAGGACTCCGGCTCCCCGGCGAGAAAGGCGAGCAAGAACTCCCGCACGGTCTGTACGGCGGTCTCGGCATCTGTCGTAGAGGTCCGCACGGCCGCCGTGTCGCGCTCGACGTCCGCGTACATCCGCACCGTGATCAGCACGCCACGGCTCTGCACCTCCACCCGGACCAGACAGACGCCGGCCCTGGGCTGCTCGGGAAGCATGTGCACAGCCTGCCAGGCCGCCGTCACCGTGGCGTTCGGCCGGGCGGCGACGGTGACGCCGCGGAAGAGGGCCGCGAGGAGACCTCGCGGCGCCGCGGCTTGGGCGGCGACCTGGGATCCGCTGCTGCGCGGCCGGCCGAGCGACTGACCGGCGGCCCATCCGGGCCACGCACCGCACCCGTACGGGTGACCGCCCGGCGCGTCCCCTTGGTGAGCGCCGGTGACGGAGGTGCCCTGGCCTCTCTCCGGCGCCGCAGCGCGCCACCGTCCCAGGAGGTCCCATGAGGTCCCGCCCCACGTCCCGCCTGCGCCCCCTCGCCACGACCGCCGCCGCTCTGATCGCGCTCTCCGCGGCGGCCCCCGCGTACGCCGTCGAGCTGCCCCCTCAAGACCGAGGAGACCTCTTCCTGACCGTCTCAGGGGCCGAGAACACCTGGATCCGCGGCGTGCTGCTGACCTGCGAGCCCGAGCCGTCGGGCCGTCATCCGCACGCGGCGAAGGCCTGCGCGGCGATCGAGAGGGCGGGCGGCGACCTCGACGCGCTGCCGGCGGAGTCGGGGATCTGCACCAAGCAGTACGCACCGGTCACCGTCAGCGCGAGCGGCACGTATCGGGGGCGCCCGGTCGGCTGGCACAAGACGTACGACAACGCCTGCACGATGACGTACTCGACGGGCGACGTCTTCCGCTTCTGACGCCGCCCCGCACGTCCTCCTGCCGCCGTCGCGCGGCGCCCCTCAGGGGGTGCTGCGCGACAGCACCATCGCCAAGGTGAGCATCCCGATCACGACCCAGCCGAACCACAGCCAGCCGTTGCTCCCGAGCGCCACGCTGTAGGCCGTCACCGCGACCAGACCACCGATGGTGAATACACCCATCGTCTTCGTCGAACCAGGCATAGCCCTGCCTCCTCCCGGCAGCCCCGGCGCCTCGACGCCAAGACCGCGGCCTGAGACCATCCTGACCCGCGAAGACCCTTCGCCGCTAGCGCCCGCGCGCGGCCAGTGATGCCAGATAGGCGTTGTACGCCTCCAGCTCCTTGTCACCGTCACGGTCCGCGGCCCGGTCCGTACGCCGTGCCTGGCGCTGTTCGGAGCGGTACCACTGGAAGAGCAGCGCGAGCAGCACAAGCACCGAAGGCACCTCGCTGAACGCCCAGGCGATGCCGCCCGCGGCGCTCTGATCGGACAGCGCGTCGATGCCGAGGGAGGCGGGCGGGTTCTTGTAGGTGCCGATCATCGGCTCGGACGCCATCATCAGCGCGATGCCGAAGAACGCGTGGAAGGGCATGCCCGCGAAGAGCTCCAGCATCCGCATGATGTAGCCGGGCCGGTGCGGCCCCGGGTCCACGCCCATGATCGGCCAGAAGAAGACCAGGCCGACCGCGAGGAAGTGCACCATCATCCCGATGTGGCCCGCCTTGGAGCCCATCAGTGTGTCGAAGATCGGCGTGAAGTACAGGGCGTACAGGCTCGCGATGAACAGCGGGATGGTGAAAGCGGGGTGCGTGATGATCCGCATGTACCGGCTGTGCAGCACCCAAAGGAGCCACTCGCGCGGGCCCTTGCGGCCCTTGCCCGCGACCGGAAGGGCGCGGAGGGCGAGGGTGATCGGGGCGCCCATCAGGATCAGGATCGGCGAGAGCATGCTGATGACCATGTGCTGCACCATGTGCACGCTGAACATGACCATGCCGTAGTCGTTGAGCTTGGTGCACATCACGAGCAGGATGGTCAGCACGCCCGCCACGAAGGACACCGTGCGGCCCACCGGCCACTTGTCGCCGCGCCGCACGAGCCGTGCCACGCCCCAGCCGTAGAGGGCCAGGGCCACCAGGCTGCCGATGAGGAAAAAGGGGTCGGCCGAGAGTTCAAGACCCCGCCCCAGCGTGAACGGCGGCAGGTCCATGTCCATGCCGTGCCCGCTGTGATCCATCCAATGGCTCCTGTTTCGTGCGGTTGTGCGCTGTGTGTCCGCACCAGACTAGAACGGCCCCCGGACGCCGTTGCGTCCGGGGGCCGTTCAAGAAGGGCATGGGTTCGCGCCCCGAAGGGGCGCGGGGCTGTGACATATGCGGCTCCGCCGCGTGGGCGCGACCAGCCACGAGGCACCTGCAGGTGCGTGACGGCCGGGTGCGGCACATCCAGCGGAGCGTTACAGCACGCACTCCGCCTCGGCGTACCGCTCGTCCGGCACCGTCTTCAGCGTCTCGACCGCCTCGGCCAGCGGCACCATCGTGATGTCCGTGCCGCGCAGCGCCGTCATCTTGCCGAACTCGCCGCGGTGCACAGCCTCCACGGCGTGCCAGCCGAAGCGGGTCGCGAGCACCCGGTCGTACGCGGTGGGGGTGCCGCCGCGCTGGACGTGCCCGAGGATCACCGGACGCGCCTCCTTGCCCAGGCGCTGCTCCAGCTCGCCGGAGAGCCGCGTGGCGATGCCCGCGAAGCGCTCGTGGCCGTACATGTCCTTGACGCCCTCGTCGAACTCCATGGAGCCGGGCGCCGGCTTGGCGCCCTCGGCGGCCACGACGATGGCGAACTTCTTGCCCGCGGAGAAGCGCTCGCCGACCTTCGCGGTGAGCTCCTCGATGTCGAAGGGGCGCTCCGGCACGACGATGGCGTGCGCACCGGCGGCCATGCCCGAGTGCAGCGCGATCCAGCCGGTGTGCCGGCCCATGACCTCGACGATCAGGACGCGCTGGTGGGACTCGGCGGTCGTCTTGAGCCGGTCGAGCGCCTCGGTGGCGACACCGACGGCGGTGTCGAAGCCGAAGGTGACGTCGGTGACGGCGATGTCGTTGTCGATCGTCTTCGGCACGCCGACGATCGGGAGCCCGCCGTCGGACAGGAGACGGGCCGCCTTGAGCGTGCCCTCTCCGCCGATCGGGATGATCGCGTCGAGGCCGAGGTCCTGGACGTGGCCCTTGGCCCGCTCCACGCCGTCGCGCAGATGCGCGGGCTGTACGCGGGACGAGCCGAGAATCGTTCCGCCGCGGGCCAGGATGCCGCCGACCGCGTCAAGGTCGAGCTTGCGGTAGTCGCACTCCAGCAGACCCTTCCAGCCGTCGTGGAAGCCGATGACCTCGTCGCCGTGGTCCACGACGGCGCGGTGCACGACCGAACGGATGACGGCGTTCAGGCCGGGGCAGTCGCCGCCGGAGGTCAGGACACCAATGCGCATAGCCCGGGAAACCTTTGCAACGTGGGCCGAAATCCGGACCACGTCGTCCGGCTGGAACCCCGCCACCCTATAGGCGGCAGGGGGCGGGGCTGCACCGGGCGTCCGACTGCTGGACGCCGCCGCTCACTTGTGCGGCAAGGGCTTCAGGCGGGCTGCTTCAGGCGGGCTGATTCAGGCCGGCTGCTGGGCCGCCGCCACGCGCTCGGCGCGCAGCGCCTCGTACCAGCGGTCGTCCGTCGGCGGCAGCGCGTTCACATCGAGGGCCAGCTTCAGGAGCAGGTCCGCGATCTGCGGGTTGCGGGCCAGGACCGGGCCGTGCATGTACGTGCCGAAGACCGTGCCGTTGTACGCGCCCTCGGTGCCGTCGCCCGTGCCGTTGCCCCGGCCCAGCGTGACGCGCGCGAAGGGGCGCGCGGAGGGGCCGATGTGCGTGATGCCCTGGTGGTTCTCGAAGCCGGTCAGCGGGGGCAGGCCCAGCTGCGGGTCGATGTCGCCCAGGACGTCGCCGACGCACCGCTCGCCCTCGCCGCGCGTGGAGATCACGTCGAGCAGGCCGAGGCCCGGCTCGCGCTGGCCCAGGTCGTTGATGAACTCCTGGCCCAGGATCTGGTAGCCCGCGCACACCGAGAAGACGATCGCGCCGTTGCCGACCGCGCGCTGCAGACCGCCGTCGCGCCGCAGCCGCTCGGCGGCCAGGCGCTGCGGACGGTCCTCGCCGCCGCCGATCAGGTAGATGTCGCCGGAGGTGGGCACCGGCTGGTCGCTGCGCACGTCGTAGCGCTCGACCTGGAGGCCGCGTTGGTGGGCGCGGCGCTCCACGACCAGGGCGTTGCCCTGGTCTCCGTACGTGCTCAGCAGGTCGGGGTAGACCCACACCAGCCGCAGGCTGTTGTCGCTCATGCTCATTCGTCCCTACGAGGGTCTAGAGGGTCCGGTGGGGTCAGTTGCCGACGCGGCGGCGCAGGTCCTGGAACGCGGTGTAGTTCGCGATCGTCTCGATCCGTCCGGGCGGCGCCAGCTGCACGGCCTCGTCGAGGGACTCGCACACCCGGAAGTCCAGGCCCGCGACCTCAAGACGCACGGCCAGGTCCAGCTTGCGGTCGCCGAGCACGAAGATCGGGTGTCCGGCCAGACGCGTGTAGTCGACGTCCCACAGCCAGGAGGTGTCGGTGCCGTCGGCGCCGCGGGCGTTGACGGAGAGCACGACGGGGGTCGGCGGCGGGTCGATGAGAGAAAACGTTTCGAGCCAGCCGGCCGGGTTCTTCGCGAGCAGCAGACGCAGATCGCGGCCCTGGAACTGCACGACGTCATAGCGTCCCGCGACGGCCTGGACCTGGTACATGCGCTCCAGGGCGACCTGCGGCGGCACGCCGAAGACGGCGGCGACGGCGGCCGACGTGGTCGCGTTGGCCTTGTTCGCCCGGCCCGGCAGCTGCAGATGGATCGGCCAGGCCGAGCCGTGCGGGTCGAGGACGTGGTCGCCGGAGAGCACCCAGCTGGGCGCGGGGCGGCGGAATCCGCACTCGCCGCAGAACCAGTCGTCGCCGGGGCGCTGCATCACGCCGCCGCAGGAGGGGCAGGACCAGGCGTCGTCCTTCCACTCCTGGCCCGCGGCCACCCACACCACGTTCGGGGACGAGGACGCGGCCCAGACGACCAGCGGGTCGTCCGCGTTGGCGATCACGACGGCCTTGGAGCCCGCGAGGCCCTCACGCCAGTTCTCGGCCATCATGCGGGTCTCGGCGGCGCGGTCCAGCTGGTCGCGCGAGAGGTTGAGCAGCGCGATCGCCTTCGGCTCCACGTCACGGGCGACACCGGCGAGGTACTTCTCGTCGACCTCGATCACGCCGAACTTGGCGTCCGAGCCGCCCGCGAGGGCCGAGGTGATGCCGGCCGGCATGTTCGCGCCCAGCGCGTTCGACACCACGGGCCCTGCGGCGCGCAGCGCCTCCGCGAGCAGCCGGGTCGTGGTCGTCTTGCCGTTCGTGGCGGAGACGAGCACCACGTCCAGGTGCGTGGCCAGTCGCCCGAGCAGGTCGGGGTCGAGCTTGAGTGACACGCGGCCGCCGATCACCGATCCGCTGCCGCGGCCCGCCGCGCGCGAAACGGCCGCGGCGGCCTTGCCTGCCGTCACGGCCAGCTTGGCCCGCGGCGACAGCGGGTCCGTGTTGCCTGCCATCAGTTCTGGATCCTCCTTGCGTACGGCGCCGCGTCTGCCCCCGGCAACGCGATGGACCTCAGCCTATCGAGATCCACTCGCAAGCCCGAACCGCGGCACCACCCCGGCCCCGGGGCTATCCAAGGACCGTACCCTTGCGGCCATGCGACACGGCTCGATCCCGGGCGCCTCTGGGCGCGTACGACCCCTGACCCTGCTCGGTGACCCCGTGCTGCACAACCCCTGCGAGGAGGTCACCGACTTCGGCCCCGAACTGGCCCGCCTCATCGAGGACATGTACGCCACGATGTACGCCGCCCAGGGCGTGGGCCTCGCCGCCAACCAGATCGGCGTGAACCAGCGGGTCTTCGTGTACGACTGCCCGGACGACGAGGACGTGCGCCATCTTGGGTACGTGGTGAATCCGCGCCTGGTGGAAGCGGACGGCGTCACTGTGCGCGGGCCCGAGGGCTGTCTGTCGCTGCCGGGTCTCGAGGCGGGCACGCCGCGCTTCGACCACGCCGTGGTGGAGGGCTTCGACCGGCTGGGGGAGCCGGTGCGGGTGCACGGCACCGGCTGGTTCGCGCGCTGCCTGCAGCACGAGTGCGACCACCTGGAGGGCGGCGTCTACACCGACCACGTCACCGGCTGGCGGCGGCGCAGGGTGCTGCGGGCCGCCGCCAAGGCGTCCTGGAGCGGCTGAACCCCGCCCCGGGGCCCGCTCAGAAGCCGGGGCCGCCGACGCGGTCGGCTGCCGCCGCGAGCCGGCCCCACAGCAGATCGGCCAGGCTGCTGACCAACTCGGCGCGCGAGCACGGCCGTTCGCCGAGCCACCAGTCGCCGGCGGCGTGCATCATGCCGACGATGCCGTGCCCCCACACGCGGGCGAGCTGTGCGCTGCCAGGACCGAGGTCGATCCGCTCCTCGATGACCTGCGCGAGTTCCTCGCCCATGCGGCGCAGCACCGGGGCGGAGTGCAGGCCCACGTCGAAACCCTGCTCGCCGGAGGTGGCGCCGTCCGACGGATGCATCAGGAACCGGTACACCTGCGGGCGGGCCTCGATCGCCGCGAGGTAGGTGTCGAGCGTCTGCTCGACCCGCTCCCTGCGCTCGGCCGGGGCGTCCAGGGCGGCGCGCAGCGAGCCGAGGAGCGCGTCGGTGTGCCGCTTGGCGAGCGCGGCGTACAGGCCGCCCTTGTCGCCGAAGTGGCGGTACAGGATCGGCTTGGTGATGCCCGCCTCGGCGGCGATGGCGTTCATCGAGGCACCGGGACCGTCGCGCAGCACCACCCGGTCGGCGGCCTCCAGCAACTCGCGCCGCCGGCGCTCGGCAGACCGCTGCTGCTCGGTCTGCTGTGTGGTGGTCTCCATAGCGTTTCTCTCCCCGCCCGTGCGATTGCGTGACGCACGCGCAACGTAACACCCCACAGGATGTGCCGATCGAACGGGCGGCCGGGAGTTGACAGCGGCTACCGGCCGGTAACAGACTCCCGTTACCGCAAGTAACGCTTGTCTTGATCGCAGGTCCTGGAGGGGTCATGGCCGAGTTCACCATGGAGCTCAACGACGAACAGAAGGAGGTCCGGGACTGGCTCCACGGTTTCGCCGCTGATGTGATGCGCCCCGCGGCCGCCGAGTGGGACGAGCGCGAGGAGACGCCCTGGCCCATCATCCAGGAGGCCTCGAAGCTGGGAATTTACTCCCTGGACTTCTACGCCCAGCAGTTCTTCGACCCCACGGGCCTCGGCATCCCGATGGCGACCGAGGAGATCTTCTGGGGCGACGCGGGCATCGGCCTGTCCATCATGGGCACGGGCCTGGCCGCCGTCGGCGTGCTCGCCAACGGCACCGAGGAGCAGATCGGGACCTGGATCCCGCAGATGTACGGCGACGTGAACGACGTGAAGGTGGCCGCCTTCTGCTCCTCCGAGCCCGACGCCGGGTCGGACGTGGCGGCGATGCGCACCCGCGCGGTCTACGACGCGGCCAAGGACGAGTGGGTCCTCAACGGCACCAAGACCTGGGCGACCAACGGCGGCATAGCCAACGTCCACGTCGTCGTGGCCGTCGTCGACGCCGAGCTCGGCTCGAAGGGGCACGCCTCCTTCATCGTCCCGCCGAACACCCCCGGCCTCTCCCAGGGCCAGAAGTTCAAGAAGCACGGCATCCGCGCCTCGCACACCGCCGAGGTCGTCCTGGAGGACGTACGGATCCCCGGGCACTGCCTGCTCGGCGGCAAGGAGAAGCTGGACGAGCGCCTGGCCCGCGCCCGGGAGCGCGCGAAGTCGGGCGGCGAGCGCGTCAAGAACGCGGCGATGGCCACCTTCGAGGCCTCGCGCCCGGCGGTCGGCGCCATGGCCGTGGGCACGGCCCGTGCTGCTTACGAGGAGGCCCTGGAGTACGCCAAGACGCGTACGCAGTTCGGTCGCCCGATCATCGACAACCAGGGCATCGCCTTCCAGCTCGCCGACATGCGTACGCAGATCGACGCGGCCCGTCTGCTCGTCTGGCGTGCCTCGTGGATGGCGAGCACCGGCAAGAAGTTCGAGTCGGCCGAGGGCTCCATGTCCAAGCTGTATGCGAGCGAGGTCGCCAAGAAGGTCACCGCACAGGCGGTGCAGATCCTCGGCGGCAACGGCTTCACGCGCGAGTACCCGGTGGAGCGCATGCACCGCGACGCCGCGATCTACACGATCTTCGAGGGCACGAGCGAGATCCAGCGCCTGGTGATTGCCCGTACGTTGTCGGGGATGCCGATCCGCTAGCACTGCAGGCGGCCGCGTGTTTGATCTTCGAGGTTAGGCCGGCTCCGAAGGCGGGCGCAGCAGGCGCCCGCATCGAGTGAACGGGGTGTGTCTGTGCGGAAGTTGACTTCCCTGCTCGGCGTGGTGGCGATGACGGGGGCGGCATTCGCGGCAGGAGTGACATCGGCCGGTGCGGCAGCACCGGAGGCGGCGCCCACGGGCGTGCTGATGAGCGAGTCGTGCCCGCTCAAGGGCAAGTTCGCCGGCTGTTACTTGGAGCGCGGGCAGCAGTACACGGTGTGCACGCGGGGCAGTGACAACCGCTGGTCGTACATCGACTACCGGGGCACGAAGGGCTGGATCCCGAGCGATTGCGGGCCCGTGATCTGATCCTCGGCGCGCAGCGGATGAGGTGAACCGCAGGGTCCGGCGCCGGAGACGGCACCGGACCCTGCTGCCGATGAGGCTTACCTCGTCTCTCCGCCGGCGGGCGCAGCGCCACCGTCGTACACGTACGGCGTCGTCACGCTCAGCGGCGCGAATCCCAGGCGCTGGAGGATCGGGCGGCTGTCGTCGGAGGCGTCCACCTGGAGGTAGCGGTAGCCGCGTTCGGCGGCGATGCGGGTGCGGTGGGCGGTCAGGGCGCGGTAGATGCCCTTGCCGCGCCAGTGCGGTGCGGTGCCGCCGCCCCACAGTCCTGCGAAGTCGGTGCCGGGGTGGAACTCCATCCGTGCGGAGCTCACCGGCTCGTCGCCCGCCATGGCGACGACGGCGACGATGGTGTCCGGGGTCTCGGTCAGCTGGGTGAGGACCCGCTTGGCGAGGCGCTCGCCGAGTCCCGAGCTGTCCTCGCCGAAGGCCACCTTGTGGGCGTCCGCCATCAGCCGGACGCCGGCCGCGTCCGTCACCGGGAGCAGGCGTACGCCCTCCGGGAGTTCGGGCTCCATGGGCAGTGCCGCGGCCTCGGCGACCATCACCGTCTCCGGCGGTTCGGGTACGAAGCCGGCCGCCCGCAGCCGGTCGGCGAGGTCGGCGGGGCGGTCGTGGGAGTGCAGCTTCCACTCGAACTCGCGCCCGAGAGCGGTGTAGTACCGCACCTGCTCGGCGATCGTGGCGTCCGCCGTGGCCGCGTCGACGTCCGCCCAGTGGATGCCGTTCCAGTCGTGTGCCGCGCCCGTCTGCCGGACGACGGCCCCGACTCGCTCGACCCGCGCGCCGGGGCTGTCGCTGCGCGCCTCGCGCCTGATCTGCCGGTCGTACTCCGCGAGCACCGCTTCGTGATCCATCCGGTCACTCCATCAGCGGCCGCGGGGCACGGCAACCCCATTACGTCGCGCGGCGCTCCAGCTCCATCTTCGGAAGCAGCGTGCGCAGCCAAGCCGGCAGCCACCACGCCCGGCGGCCGAGCAGCTGCATCGCCGCCGGGACGATCAGGCAGCGGATCACCAGGGCGTCGAGCAGGATCGCCACGGCGAGGCCAAGGCCGAACTGCTGCAGCATCCGGTCGGGGCTGAGGATGAACGCGGCGAAGACCACGATCATGATGGCCGCGGCCGCCGTGATCACCTTGCCGGTGGCGGCCAGGCCCTCACGGACCGCGGCCTCCGGGTTCTTGGTGCGCTCCCACTCCTCGTGGATGCGGGACAGCAGGAACACCTCGTAGTCCATCGAGAGCCCGAAGACGATCGCGAAGATCATGACGGGGATGAAGGCCTCGATCGGGCCCGGCTCGACGCCGAACCAGCCGTGCTGGAAGACGAGTGTGATCACGCCGAGTGCCGCTCCGATGCTGACGAGGTTGAGCAGCGCGGCCTTGAGGGGGATCAGCACGGACCGGAAGACCAGCAACAGGAGCAGGGCCGAGAGGCCGACCACGATCGCGACGAACAGCGGCATGCGGTCGGCGACCGTGTGCGCGAAGTCCTCCGTGGCGGCGGTCGATCCGCCGACCAGGAACTCCGCGCCGGTCTCCCGCTCAAGGGCGGGCAGTACGTCACCCCGCAGAGCGGCCACCAGGTCCGAGGTCGCCTCCGCCTGCGGTGCGCTGTCCGGGAAGGCCATGACCGTGGCGACCGAGCTGTCCTCGGCCGGGATGGGCGGGCTCGCGGCGGCGATGCCAGGCGTCTCGGCGAGGGCGTTCTGGAGCCGCTCCGCGGCGGGCCGGCCGCCGCCGTCGGCGACGATCACCAGCGGGCCGTTGAAGCCGGGCCCGAAGCCCTCCGCGAGCAGGTCGTAGGCCTGGCGGCTCGTCGTCGACTCCGCGTCGTTGCCCGCGTCCGCGAAGCCGAGGCGCAGACCGGAGGCCGGCGCGGCGAGCGCGCCGAGCGCCACGACGGACAGCAGCAGCGCGGCCCACGGACGGCGCTGCACCCGCTCGGCCCAGCGCCGCCAACGAGCCCCCTCCGGCGGCCTGTTGCGCCGCTCACGCTTGGCCGCACGCTCCATGACGTGCCGGTGGATGCGCTTGCCGAAGACACCGAGGAGCGCGGGCAGCAGCGTGAGCGAGGCGAGCATCGTGACCAGGACGGTCAGCGCGACCGCGAGCGCGACGCCCTGCAGCGAACCGATCCCGAGGGCGACCAGGCCCATCAGCGCGATGATGACCGTGCAGCCCGCGAAGAAGACGGTGCGGCCCGCCGCGTCCAGGGCCGTGCGCGTGGCCTGTTCCGGGGTGACGCCCTTGAGCAGTTCGCCCCGGTAGCGGGAGAAGATCAGCAGCGCGTAGTCGATGCCGACACCTAGCCCGACCAGCATCATGATCGGCGGCGTGAAGTCCGCGACGTTCGCCAGGTGCGAGGCCAGCGCGATGAGGCCGATCGAACCCCCGACGGCGAACAGCGCGGTCACCACCGGCAGGCTCGCCGCGACGAGCGACCCGAAGAGGAAGACGAGGATGACCAGGGCGCCCAGGATGCCCGCGCCCTCGGCCGGACCCCCGCCGCCCTCCTCCGCCTCACGGACCGCGTCACCGCCCACCGATGCCTCAAGTCCGTCCCCCGCGACGGACTCGGCGGTGTCGATGACCTTGCGTACGTCCTCTTTCGCCACCTCGCGCGATGTGCCGTCGAGCGTGACCGTCGCGTACGCGATCGTGCCGTCCTCGGAGACGGCCGCCCGGTCCTCGTAGGGACTGCGCACGTCGGTGACGCCCGGCAGGCCCGCGACCTCGTCGAGCATCGGCTCGACGCGGTCGCGGGCCCCTTCGACCCCCGAGCCGTCCTTGAGGACGATCTGTACGACGTCGCCCGCCTGGGCCGCGCCGTGCTCCTCCAGGAGTGTCCGCGCGGACTGCGAATCGGTGCCGGGCAGCGAGAAGTCGTTGTGATAGTCGCTGCCCACCAGGCCCGCTACGGCGGTGACCCCGATGACCGCGGCGACCCACAGCGACAGGGCCCGCCATCTGTGGCGGTGCGAGAAGGCGGCCAGGCGCTCGAACAGGCCGGCGCGGCGGGGAGGAAGACCAGTAGGGGCGGTGAGAGTGTCCACATCCAGCAGGCTAGGAAGCGGAAGGCGCCGGATCGTCGCCCTCACGGGGGCACCGCACCACGACCGCCTACCCCACGAGTTGTGGGCGTGACCCGACCCCGTACCCCGCTGGTTGCGGGGCCGCTACCGCTGGTCGAGCCAGCCGGGCAGCCGCATCCCCGACTCGTACGCGATGATCACCAGCTGCGCCCGGTCGCGCGCGTCGAGCTTGGTCATGATCCGGCTGACATGGGTCTTCGCCGTCGCGGGGGAGAGCGTCAGCTCGGCGGCGATGCCGTCGTTCGACAGGCCCGCCGCGACCAGCGCGAGCACCTCGCGCTCCCGGCTCGTCAGCGGGGCGAGCCGTTGCGCCGGATCGGGCGGCGCGGGGGCGCGCATGGCGAGATCCGCGATCAGCCGACGGGTGATCGCCGGGGCCAGGAGCGCGTCGCCGCGGGCCGCCACCCTTACGGCGTGCAGCAGTTCGGCCGGTTCGGTGTCCTTGAGCAGGAAGCCGCTGGCTCCGGCGCGCAGCGCGTCGTACACGTACTCATCAAGGTCGAAGGTGGTCAGGATGACCACCCGCGTCATGGCGAGTGCCGGGTCCGCGACGATCCGGCGGGTGGCCTCGATGCCGTCGGCGACCGGCATCCGGACGTCCATCAGGGCGACGTCCGGGAGGTGTTCATGGGCGAGCCGGACCGCGGCGTCGCCGTCGCCCGCCTCCGCCACGACGCTCAGGTCCTCCTCGTCGTCGAGGATCGACCGGAAACCCGCGCGCACCAGGCGCTGGTCGTCCGCGAGCAGGATCCTGATCACGCCGTCAGCCTTTCACCGTCGTACGGAAGGGCCGCCTCGACCCGGAATCCACCCTGGGAGTCGCGGCCCGCGCTGAACGTGCCGCCCGCCTCCTCGGCGCGCGCCCGCATACCGCGGATCCCGCTGCCGTCGCCCTGCCGCACCGGCGGCCGCGCCACCCCGTCGTCCCGGACGCACAGGGTGAGGCCGCGCTCGCCGTACTCCACGCGCACGAGCACCGCCCTGGCCCGGGCGTGCCGGATCGTATTGGTGACCGATTCCTGGACGATGCGGAACGCCGCCGCGTCGATGCCGGCCGGCAGCGCCCGCGCCTCGCCCACGGACTCCGTCCGCAGCGTGAGACCGGACCGCTCGGCGCGCTCGGCCAGCTCGGGCAGCCGGGCGAGGGAGGGCTCGGGCGCCGGCCGGGTCGGCGCGGCCTCGCCCCGCTCCCGGAGCACTCCCAGCGCCGCCCGCACCTCGGTGAGCGCCTCGCGGCTGGTGTCCTTGATGGTGCGCAGGGCCTCGGCGCCCTGTGCCGGATCGCGCTCCAGTCGGTGCAGCGCGGCGGCCGCCTGCACATTGATCACGGACAGCGTGTGGCCGAGGACATCGTGCAACTCGCGGGCGATCCGCAGCCGTTCCTCGCCCGCCACCCGTTCCTCCGCCTCGCGCAGATAGGCGGCCCGCTGCCGTGACACCACGCCGATCGCCACCGCGGCGACCAGCCAGCCGGTCATCAGGACCAGCGAGATGCCGTCGATCGGGGGATTCGCCTTGTGCAGGGAGCCGAACCCCACCCCGCCCAGCGCGAGCGCCGCGAGCACGACCGCCACCAGGAGATGCCCGGCGGCCGACACCGCGTACAGCGCGACGGCGAAGACCAGCAGCAGTGGCCCGTCCGTCGCGGACAGCAGGTAGTACGCGGCGGTGCCGACCAGCGTGAGGACGCCGACCGCCACCGGGTGCGTGGTGCGGAAGTGCAGGGCGCCGCAGGTGAGTACGAGGATGACGAAGGGCAGTGCGTCGTAGCGCCCCGGCCCCTCGCCGCGCACCAGGGCGACGAGGGCGCCGACGGTGACGAACAGCGCGACGGCGACGGTCACGAGCATGTCGGTGTGCTGCCGGGGGTGGAGGTTCACGTACGCGAGCCTATGTCCAGGGGGATGGGGGGCTCGTGGCTATGCGTGCCAGTGGCAGCGCAGCCCGGCGGTGGCGAAGCCGGGCCCGAAGGCGACGGTGACGCCGCGGGCGCCGTCGGCGGGCGGGTCGGTGTGCGTTCTCTCCAGGACCCGCAGGATGCTGACGCCGCCGAGGTTGCCCTCGTCGGCGAGGGTGTCGGTGGAGTGCCGGGCGTCGTGGGCGGTGAGGCCGAGGGCGGTGGCGGTGTCGGCGATGATGCGGGGGCTGCCGGGGTGGATCACCGCGAAGTCGGGCTTGTGCGGACCCTGCCAGGCCAGCACCGCGGGCAGGACGTCGTCCGCCGCGGTCACGGCCTTCTTGGTGGAGTCGAAGTGGAATCCGTCGGTGGCGATACGCCCTTGGTAGCGGTCCAGGCTCTCCGGCAGGACGTACTCGAAGCTGTCGTCGATCGCCATCCCGGTACCGACCGGTTCGCTGGTGACGACCGTCGCGGCGGCGGAATCCCCGAACAACGCCTTGTAGATCATCGATTCGATGCTGGTGTCGGCGTGGTTGTAGACAGCGGATATGACCTCCGCGGCCACGACGAGGACCTTGCTGCCAGGGCGGACTGCCACGAGGTCGGCGGCACGTATGAGGGCTTGGACGCCCCCGGCACAAGCCATGGTCGTCAGCGCGATGCGCCGCACCGTGGGGCGCAGACCGAGTCGGGCACAGAGCTGTACGTCGAGGTTGGGCACGGCCCAGCCGGTGACATGGGCGGTGACGATCGCGTCGATGTCCTGCGCGGCCAGCCCCGCCGCATCGAGGGCCGCGTGGGCGGCACGTTCCGCCATCACGAGAGAGTCCTGGAAAGCGGCCTCCGCCCGCACACCGACGTCGGCCGCGCCCGCGATGCCGGGGGAGTCGATGGGGCGAGTGAAGAAGCGCGTGCTCACACCGCAGTTGCCCACGGCGCGCAGGATCGCGCCGAGCCGAGGATGGTCGGGGTGGTGCGTACGTATATCGTCCGCGATTTCGGCGGTGGTGATCTTTTGTTCACCGAAGACGGTCTGGGGTCTTGACACATAGGCGGGCACGGGTGACTCCCACGGGGGCTGGATCGGAGTGGGGGGACGTGCGGCACAACGTACTTCACCGCGCTGAACTGGTCCCCTACCCGAAAGCCGGAGGATTGGGAGATATGACGTGCCGTCAGTGGGCCCGCAGCATGGGGGCGCGGGTGTGGGCCCGCTTCTCGCCCGGGTTGAACACCATGATGATCAGCCGTGAGCCGGGTGCCGTCATGGGCTGCGCCGCACACATGGTGAGCCAGCCGGGCCCCTGTTGAGCGTGGCGCAGGGGACGTTCGTCGCCATCGGGATGTGAGAAGAACTCACTGGCTTCGTAGAGGGGAGCGGCCTCGGCGTCTTCGAGTACTTCCTTCTCTATCTGGCGCAGCACCTCGTCGTCCGGCCGGGACGCGAGCGCGGCGCGCAGTTGAGGCAGCACCATCGGGGCCCAGGCCGTGTGCCAGTCCGTCAGGGCTTCGCGGCCGCCGGAGTCCAGGAGCATCCACCGCATCGTGTTGGTGGGAACGACCCCGTTGGTGAACAGATCGGCGAACGGCTTGTTGTAGGCGAGCATGTCCCACGACGCGTCGGTGACGTACGCCATGTGCCCGATGCTCTCGACCGCCTCCTGCCAGACCCCGGGGATCTCCTTGCCCGAAGACTGATGCAACGGCCCCGGCGGCTCCTGCAGCAGCGCGTACCTGCAGAGCGAGACCCACTCCTGTTCGTTCAACCCGAAGAGCCGTGCCACGTCCCGGAGCAGGGAGGTGGGCGGATTGGGGTAACTGCCCGACTCCAGGCGGTGATACGTCCCGATCGTCCGGTGCAGCAGTTGGTCCACCTGATGCTGCGAGAGCCCGCGGGCGCGCCGCCCCTGGCCCGTGGGGCGGCTGAAGCCGTGCGATTCGGGGGCGATGAGGGCGCGTCGTTCGCGGAGCAGAGCGCGCAGCGCCGTCTTGTTCATGGTGGGTAATCCCTCTGGGTACACGCCGAGTTGAGCATCAGCAGTCTAAATATTCCTAGCGGCTTTGGTAGTAAAGATTGCCCGAAGAAAAACGATCAGTGCGTACGGCATCATGGTCAGCGCGGGACCACCGACCTGCGAGTTCGATCGTCGGTGGGCACGCGGACACAACTGTGGGGCATCTTGACCGGGGAGCTTGAAATTGGCTGAAATTCCTCGGCGTTGGGTACCCCCTAGGCCCATTGGGCCGTAGCGGGAAGAGTATGGATCGGTTGTTCGTATTCCGATGCGTGTGGTCGGAAACGTCGCAGTCCGGGCCTACGACGCAACACTTCTCCGAACGGTTCCCTGGGTCCACTGGCTGCGGCCGGTGCCGTCACTCGCCATTACGTAGCGGCCACGGTACCGGCCGCCCGCGGTTGTCCACGGGCGGAAATCGCACGGTCCGGACGGCTCATCCGGCGGGCAGTTGCTCCTCCGCGTCGGCCAGGATTTCCGTCACGCGCAACCCGAATCGCACGTCACAGGCGTGCGGTCGGCCGGAGCCCGCGGCCGCCACGAGCGCGTCGACCGCCGACCGAAACGCGTCGAGCGACCCGCCTCCCGAAGGCATAAGGGTCGTACCCGCCTCACCGCGCAGTTCCACGGTCACGCCCGACGCTTTCGCGGGCGCCGTCAGGCTCAGCGCCGCCGTGCTCGACGCCCCGCCGGAATGCCGCAGGACCAGGTGGACCGTGTCCGCGGGGCCCGCCGCGGCCGTAACCGCGGTGACATCTCCGAGCAACGGCACCAGCATCGACAGGGCGTGCGGGCCGACGTCCCACAGGCCGCCCCGCCGGGCACGCCATGGTGAGTCGAACGGGCTGCTCCCGTCGGGTGCGTAGAACGAGCCGTACCACTCCGCGCGGCCGGTGAACCAGCCGCCGGTCGCCGCCTGCCGGGCCACCCAGTCCGAGGTCGGCGCGGCGAAGCGCAGCGTGAAGAAGACGACGGACGCCACCCCGGCCGCGTCGGCCGCCGCCGCGAGGTCGCGCGCCGCGGCCACCGACGTCGCCACCGGCTTGTCCAGGAGCAGATGACAGCCCGCCGCCGCGGCCCGCGCGGCCAGCGGCGCCTGCACGTCCGGGGGTACCGCGAAGGCCACGGCGTCGCTCACGGCGAAGAGTTCGTCCACCTCGGCGTACGCAGGGACCTCGTGCGCCGAGGCGAGCGCGGCCGCCGCCTCGGGGCGGCGGCCCCACACGCCGCCGAGCTCCACGTCCGGGTGCGCGGCGAGCGCGGGAGCATGTGTGGACGAGGCCCAGGGGCCCGTGCCGACAAGGCCCATTCGCAGTCTCTTCATGGTCGGCATTATGGCTGACTCGCGACCTTCGGCGAAGGGCAAAGTCCAGTGAACACAAGGGCGTTGGCTCTTCTTCGCTGATGCCGTGTACTCGCGAGTGGCTGGATCGCGTATCCGAACTCACCAGTAGTGAAAGCCCATTCACCCGCTATGGTGAATTCGCATTCACCTCGCTTCTTCTGTATTCATTCCTCCCCGGTTACCTGCCTACTTCCCTCCCCCTTCGCGCCCGAGCTGGAGCGATCATGAAGCTTGTCCCGATATCCGCCGGAGAACGCACGGGCACATGCACCCGACTGACCGTTCCCGTGCTGGCCTTCGGCGGCATCCTCATGGCGGTCATGCAGACGGTGGTCGTACCGCTGCTCCCCGATCTGCCGCGGCTGACAGGCAGTTCACCGGGCGCGGTGTCCTGGCTCGTCACCGCCACGCTCCTGGCCGGTGCGGTCCTCACGCCCGTGCTCGGCAGGGCCGGCGACATGTACGGCAAGCGGCGGGTGCTCCTCGCCGCGCTCGGCCTGATGACCGCGGGGTCGGTGCTCTGCGCGCTGACCTCGGACATCCGGGTGCTGATCGCGGCCCGTGCGCTGCAGGGCGCGGCGGCCGCGGTCGTGCCGCTCTCGATCAGCATCCTGCGGGACGAACTGCCGCCGGAGCGCACCGGATCCGCCGTGGCCCTGATGAGCTCGACGGTCGGCGTCGGGGCGGCGCTCGGCCTGCCGCTCGCCGCGCTGATCGTGCAGTACGCCGACTGGCACGCCATGTTCTGGGCCACGAGCGCGCTGGGCGCCATCGGGCTCGCCCTCGCCTGGTGGACCGTGGCCGAGTCGCCGGTGCGCTCGCCGGGCCGGTTCGACACCTGGGGCGCCCTTGGGCTCGCGGCCGGGCTCGTCTGTCTGCTGCTCGCCGTGTCCCAGGGCGGGCAGTGGGGGTGGAGCAGCGCGCCCGTGATCGGCCTGTTCGCCGGGGCCGTCGTCATCCTGTCCGTGTGGTGGCGACAGCAACTGCGGGCGGAGCAGCCGCTGGTGGACCTGCGCCTGGCGGCCGGGCGGCGGGTGGCGCTGCCCCATGTGGCCGCGCTCCTGGCCGGGTTCGCCTTCTACGCCAACTCCCTCGTCACCGCCCAGCTGGTGCAGGCGCCCGTCGCCAGCGGCTACGGCCTCGGCCTCTCGATCGTGGCGACGGGCCTGTGCCTGCTGCCCAACGGAGTGATCATGCTGGTCCTCTCACCCGTCTCGGCCCGCGTCTCCACCCGCCACGGCGCCCGCGTGACCCTGGCGATCGGCGGTGCCGTCATGGCGCTCGGCTATGTCGTACGGATCGTGGACAGCCGCCACCTGTGGGTGATCATCCTGGGCGCGGCCGTGGTCGCGACCGGGACCACCTTCGCGTACTCGGCCCTCCCCACCCTGATCCTGCGGGCCGTGCCGCCGACCCAGACGGCGTCCGCGAGCGGGGTGAACGTGCTCATGCGCACCATCGGGCAGAGCGTGTGCAGTGCCGCGGTCGCCGCCGTGCTCGTCCAGCACGCCACCACCGTGGACGGGCTACGGGTGCCGACCCTGCCCGGCTATCAACTGGCCTTCGCGATGGCGGGAATCATCGCGCTCGTCGCCTGCGCCACGGCCCTGGCCATACCCTCGGAGAAGGCACCGGACGGTCCGGAGCGGACGGCAGGGCGGCCAGACCCCCTGGCGGCGGACGGCCCCGGAAGGGAGAAGCTGACGCCATGACCGCCTCGACAGCGGACGCCTGCCCCGAGGTCCACGGCCGCCGTGACGCCGAGGGGACCAAGGCCGCCATCATCCGGGCGGCCCGGTACCTCCTGGCCCGGCACGCGCACGCCGACATCACGCTCAGGGCCGTGGCCGAACGGGCCGGTGTGAGCCCTCCGTTGATCCTCAAGTACTTCGGCAACAAGGACGCGCTCTTCGCCCGCATCATGTCCTTCGAGACCGACACCGACGCCCTCCTGGACGCGCCGCTCGCCGGGCTCGGCCGGCACATGGTCCACCATCTGCTGACCGGCCAGGCCGAGCACGGCGCCGACCCCATCCTGCGCATCGTCTTCGCCCCGCTCCACGGCGAACAGGGCGACATCCTGCGCACCAACTTCCGTACGCAGGTGGCGCAGCGCCTCGGCGAACGCCTCGAAGGACCGGACGCGGGGCTGCGCGCCGAGCTCGCGGTGGGCACGCTGCTCGGCCTGGGCGTGATGTACGGCATCGCCCGCGGGCCGCATGTGCGCGGCACGCCGATCGCCGAGATCACCGAGCGGTACGCGCCCACCGTGCAGGGCTTCCTCACACCTCCGTGAGGGCGCCGTCCGTCCGGGCACCCTGAGCCGCCAGGCCGCGCTCGGCAAGCTCCGCGAGCAGCGCCGTGCCGATGGGCAGCGCGGCATCGTCGAAGACGGCGTACGCGGAGTGGTTGAACGCCGCGTCGTCCCCGGCGCTCCGCGGCCTGGCACTGACCATCAGCTGCGCGCCCGGCACCGCGGCGGTCACCCGGGCGAAGTCCTCCGACGCCATCAGCGGCGACGGCAGCCGTACGAAGGTGCCCGGCCCGTACAGCGCGGTGGCCGCCTCCTCGGCCAGGTCCACCACATCGGCGGTCAGCTGGGCGACGTGCAGGCGCTTGAGGTGCGTCTCGCGCACGCGCTGCCCCATCTGCGTATCGTCGACCGTGCGGTCGCGCTGCGTGCGGTCAAGCTCATGGGCCGTCTCCTGGACGCGGGGGGCCGCGGCCGTCGGGTTCGTGCCCATAGATCTCTGGAACGGAGAGTACGCATGAATGACGCGAGTGAACGCCCTTTCCTGGCCCGCAAGTTGGGCATGCAGCGGCATCCGGAGGGTGGCTGGTTCGTCGAGACGTGGCGGGCGCACCACACCTTCACGCCGACCGGATACCCCGGTGAGCGGGCGGCGGCCACCGCCATCTACTTCCTGCTCTGCCCGGGCGAGGAATCCGCCTGGCACGTGGTGCGCTCCGACGAGATCTGGCTGTGGCACCGCGGCGGCCCCCTCGATCTGCTCATCGGCGGCGACGGCGAGCTCCCGAAGGAGGGCACGGAGCCGATACGGATGGGCTCCTCCATAGAGGACGGCGAGCGTCCGCAGGCCCTGGTCCCCGGCGGCATGTGGCAGTCGGCGCGCCCCGCCGGTGACGAACCGGTCCTGGTGAGCTGCATAGTGTCGCCCGGCTTCGACTACGCGGACTTCCGGCTGGCGGACTGAGGCGGCGAGCAGGCCACCGTCACCGTCACCGCCGCACTCTTCCCCCGGCTCGCTCCCTTCCCCCGGTGCACGACCGCGACCGCCGCGAGCCCGACCGCGAGCCCCAACACCGTCTGTACGCCGAAGGGTTCGCCGAACATGAGGGCACCCCACAGCGCGGTGACCGGCGCCATGAGGAACATGAGCGTGTTGACCTGCGTGACCCCGGAGCACCGCAGGATCAGCCAGTAGAGCCCGTACCCGCCGAAGGTGGACAGCGTCACGAGCCAGCTGATCGCCACCCAGAACGACGCCTCCGCGGGCGGCGTCGCGGCGCCCGCGGCCACCGCGAGCGCCGTGAAGACGACGGCGCTGGTGACGCAGTGGACCGTCATCGCGACCGCGGGGGCGACCGGACGGGGGGAACGGCGGTCCAGGAAGGTCGCCGCCACCAGCGAGAACATCCCGAGGAACGGCACCAGGTAGGCCCACCAGGGCGCATCGGTGCCCCCCGTCGCGTCCGCCGCCGTCACGATGGCGACCCCGGCCACACCGAGCCCCAGGCCGACCCACTGGGTGCGCGAGACGTACTGGCCGAGCAGCGGACCGGCCAGCGCGCCCGCCACCAGCGGCTGGGTGCCGTCGATCAGGGCGGTCGTGCCGCTGGAGACGCCGAGCTGGATCGCGTAGTACACGGTGAGCAGATAGCCGCTCTGCGACAGCGCCCCGACGGCCGCCTGCCGCACGGCGTCGCGCGCGGTGAATCCGCGCCAGGACGCCCGGGCCAGGGTGAGGGCGACGACCGCGAGCACCAGTGCCAGCGGCAGGAATCTCCACATCAGGACCGTCACGGCGGACGCGCTGCCCGCGCCCAGCTTGGCCCCGATGAAGCCGGAGCTCCAGGTCAGCACGAATGCGATCGAGAGCAGGAAGTTCACGGCGTCCCTCCGGATGAAGTAAACAGATCTGTCTACTCGCTCTCCCGAGTATACAGATCGGTTTAGTATGGGGACATGGGTGAGAGTGGGAACGAGATCGTGAAGGCCGGTGCCGGTGCTGGAACCGGTGCCGGAGCCGGTGCTGATGGCGCGCCGCGCAGGATCGTCATGACGCCGGGCGCCCGCCGGGCGCTGGACGCCGCGAGCCGGCTGTTCTACGAACGCGGCATCCATGCCGTCGGGGTGGACCTCATCGCCGCCGAGGCCGGCGTCACCAAGAAGACGCTGTACGACCGGTTCGGCTCCAAGGAGCAGATCGTCGTCGAGTATCTGGCGGGCCGCGACGAGCGCTGGCGCGCCTTCCTCGCCCCGTACGTCGAGGCCGCGACCACCCCGCGGGCCAAGATCCTGGCCGTCTTCGACGCCTCGCGCGACTGGGCCGACGCGAACAGCGGCAAGGGGTGCAGCATGGTCAACGCGCACGCCGAGATCAGTGACCCGGCGCACCCCGCATATCAGGTCATCACCGGCCAGAAGGCCTGGATGCTCGCCCTGTTCACCGGTCTGGCCCGTGAACTCGCCCCCCGCCGGGCGGTGAAGCTCGGCCGGGCGCTGATGCTGCTGCACGAGGGCGGCCTGGTCGCGCACGGCCTGCACATCTTCCCCGACGCCATCGGTCATGCCCGTGGTGAGGCCGCGGCGCTGGTCAAGGGTGCGATGCCCGCCGTCGATCCGGGCCGCTGAAGCCGCTGTTGGGGAAGTCTTTGCCCATGGCCGGAATGCACCGTTCCGGGTTACCGGCGGGTTGACCGTATGCAGTCGCAGGACACACGCTTGCTACATAGCTGCCACCTACACCTAGTTTGCGGTGTGGCTCACAGGCAGCGCGAAACAGGAGGTAGCGCATGTGTGGCATCACTGGCTGGGTCTCCTTCGACCGTGATCTGCGGACCGCGGCGGACACGCTGGACGTGATGACGGAGACGATGTCCTGCCGCGGCCCCGACGACCGCGGCACCTGGATCGAGGGACCCGCCGGACTCGGGCACCGCAGGCTCGCCGTCATCGATCTGCCCGGCGGGCGCCAGCCCATGACCGCGCGCACCCCGCGCGGCACCGTCGCCCTCGTCTACTCGGGGGAGACGTACAACTTCACCGAACTGCGCCGCGAACTGACCGGCCGCGGCCACCCGTTCACCACCGACTCGGACACCGAAGTCGTTCTGCGCGGCTATCTGGAGTGGGGCGAGGCGGTCGCCGAACGGCTGGGCGGCATGTACGCGTTCGCGGTGTGGGACGGCAGGCACGACAAGCTCGTCATGATCCGCGACCGGATGGGCATCAAGCCCTTCTACTACTACGAGACCCCCGACGGCGTCCTGTTCGGCTCCGAGCCCAAGGCGATCCTCGCCAATCCGCTGGCCCGCGCACGCGTCGGCGCCGACGGCCTGCGGGAGATGTTCACCGTCGTCAAGACGCCCGGTCACGCCGTGTGGGAGGGCATGCGCGAGGTCGAGCCGGGCACGGTCGTCACCGTCGACCGCACCGGCCTTCGCCGCCATGTCTACTGGCAGTTGGAGACCCGCCCGCACCCCGACGGCCGCGAGGAGTCCATCGCCAAGGTGCGCTCGCTCCTGGAGGACATCGTGCGGCGCCAGCTCGTCGCGGACGTGCCGCGCTGCACCCTGCTCTCCGGAGGGCTCGACTCCTCGGCGATGACCGCGCTCGCCGCACGTCAACTGGCCGAAGCGGGCGAGAGCGTACGCAGCTTCGCCGTCGACTTCGTCGGCCAGAGCGAGAACTTCGTCGCCGACGCGCTGCGCGCCACCCCGGACACGCCCTACGTGCACGACGTCGCGAAGGCGGCCGGCACCGAGCACCGCGACATCGTCCTCGACTCGCACGCCCTCGCCGACCCCGAGATCCGGGCAGCGATGATCCGCGCCCGCGACCTGCCCACGGGATTCGGGGACATGGACGCCTCGCTCTATCTCCTCTTCCGGGCCATCCGCGAACACTCCACGGTCGCGCTCTCGGGGGAGTCGGCGGACGAAGTCTTCGGTGGCTACCTGCAGTTCTTCGACGAAGAGGCCCGCGCGGCCGACACCTTCCCCTGGCTGGTGCGGTTCGCCGATCACTTCGGTGACGACGGCGACGTACTGCGCCCGGACCTGACCGCCGCCCTCGACCTTCCCTCGTACGTCAAGGACAGCTATGCGACGGCGGTCGCGGGCGTCCAACGGCTCGACGGGGAGAGCGACTTCGAGTACCGGATGCGGAAGATCTGCCATCTGCACCTGACCCGCTTCGTCCGCGTCCTGCTCGACCGCAAGGACCGCGCGAGCATGGCCGTCGGCCTGGAGGTGCGGGTGCCGTTCTGCGACCACCGGCTCGTCGAGTACGTCTACAACACGCCCTGGTCCCTGAAGTCCTTCGACGGCAGGGAGAAGAGCCTGCTGCGGGAGGCGGCGGCGGACGTGCTGCCGCGTTCCGTGTACGACAGGGTGAAGAGCCCCTATCCCTCCACCCAGGACCCGAAGTACGCCATCGCCCTCCAGGAGCACGTCAAGGACCTGCTCGCCGAGCCCGCGCACCCGGTCTTCGGCCTGGTGGACCGGGAGCGGGTGGCGCGGGCCGCGGGACGCGACGTACCGCAGATCACCCAGGCGTCGCGGCGCGGCCTTGAGCGCACCCTGGACCTCGCGCTCTGGCTGGAGCTCTACACCCCGGAGATCGCGCTGCCCTGAGCGGGCCGCTCACTGCCCCGAGCAGGTGCGGACCGTCGGCTGCGGCGGAACCTGCTCCGGGCGGGCGGGTTCCGCCGAGGTCGCCAGGGTGTCCAGGAACCGCTGGAGCGCGGGAGTGCCCCCGGGGCCCAGCTCCCGGCGGATCGGCGGGACGGCCGCCGGGGCGGCGGACCCGCGCCGGTTCCCCGTGCTCGGGCAGGGCGGCTCCGCGGCGTCGACGGTCACGGCCCGGCGTATGAACTCGTCGACCGGCAGTCCGAGTTGGTCCGCATGACGCAGCAGCGCCGCGTACTCATCGGCCGTGAACAAGACCTGCACAGGCTTGGCACCGTCCATGAACGCATGATGACGCCCGAGGCCGCGCCGCGCGGTGCGGTTGGCATATTCGAGCTCGAAGGCGTGAAACAGAGCGTGGTCGGCAGGCGCCGGAACAAGGGTGGACCCCGACCGGACGGGGGAATCGCGATCGGGGCCCACATACCGTTCAACGGTGAACCATCGGTGGGTGTTCCCAGGTGGTGCGGCCGTCGCTGTGAGCTGCGTTACGTGCCGGCCGGCGGACGGGAGTGTCCGGAGGGGGGTCCGGGGGGTGTACCCACCGCCACCCCGATGTCGGGTCGTACGCCCAATGTCCCGGGTCGCGACTGTCCGTAACTTCAGAGAGGTGACGCAGCGAGCGTCACCCGCGAAGGGATGGATCGCCATGTTTCGTCGTACGGGCACATCCGGATCCGCCAGGAGCCCCGAGGCTCTGCGGCTGGTCAAGGTCAGCAAGACCTATGGGGCGGGCGAGAGCGCCGTGACCGCGCTCGACGGGGTGACCCTGAGCCTCCCGAGCGGAAGCTTCACCGCCGTGATGGGGCCCTCCGGGTCGGGGAAGTCGACCCTGCTGCAGTGCGCCGCCGGGCTCGACCGGCCCGACTCCGGCATCGTCATGGTGGACGGCGAGGAGATGACGGGCGGCAGCGAGGCCGAGCTGACCAAGTTCCGCAGGCAGCGCATCGGCTTCGTCTTCCAGCAGTACAACCTGCTGCCCACCCTCAACGTCGCACAGAACACGACCCTGCCCCTCAAGCTCGCCCGGCGCCGGATCGACTACGACAAGGCGCGCGCCGTCCTCGCCCAGGTCGGCCTCGCCGACCGGCTGCGGCACCACCCCGACGAGCTGTCCGGAGGCCAGCGTCAGCGCGTCGCCATCGCCCGGGCCCTGGTCACCGAGCCGAGCGTGATCTTCGCGGACGAGCCGACCGGCGCCCTGGACACCCGCAGCGCGCGCGACGTCCTGCAGCTCCTCCAGGAGACGGTGCGGGCGCACGGCAGGACCGTGGTGATGGTGACCCACGACCCGGTCGCCGCCTCCTACGCCGACTCCGTGCTTTTCCTCGCAGACGGCCGCCTGGCCGGGCTGCTGACGTCCCCGACCGTCGACGCCGTCGCCGAGCGCCTCGCCCACCTGGGCGACGTCGTGGCCGGATTCGACCGCGCCGTGCCGCTGGGGGTGTGAGCGATGTTCTCCCTAGCCCTGCGCTCCATCCGGCAACGCCCCGGACGCCTCGTCGCCACGCTGCTCTCCGCCTTCCTCGGCGCGGCGATCATCATGACGTTCAACTCCATGCACGACACCGCAGCCGCCCAGGGCGTCGACGAGGTCAGCGCGGAGAGCCTCACCACCGCGGCGAGCGTCGTCGGCGGCTACGGCACCCTCCTGGTGTTCTTTGCCGTCGCCTCCACGCTGACGGTGAACGTACGCCAGCGCGCCGAGGAGATCAGCCTGCTGCGCAGCACCGGGGCCACCCCGGCGCAGATCAAGCGGATGGTCGTCGGCGAGGCGGCGGTCGTCGCCCTGGTCGGATCGCTGCTCGCCATCGGTCCCGCGATGCTCGGCGGGCAGGCGCTGCTCGGCATGTTCCAGGACAGCGGGCAGGTCGCCGACGGCGTCGACTTCTCCTTCGGGCCGATCGCCCTGATGTCGGGCATCGACATCACCCTGCTCGCCTCGGTGGGCGCCGCGTTCCTCGCGGTGCGCAGGGCGACCCGGGCGGCCGCCGGGGAGCGCAAGCCCCGGGGCCGGCTGCGGAGCTTCGCCGGGTACGCGGCCGTGCTCGCCGGTGCCGCGGGCGTGCTGTCCACCTTCGCCTTCGACGCGAAGGACGCCGCGCTCATGGCGGCCCCCGCCTACGGGGCGATCCTGCTCTCGGTGGGCTTCGCCCTGCTCTCGCCGAAGCTGCTCCGGGCCCTGCTCGGCACACTGGCCCGGCCGCTTGAGGTGCTCACCGGGGCGAGCGGCTATCTGACCGTGCTCAACATGCGACGGCGCGCCGATCAGCTGGCCGGTGTGCTGATGCCGCTCATCGTCTTCACCGGCATGGCGACCGCGACGCTCTATATGCAGGCCGTCGAGAGCGACGCGATCAAGGCTTCGGGTCTGGCCAAGTCCGTCGAGGACAAGAACCTGGAGACGCTGAACTTCGTGGTCGTCGGGATCATCGTGGTCTTCTCCTGCATCATGCTGATCAACAGTCTGTACGCCGCGACCTCCTACCGCGGCCGCGAGTTCGGTCAGCAGCGCCTGGCCGGGGCAACTCCGGGGCAGGTGCTCGGGATGGTCGGCGTCGAGGGTCTCGTCCTCACCGCCACCGGAGTCTTCTTCGGCACGGTGGCGGGCCTCGCCGGAATCCTGCCCTTCAGCGCGGTCCGCACCGACACCCTCGTACCCGATCAGGGCCTGGGCATCTGGCTCACCATTGTCGGGGTCGCCACCGCGGCAACGCTGATCACCAGTATCGCCACGGCCCGCCGCACGCTGCGCACCCCGGCGGTGGAGGCGGTCACGCTGGCCGCATGACCAGCCGGTCAGTTCTCCGCGGCGGGTGCGCAACTGCTCCCAGGGCTCGGTGTCTTCCGCTCCGTGAGGTAGTCGTCCACGGCATCGCGTGTGCAGCCACTGCGGTTGTACACGCTGTGTCCGTCGCCCTCGTACGGCAGCAGGACGGTGGTCCCGCGGGTCTGCCGGTGCACATTGGTCGCCCATGAGAAGTGGTTGGCCGGGTCGTGCATCGAATGCAGCATGAGGATCTTGGGCGCTTCGGTGATGCGGAGGCGGTGCTGGGGGTTGTTCACCTCGTCGGGCCAGCCTATGCAGGCGGCCACACCGGCGTGGACACGTGGTGAGCCGCTCATGTGCGGTGCGGCCCGCAGTTCGGCTTCGGTCAGGCGGGCGAACTCCTTGTGGCTCTTGGGGCGGAACCGCCAGTCCTGGCAGAACGCGGCTTGGAACGGTTCCGCGACCGTCTGCTGCGGCGCTGTCTGCGAGGGCAGTTCTGCCCGGGGCCGCTGAGCGTCCGGTGGATCCTGCGCGTCGAGCTCGGCCATGTACGTGGCAAGGCCGTCCCGGTCGGGGCCGTAGAACTTCTTGAAGGCGAAGAGCGCGATGGCGTTGGCGGTGAGGGCCTGGTCCGGGTTCTCCGGATCCCGTATCTCCCCTCGGTCGGCCCTGGCGAGCAGGCCGTCCCAGACGGCGGTGACATCCCGGCCGTGCAGTGCGCAGGAGCTGGTGCGGTCACACCACTTCGCGAACTGGTGGAACGAGTCCTCCGCGGTGGCGGCCGATGAGACGAGGAAGTCGCGGGCGCCGAGGCTGTGGTCGATGTTCGCGGTGAGCGCCATCGTCCGGATCCGGTCGCCGTACTCCTCCGCGTACTGCTCGCCGAGCAGTGTGCCGTAGGAGTGACCGAAGTAGTTGATCTTCTTCTCGCCCAGTGATCTGCGGACGGCGTCCATGTCCCGGACCACGCTCAAGGTGTCGGCGTGGTCGAAGACCGGGCCGGTGTGCCGTCGGCAGTCCTTGCGCAACGCGCGGTTGTACTCGGCGAGTTGACCGAACTCTGCCTGGTCGCGGGGGTAGGCGGACGGGCGCTGCTCCAACAGCTCCTTGGAGCACTTCACCGGGTGGCTGGCGCCGACCCCGCGCGGGTCGAATCCGACGATGTCGAACTTCTCCTGCACCTCCGCGCTGAAGTGCGTCTTGGCGCGCCGCACGGCGAAGTCCACCCCCGAATCGCCCGGCCCGCCAGGGTTGACCATCAGCACGCCGATCCGGCGATCCGGGTCGGTCGCCTTGCGGCGGGCCACGGCGAGATCGAACTTCTCGCCGGCGGGGTGCGCCCAGTCGATGGGCAAGCGCAGGGTCCCGCAGTCCGCTTCGGTGTCCTGGGGGCACGGCTTCCAGTCGATGGAGTCCGGCGTCATCGGGCCGCGTCCGGGCGGATCGGCGTCCGCCGCCTGTACGCCCGGCGTCGCCGCCCCGGCGAGTGCGCCGGCGGCGAGCACGGCGGTGAGCGCTGCGGTGAGCGTTCTTAAGTACGGTCGCATCAAGTCCCCTCTCACGAACTGGATCACGGGATGGCCCGTGATCGACGATGACCGTGAGTCGCCGGAGTCACAACAGCGCGAGCCAGGAATCAGGGAAGGCACCGGGACATGATCAGGGTTGCCCTCAGGGTGGCGTGTCGGGGGTTGCCCCCAAGACCCCTGAGTTGTCCCGGACTTGGAGCGGCAACGGCAACGGCAACGGCAACGTAAGCGCAGTGAGCAGACTGGCTCAGGGCAGCAGCCGCGCCGCACGTGTCTGCAGATAGTGCCGCTCGGGAA
Source organism: Streptomyces sp. NBC_01381 (assembly GCF_026340305.1). Lineage (NCBI taxonomy): Bacteria > Bacillati > Actinomycetota > Actinomycetes > Kitasatosporales > Streptomycetaceae > Streptomyces > Streptomyces sp. NBC_01381. The sequence continues at coordinate 435,310 of NZ_JAPEPI010000003.1, read as the reverse complement.
CGCTGAGCGTGCGCTGCGCCGCCGACTGGTAGGCGGCGCGGGCGGCTTCGGTCTCGCCCGCCTGCTCCAGGAGATGGGCGCGGACGGCGTCGAGCCGGTGGTGACCCGCCAACCGGTCGTCGAGTTCGGCGACTTCGGCGAGCCCGGCCCGCGGCCCGTGCACCATGGCGACGGCCACGGCCCGGCCCAGTTCGGCCATGGGCTCAGGGGCGCGGCGTACCAGGAGGTCGTACAGCGCGAGGATCTGCGGCCAGTCCGTGTCGTCGGCGCGCGCCGCCTCGTCGTGCAGCGCCGCGATCGCCGCCTGCAGCTGATAGGCGCCCGCCGGGCCTTGGGAGAGCGCCTCCTCGACCAGCGCGGCGCCTTCCTCGATCGCCCGCCGGTCCCAGCGGGAGCGGTCCTGCTCGTCGAGCGGGACGAGTTCGCCGTGCGGTCCGGTGCGGGCAGCGCTGCGGGCCTCGGTGAGCAGCATGAGCGCGAGCAGCCCGGTCACCGTGCCATCCGCGGGCAGCAGGGTGCGTACGGACCGGGTCAGCCGGATCGCCTCGCGGGCCAGGTCGGCGCGGTGCAGGGCGTTGCCGGAGGTCGCGGTGTAGCCCTCGTTGAAGATGAGGTAGAGCACCTGGAGCACCACGGCGAGCCGCTGATCCCGGTCGTCGGGGCCCGGCTGGCGAAACGGCGCCCCCTTGATCTTCCCCTTGGCCCTGCTGATCCGCTGGGCCATCGTCGCCTCGGGCACCAGATGCGCGCGGGAGATCTCGGCGGTGGTCAGACCGCCGACGGCGCGCAGGGTCAGCGCGACCTGGGCGGCCGGGCTCAAGTCGGGGTGGCAGCAGAGGAAGAGCAGGGTGAGGGTGTCGTCCTCGGACGGCGCACGGCTCTCGCCGGGCGCGGGCGTGCTGAACGCGTCCCGCGGGGTGAGCTGGGCGTCCGCCTCCTCGCGCCGGCGCCGGGCCTCGTCTGCGCGCAGCTGGTCCATGAGCCGCCGCGACGCGACCCGGATCAGCCAGCCGCGGGGGTTGTTCGGCACACCCTCGTCGGGCCACTGCCGTGCCGCGGCGAGCAGCGCCTCCTGCACCGCGTCCTCGGCCTCGGTGAAGTGCCCGTACCGGCGCACCAGCGCGCCGAGGACCTGCGGCGCGTGCAGGCGCAGCAGGTCCTCGGTGTCGGATGTGCCGTTCAGCACGCGTCGTCGGGGCCGCCCATGATCTGGCGGATCACCACGGGGTAGTTCGGCGCACCCTCGGGAATCGGGCAGGTCTGGATTCGGTTGGCGATCTCCGTGACCCGGTCGAGGCTCTCGCAGTCCAGGACCCAGTACCCGGCGAGCACCTCTTTCGTCTCGCCGTAGGGACCGTCCGTGATGACCGGGCGGCCGTCCTTGTCCACGTCGACCAGGCGGGTCTGCGCGGGCTCTGCCAGGCCCTGCCCGTCGACCATCTCGCCGGACTCGGCCAGATCGTCATTGAGCGCGCCCATGAAGGCGAACATCGCCTGCAGGTCCTTCTCGCTCCAGCCCGGGCTTGTCGCGGTCGCCTTGCCGCTCTGCGCTTCGTAGTCGGCCTGCGTGCCCTGAACCATCACCAGGTACTTCATGATGTCGCTCCTCGGCTGTGGGGTGCCGCCCCTTGTGGGCGACTTTCACAGGGGACGTCGGAGCCGACAACCCGTTCTCGACATTACGCCGAAAGAATCTTGGGGCCACCTGAGGCGAGGGGCATTACCGTCCACCCATGACGTACGCAGACCGATCCGCCCAGTTCCGCGCCCTGCACCGGGCCGGCCACCCCTTGCTGCTGCCCAACGCCTGGGACCACGCCTCCGCCGCCGCGCTCGCCCACAGCGGCTTCGCGGCGATCGGCACCACCAGCCTCGGTGTGGCGTCCGCCGCAGGAAAGGCGGACGCCACGGGCGACACACGCGAGGAGACCCTGCGTCTGGCCCGCGGCCTGGCCCGGCTGCCCGCGCTGATCACCGTCGACATCGAGGGCGGCTTCGCCGAGCGCCCGGCCGACGTGGCGAAGCTCGCGGCCGAGCTCGCCGAGGCGGGCGTCGTCGGCGTGAACATCGAGGACGGCCGCCCGGACGGCACCCTCACCGACACCACCACCCAATGCGAGCTGATCCGTGCCATCAAGGAGACGGCCCCGGGCCTCTTCGTCAACGCGCGCACGGACACGTACTGGCTGAGCGCCGGGGAGGCGGGGGAGACCGAACGCCGGGCCGCCGCCTATCAACAGGCGGGCGCCGACGGCCTGTTCGTCCCCGCCCTCCAGGACGAGCAGACCATCGCGGCCCTGGTGGCCGCCTTCGACCTGCCCCTCAACATCCTCTACGCCCCCGGCCGCCTCACCTACGCCCACCTCGCAGACCTCGGCGTCCGCCGAGTAAGCACCGGCTCCCTCCTCTTCCGCGCGTCCCTGCACGCGGCCGTCACCACGGCCCAGGCGGTCGAGCGGGGCGGCGCACTGCCGGAGGGCCTGCCTTCGTACGCGGAGGCCGCAGGCCTCGCCGATGCCTATGAGCAGGGGACGGGCGTCGGGGCCTAGAGGAGCTCGGGCAGGATGAGCTCCATGGGGTGCAGGGGAGACGAGCTCATGGAGTTGCTGCGGCGTGGCGGTCTGGAAAGCGCGGGGGACCGGCCGGCCGAGGAGGCGCTGCCTCCCAGGGCCGCATGGCGATGGATCGTCGCGGGTGAGGCCGCTCCGGCCGTGCGCGTACGGAGTGACCGACCTGATCTGGTCGTCGAGGTCAACGCGCAGTGGCACCGGCTGGCGACCAGGGCCGGGATCTTTGGCGGGGACGGTGTCTTCCTCATCGACGTCCACGGCGAAGGTGATGACGGGTCACGATGTGCACCCTCGCGGTGGACGCGGGTGCGGCTCAGCACCGAGTGGGATCTCGCCGGAGTGCTCGGCGCGAGCCCTGGCGAGCCGCGGTTCGTCACCCTGTCGTCGGACGGGGAAGCCCTGTTGGGCGTGACCACCGTGGCGGACGAGGTCTGGATCGTCGCCGTGGACCGTTTGCGGCACCGGCGAGAGGAAGCGGCGAGGGCGGCGGCCCAGGAGACCTCGCAGGAGCGGAGTGCCGCCTGGGATTCCCTGCTCCAAGGGCCGGGCCCTGCGCGGAGCGTGCGCGAATCGTGGGCGCATGGCCTGGCGCTCAACTCGGCCACCCCCGATGATCTGCGTGCCGGTCTGCTGGGGCGGTCGCACTACCTCCTGTGGCGTCCGTTGCCGACGGCGGTCGTCGAGGCGGCCATGGCCCACCCGGACCGCAAGCTGCGGCAGCTCTTGGCCGATGCCCAGCCGAACATCACGGCCGAGCAGTGGGCTCGCCTGATCCTGGGCGAAGCGGCGCCCCGGGACCGCTGGATCCTCACCATGATCGCTGCGGATCGGCGCGCCCTGCTCACGGACGCCGCCTGCGCACGGCTCGCCGCCGACGCTTCCGCAGAGGTCCGTGAAGAAGCCGTCCGGCTCACGGGACTGCCCGTCAGGACCCTCACCACCCTGGCCGCCGACCTCGATCCGTCCGTGCGTGCCTTGGCCTGCGAGCGTGCGTGGCCCCATCTGGACAGCCGGGCCCGGAGCCGGCTCCTTGACGACCCCACCGGCAAGGTCCGCGTCGCGGCACTGCTCCAGCACCACCAGGAGCATCCGATGTCCCGCTCGGCCTTCGAGACCGAGGAGTTCGGGGACCGAGCGGTGGAGACCTGCCGTCTGGAGCGCGACCTCGCCGAGCACCTGATCCGGCGCGGCGACCCTGCCCGGCGCCGGGCCCTCGCGGGCAACCCCCGCCTGGACCTGGACCTCGTCGACCGCCTTGCCCAGGACCCCGACGCAACCGTCCGCTTCGAGGTCTCCCTACGCCCCGACCTCACCGAGGAGCAACGGACGGACATCGACATCGACTTCGATCCGGGCGTCCACCACCACGAGCTCGCCTGGGTCACGGCCCTGCACGGCGATCCCGCCGCCATGCGCCGCCTGGCCGCCTCCTCGCACCCCGTCGTACGCCGAAGCGTCGCCCGCGCGAGAAGCCTCCCGCCGGACGTCGTCGACCGCCTGGCCCGCGACGAGGACCGTGTCGTCCGGCTCTTCCTCGCCGAATCCTGCGACGACGCGCCTGCCGACATGCTGCTGGAGGTGTGGCAGTGGTGGACCGGCAGCCTCAGCGTCCCCGACCGCCCCCGCGGCCACCCCAACTTCCCCCGTAGCGGCCTCCTCCGCTTTGCCCATGACCCGAATCCGCGGATGCGTCAACTGGCCATGGACGATCCGGAGTCGACGGTCGAGCTGGTCGAGCGGCACAGCCGGGACACGCACGAGGAAGTGCGGTACCGGGCCGCAACCGACCCGCGGCTGACCGCGGCGTCGGCGGTGCGTCTGCTCGACGACCCGCACGAGCGCGTACGCCACGCGGCCGCCCGGCACCCGCAACTGCCCGCATGTGTGCTGGTCCGGTTGCTACGGGACGCCGACACGGCACAAGTGGCGGCGCAGCACCCTGCGTTGCCCGTTCCGGTCATGCGGTATCTCCTCGCGCCTCGCGACAGAGAGTTCTGACCAAGAATCTTCCGGACCGGGTGGCCCCGCCACTTGAGCCGTACGGCTCGCGGCGGGGCGCCCTGTGTGCGTTCCGAGCGTGCGTCAGAAGTTGATCATGTGCCCGGCCAGCCCGTGCACGGCCTCCTTGACCGCCTCGCCGAGCGTCGGGTGGGCGTGCACATTGCGGGCGACCTCGTGCACGGTCAGGTCCCACTGCTGGGCCAGCGTGAGCTCGGGAAGCAGCTCCGTGACGTCCGGGCCGATCAGGTGGGCGCCGATGATCTCGCCGTACTGGGCATCGCTGATGACCTTGACGAAGCCGACCGTGTCGCCCAGGCCGTGCGCCTTGCCGTTCGCCATGAACGGGAACTTGGCGACCTTGACGTCGAAGCCCTTCTCCTTGGCCTGCGCCTCCGTCCAGCCGAAGCTGGCGATCTGCGGCTGCGAGTAGGTCGCGCGCGGGATCATCGGGTAATCGAGCTCCATCGTCTCGGCGCCCGCGATCGTCTCGGCGGCCACCACACCCATGGACTCGGCGGTGTGCGCCAGCATCAGCTTCGCGGTGACGTCACCGATCGCGTAGATGTGCGGCACGTTCGTGCGCCCGCGGCCGTCGATGTCGATGGCCCCGCGCTCGGTCAGCGCCACGCCCGTCGCCTCCAGGCCGTAGCCCGTGACGTTCGGCGCGAAGCCGATGGCCTGCAGGACCTTGTCCGCCTCCAGGATCTCCTGCTTGCCGTCCTTGCCGGTCACCGTGACGCGCACCTGCGGGCCCGACTCGTCGATCGACTCGACGCGGGTCGAGGTCTTCACGTCGATGCCGAGCTTGCGGTACTGCTTGGCGAGCTCCGTCGAGACGTCCACGTCCTCCAGCGGCGCGATGCGGTCGAGGAACTCGACGATCGTGACCTTCACGCCGTAGTTGTGCAGGACGTACGCGAACTCGATGCCGATGGCTCCGGCGCCAGCGATCACGATGGACTGCGGCACGCTGTCGGCGAGGATCTGCTCCTCGTACGTCACCACGCGCTCGCTGCGCCTTGTGCCGGGAAGCAGCTTCGGCGTGGCACCCGTGGCGATGATGCAGTTGTCGAAGCCGATGGTGGCGGTCGTGCCGTCGGACTTGGCCACCTGGAGCGTGTTCGCGTCGAGGAAGGTGCCCCGGCCGTCGAACTCGGTGATCTTGTTCTTCTTCATCAGGAAGTGGACGCCCTTGACGCGGCCGTCCGCGACGGTGCGGCTGCGGTTGAACGCCTCGCCGTAGTCGAAGGACACGTTCCCGTCGACCTTGATGCCGTACGTCTTCTGCTCGTGCGTGAACAGATGGGCCAGCTCGGCGTTGCGCAGCAGCGCCTTGGTCGGGATGCAGCCGACGTTGAGGCAGACACCTCCCCAGTACTTCTCCTCGACGACCGCGACCCGCTTGCCCAGCTGGGCGGCGCGGATGGCGGCCACATAGCCGCCGGGTCCTGCTCCGAGCACGACGACATCGAAGCGGTCTTCCATGGGGAGGTCCTCTCTGGTGGAACGTATCTCGCGTACGTCCGATCATGCGCCATCCGGCCGCCTCATGGGCGGGCGGGTGCCCGATGGCGCGCCGCTGCCGGGCGGTGCTCTCCTCAACCGCCGCTGTGGGCGCACCTGTTGGTGATCGGGACCGGGTTCACCTGGCCGTGAGGCACGGGATAGTGTCGCCGCGACGGAGCCAAGACCCATATCCCTGTTGGCAGAGGTGGAGAGCGCACTGTGGCCGGTGACGAGCAGTCCGAGATGACGTCCATTCCCTTCGACGTGCCCACGTCGGCACGCGCCTACGGCTGGATGCTCGGCGGCAAGGACAACTACGCGATCGACCGCGAGTTCCTGCTGCGCACGCTGCCCGACTTCCCCGAGTGCGTCGACATAGCCCGGCAGAACCGCGAGTTCCTCTTCCGCGTGGTGCGCCATCTGACCCAGGCGGGGGTCCGCCAGTTCATCGACATGGGCTGCGGCCTGCCGACCGACGACAACGTCCACCAGGTCGCGCAGCGCTTCGCGCCGGACGCCCGCGTCGTCTACGTGGACATCGACCCGATCGTCCTCGCACACGCCCACGCGCTGCTCGCCGACGACGCGACCACCACCGTCATCACCGGCGACATGCGCGACCAGGACGCGATCCTCGATCACCCCGACGTGCGGCGCCTGATCGACTTCGACGAGCCGGTCGCCGTGCTGTTCCTCTCCGTGGGGCACCACCTGAGCGACGCCGACGACCCGCGCCGCGTCCTGCACACGATCATCGACCGGGCGGCCCCGGGCAGTTACCTGGGCTTCTCCCAGGTCGTCGCCGACGACCCGGAGCGCGGCGCCGCGATGACCGCGCACATCTCCGGCAGCGGCGTCCCCTGGCAGACCCGCACCCCCGGCGAGGTCGACGCCCTCCTGGAGGGCCTGGAGCCGGTGGAGCCCGGTCTGCTGAACCTGGTGGACTGGCGCCCCGACGCCGACCAGCCGCCGCTCGCCCCCGTCCACGAGGACCTGTCCCCCTACCTGGGCGCCACCGAGCACAACAAGGGCATCTACGAGTACGGGGGTTTGCTCCGCAAGGGGTAGCAGTACAGAATGGCGTGCATGATCCAGCACCTGACCGCCGCCGTGCGGACCTTCGGGGTCCCGTGGCGGCGCGGGTGCGAGCGATCGGGTCGCTAGCTGCCGGAGCGCGTCTCCGCAGTACTCGGGGTTCCGCTCCGGGCCACCGACCCGACTCACTCGCCACTGAGGATCACCATGACTGTCACGTCTCCCGCATCCCCCACATCTCTCCGCGATGCCCGCGTCCCCGCCGACGGCATGTACGAAGGGCGCCGCACCCTGCGCCGCGTGCCCGAGGGCTGGGAAGAGCACCCGTACGACCTGTTCGACGTCGTCCCGCAGGGCCGCCTCATCGGCGCCGAGATCCGCGGCGTCGACCTCGCCCGGCCCCTCACGGCCGCGCTGCGCGAGGAGCTCAACCGGGCCCTCCTGGAGTGGAAGGTGCTCTTCTTCCGGGGCGCCGGGATCACCTCGGAGCAGCAGCGCGCCTTCGCCCTCAACTGGGGCGACCTGGAGACCAATCCGCTGCTCGCGCGGGGCTCGGCCGAGGATGTCGTCCGGTTCGACAAGGGCGGCAGCGCCACACCGACGTACGAGAACGTCTGGCACGCGGACGTCACCTTCCGCGAACGGCCCGCGCTCGGCGCCGTCCTGCAGCTGCGGGAGATGCCGCCGGTGGGCGGCGACACGATGTGGGCGGACATGGCGGCCGCGTACGACAACCTCCCCGACGACGTGAAGGCGCGCATCGAGGGGGCGCGGGCGGTGCACGACTTCATCCCCGGCTTCGCCCGCTTCTACGGACCCGAGAAGCTGATCCCGCTGCAGGAGCAGTTCCCGCCGGTCACGCACCCGGTGGTGCGCAGGCACCCGGAGACCGGGCGGCGGATGCTCTTCGTGAACACTTCGTTCACCACGCACATCGTGGGCATGGAACGCGAGGAGAGCGACCGGCTGCTCGGCCATCTGGTGCGGCAGGCGCAGGTGCCGGAGTACCAGGTGCGGTTCCGCTGGCAGGCCGGCGACATCGCGTTCTGGGACAACCGCGCCACCCAGCACTACGCGGTCGACGACTACGCCCCGCACCGCCGGGTCGCCGAGCGCGTCGCCATCGCGGGCGACCGCCCGTTCTGATCCGTTTCGCTCAAGACCGCATCGTCCGCCGCCACTTGACCTCGCCGTCCTGCCACTCGTCCGTGGGGCTGAGCCCCGCGGCGGTGGCGACGGCGGCCGAAGCGTGGTGGTCCGGGTGGACATGGGCGATGACGCGCCGCACGTCCGGCTGCCCCGCCAGCCAGTCGACGAGCCCACGGGCCGCCTCGGCGGCGATGCCCCGCCCCTGCCACGGAGTCCCGATCACCCAGGCGACCTCCGCGACGAGTCCGGGACCGTCGGGGACGAGGGTCGCCTGCACCGTGCCGGTCAGCCGGTCCTCGTCGCGCAGCCGGACCACCCAGTTGCACCAGGAGACCGCCGGGTCGGGGGACCCGGCGGTCATCCGCCGGTAGCGGGCGCGCAGCGCGTCGGGACCGTCGGGAGCACCACCGATGAAGGTGTGCAGGGCCGGGTCGGACAGCACGCCGGCCATCTCGTCGGCGTGCTCGACCGTCAGCGGTACGAGGACGAGGCGGGCGGTGGCGATCTCTTGGGAGTCGATCCGTGTCATGGAAGGACATCCTTCAGCGGGCCGGAGCGGCACGCGGCAGCGGCCCCCGCCAGGGCGCCCGCCCCGGCCCCGGATCCCTGTGATGTGCGTCATGCGGACGTCGCCCGGCCCGCTCACCGGGGCAGACTGGCAGCTGGATCAAGGGGATCAAGGGGATCAAGGGGATCATGGGGATCGAGGAGGAGCCGGTGGACCGAAACGCGCGACGCGCGGTCAAGGCGGCCAACGCGGGCCGGGCAGGTGCCCGTTGACCACTCAGGCGCAGTGCACGCTGTCCGATCTGCTGGTCCTCGACAAGACGGCGGAGGACCGCTATCAGGCCCCCGTCGTCGTCGAGGAGAGCTTCCCCCTGTACGGCGGGCAAATCGCGGCCCAGGCCCTGCTCGCCGCGGGTCTGACCGTGTCGGGGCGTCAACTCCCGCGCTCGCTGCACGCCGCCTACCTCCTGCCCGGTGACACCACGGCCCCCGTCGACTTCGAGGTGGAGCGGGACCGGGACGGGCTCTCCTTCTCCGCGCGCCGGGTCGTCGCCCGCCAGCGCGGCAGGACGGTCTTCACCATGTCGGCGTCCTTCCACGAGCCGTCGGCAGGGCAGGACACCCAACTCGGCGAACACCCGGCCCCCACACCGCCGGAGGAATCGGAACCCTTCGAGATGGGACGCTTCCCGCTGCTCGAATGGCGGCTTCCGGCACAGACCCAGCCGTGGGGCCGGGGCAGGCCCACCCGGCTGTGGGCGCGCACCAAGGACGCCCTCCCTCAGGACCCGCTCCTGGACGCCTGCGCCCTGACGTACCTCTCCGACGTGTCGACCGGCATCTCCGGCGTCAGCGGCGGCGGCAAGTACGCGGGCATCACCCTCGACCACACGGTCTGGTTCCACCGCCAGGTCAGCTTCGACTCCTGGATCCTCCTCGACATGATCCCGAAAACCGTCGCGCAGGGCCGCGGCTGGTACACCGGCGGGATGTACACCACGGAGGGAACACTGGCGGCGAGCCTGGCCCAGGAGACACTGTTCCCTCCGGCCGGACCGCAGCGGTGACCGCGTGTTCAACTTCGGCATCGCGGGCTACGAGCCGCGGTGGACCAACAGCCCTCGCGCCGCCGAGGCCGCACACGGCCACCGGCTGAGGGCGCTGACCGGCCGCCCGCTGACCGGGTTCTGGCCGGCCTGGGACGTGCGGGACGACGAGCGGTTCGCCGACTGCCCCGTCCTGCTCGACTTCGGCGGCGAGCAGGTCGAGATCAACCACTGGACGTCGAACTCCTCACATGGTCCGGCGACGACGCGGCCCATGGCTCGATCGAGGTCGGCTTCGTCTTTCCCGAGGGCCGCATCGCCGTCCACAACGCCCTCGACGAGAACGGCCTGTCCTTCGACTCACCGGACCCGCTGTCCCGACCGGTCACCCGGCGCGCGGCCCAGTAGCCGGGGTCAAGGCGCGATCCCCACCCCGTCGATCCTGCTCCACGCCTTCTCCTGCGCGGCCGTCATCGCGGGCCAGGAAAGGCCGCCGGGGCGGGGCCTGACGCGTGCGGCGTACGGTTCGGGGCGGAAATCCGGGGTGTAGAAGCATCCGCTGCCGTACCGCTCGTCGAAGGCTGCGCAGGACCTTGCGATCGAGTGTGCGGTCGGCTTGTCGTCCGTTCGGGCCCAAGTGTCCAGCGTGGAAAGGGAATTGGCGTACTCCGAATCGCTGAGTGCGCTGTGCTCCGTCTCCGTCGTGAACGTCTGGACGAGGTGGTTCTCCCGGCCCGCGCCGCGCAGCGTGGCCCGGTAGGCCGCCTCGTGCTCGACGAAAGCCGTCGGGTCGTCGATCGCGTGCAGGGTGAGGACCGGGATCGACACCCTGCCCGTGAGGTCGCTGTCGTAGGAGAGGTCACGGCGGGCCGTGGGGTCGGGCGAGAAGCGTTCGACACCGGCGTTGAGGGCCTTGTCGTCGTGTGAACCCGAGTACGTGACGCCTCGGTTGCCGAACGGATTACGGCCGTCGAGGCGGCTCGCCACGATGTCCCGGAAGGTGAACGTGGCGAAGCGCAGATGCGATTCGATGGCCCGTTCAGGGATGCGGGTGACGGCGAGGATGTCGTCGAGGTTGCGCTGCTGCAGGGCCGTCCGGTCCGCGGGCGGTGTCGCGTAACCGGTGCATTCCTGGAGGCGGGAGCGCAGGCCCGCGGCCGTCATGGTGGAGTCCGCGCGCAGCCCCTGCCACAGCGGGTACTGGGGCTCGCTGGGCCGGGGATGGTTCCGGCAGTAGTACTGGTAGACCACCCGCAGGTCGACGCGGTAGTCGTAGCCGCGCGAACCCCCGCCGAGTACGCCGCTGGTCAGCAGCGCCCCGTCGTACACCCCCGGCCGCGCGCCGTACGTCTCCGCGACCTTGGCGGCGACGTTGCCGCCCCAGGACTGGCCGTGCACGTAAGTACGCCGCGGCGTGCCGAACTCCTTCACGAACAGGCGGCGTACGTTCTCGGTGTCGGCTGCGGCCATCCGCGTGCCGTAGCCACCGCGACGGTAGGCGGAGCCGGCCCAGGCGTATCCCTCGTCGACCATCACCGCCGACCGCTCCAGGTCGTCGGCGCTGCGGGCGGGGTCGGACGCGTCGCCGAGGTCGGGACCGCCGTGGGCGTGCACGACGAGGGAGCCGTTCCAGTCCGAGGGCACCGCCATCGTGTAGTGCGCCCCGTTGGCGTCCTGCCCGCTGTAGCACCGCGCCGTGTCGAGCAGGCGGGGCGGGCAGGTCGTGGGTGCCGGGCCCGAGGTCTTGGCGTGGGTGTCGGTCGCGGTGCCGAGCGTGCCGAGCAGCACGGCGGCGAGCGCGGCCGCCAGGGCCGCCGGGCGGAGCCGGCGGAACTGGGATCTCCGGGGCAGGGGCGTCGGTGCGTCAGGTCTGCTCATGGGAACGGCTCCCGTGGGTGCTCGGCGCTCGGTGCGCGGTGCTCGGCGTGAACTTGCGCTGCGAGCCGGGATGTTAGGAACCGCCGGGGGCGAGGGCCACCGTTTGGATCATTGCGTTCATAGTGTTCGGCCGGCTGACGGTCCGCCCCGCCGTGCCGCGTGCCCCGCGGCGGACCGTCAGCCGGGTGCCGCTACCGCACCAGGCAGGGCCGCTTGCCGTCGAACTGCCAGCCGGGGACCAGATAACGCATCGCCGCCGCGTCGTCCCGCGCGCCCAGCGCCTGCTCGCGGTAGAGCTCGTGGGCCGCGAGCAGGCGGTCCATGTCCAACTGGACGCCCAGGCCGGGGGAGTCGGGGACGGCGATCTCCCCGTCGACGATGCGGGGCGGAGCGGTGGTGAGCCGCTCCAGGCCCTCCTGCCAGATCCAGTGGGTGTCCAGGGCGTTGTACTCACCGGGGGCGGCCGCCCCGCAGTGCGTCACCATGGCCAGGGAGATGTCGAAGTGGTTGTTGGAGTGACAGCCCCAGGTCAGGCCCATCGCGTTGCACAGCTGGGCGACGCGCACCGAGCCCTGCATGGTCCAGAAGTGCGGGTCGGCCAGGGGGATGGAGACCGACTGCAGGGCCAGGGCGTGGGTCAGCTGCCGCCAGTCGGTGGCGATCATGTTGGTCGCGGTGGGCAGGCCCGTGGCGCGACGGAACTCCGCCAGGATCTCCCGCCCGGAGTAGCCGCCCTCTGCCCCGCAGGGGTCCTCGGCGTAGGCGAGCGTGCCGACCAGCGGCCGGCACAGCTCGACCGCTTCGCGCAGCGACCACGCGCCGTTCGGGTCCAGGGTGATCCGGGCCTCGGGGAAGCGGTCCTTGAGCGCGCGGACCGCCTTGACCTCCTCGGCGCCCTCCAGGACACCGCCCTTCAGCTTGAAGTCACGGAAGCCGTACAGGTCGTGGGCGGCCTCGGCCTGACGGACGATCGCCGCGGGCGACAGGGCCTCCTCGTGCCGGACGCGGTACCACTCGACCTCGGAGTCGGGTTCACGGACGTAGTCGAGGTCGGTGCGGTCGGGGTCGCCGACGTAGAAGAGATAGCCCAACACGCGGACCGTGTCCCGCTGTTGGCCGTCTCCGAGGAGCGCCGCGACGGGTACGTCGAGGTGCTGGCCCAGCAGGTCGAGCAGGGCCGACTCGACGGCGGTGACGGCGTGCACGGTGGTCCGCAGGTCGAAGGTCTGGTCCCCTCGGCCGCCGGAGTCGCGCCCCGCGAAGCGCTCCCCGATCTGCTGCAGGACCCGCTTGTAATCGCCCGGCGTCGCGCCGACGACCAGGGATTCGGCATCCCGCAGGGTCTGGGTGATCTTCGCGCCGCCGGGTACTTCGCCGAGGCCCGTATGTCCTTCGGAGTCCTGGAGGACGACCACGTTGCGGGTGAAGTAGGGGCCGTGTGCGCCGGAGAGGTTCAGCTCCATGGAGTCACGGCCTGCGACGGGATAGACGGCGTACTGGGTGATGGTCGGCTGCCCGGCACTCCGGTTGCTTCTCTTGCTCATCGTCGTCAACATCCTTGTATGGGAGGGGAGTTAAGGGGGGGATTCGGGGTTAAAGGCCGAGGATGTCGAGCGGTCACTCGGCGGGGACGGATCGGCCTCTTGCGGAGCAGGGCAGGGAACGGAGTTTCACCAAAAGGGCGAAGGGCCGCTCGCACGGTCGGGTAGGGTGCACGCGTGCGACGCGAGAACCAAGCGCGTACATCGTGCTGATCGAGAACCAAGACAGCACATGCACCTCCGAACGTTGCTGTACCAAACCGGGCTGGTTTCAACCCGGCTGGTGTTGACTGTGGAAGACCTGCTGGTCCGCTGGGCCACAGGCAGCGTGAGCCAGGAATCCCCCTGCTTCAGCTGGGAGGAGGATTCAAATGCGAGAAGGCGATCGAGCCGCAGGGCGCGGCGAGCACCCTCCTCGCGGCGTGGGTCGCCCCGGCGCTGACGTCCGTCAGGCTCCGGCCGATGCGGGGGCCGAACGCCCACATCGCCAGGATCAGGGTCAGCAGAAGTGCGATCGGCGTGGAGCCGATGAAGGCGATGAGGTGGAGGAACGGGCCATCACCGGAGGCGGCCATGTCGGTCACCGCCGCGCCCGCGATAAGCACCACGGGGAAGAAGGCGACGAACAGCGACCAGCCGAGACCCGGCATGTCCTCGTCGGCGAACTCCCCCTCGCTGTCCAGGCCCTTGGGGATGGCGGGGTCCATCGCCCTGATGAACGGGAGCCGGGGCCAGGTCAGAGCGATCAGCGCGCCGGCCGGGACGGCGATGAACAGGCCGTAGAACAGGGTGAGTCCGATGGAGGCGTGGAAGATCGTGGCCACGGCAGTGGGGCCGGGGTGCGGTGGCAGGAAGCTGTGCATGGTGGACAGGGCGATGGACATGGGAAGGCCGACCCAGAGCAGCTTCGCCCCGGTGACCCTGACGAGGGTGAACGCGATGGGCACGATGATGATGAAGGCGACCTCGTAGAACATGGTGACGCCGATGAGCATCGACGTGACCACCATGGCCACCTGGACCCACCGCGGCCCGAACGCGTCGAGGAGCCGCTGCGCGATGCGCTGGGCGGCGCCGGAATCCCCCATGACACGGCCGACCATGGCGCCGAGGCCGATGGTGAGCATCGTGTCGCCGATCTGGCCACCGATGCCTTCGGAGAGTACGTCAGGGATCTTCTCCAGCGGTATGCCGCGGACGACGGCGACACCGACCGCCACGAGCAGCAGCGCGGCGAAGCCGTTGAGTCTCAGCCTGGTCATGAGGAGCAGCAGGATCAGAACGCTGATTCCGACTACGACGAGAGGCAAGGCAGTTCCCCTTTGAACTGTGGATCACGTGGCGCGGCGGCGCGCGGACGGCTTCTCGTCAGGCCGTTCGTCGTACGGCGCCCACCAGGGCAAGGCCGTCGTCGAGCACCGCCGCGTCGTCGCCGGTCCGCAGCGCGGTGAAGAAGGCGCATCCGATCTCGGGCGCGAAGGCGTGGACCGCCGATGAGTACGCGGGCACGCCCACGGTGGCGTACGCGCGAGCCTGGATCTCCGCGGTGGCGGCGCCGTTGAAGAAGAGGAAGCCCTCGGGGGCGGCGAGGGTGAGGCGCTGCAGCCGGTCGAGATCGCTGTGCCCGTCCTTCAGGCCGATGACGGTGGGGATGGCGGCGATACGGCGCAGCCCGTCCGCGGTGAAGGTGACCGGGCCGCGCTGGTAGGCGATGAGCGGCAGGCGGGTGCCTTCGGCGATCCGGCTCAGCTGCGCCACCAGGCCGTCCTGCGGGGCGGCGACCAGGTAGTGCGGAAGGACCAACAGGGCGTCGGCGCCCGCCTCTTCGGCGATACGGGCGAACCGCCGGGCCTGCGCCCAGCCGTACCCGATGCCGGCGACCACGGGCAGCCGGCCGCCGGCCGCATCGACGGTCGCTGCGACGACCGAGCGGTACTCGTCCTCGTCCAGCGCGCTGAACTCGCCGGTGCCGCAGGCGGGGAAGACGGCGGGGGAAGGAAAGGACTCCGCGTGCCATGCCGTCGCGTAGCCGCTGGGTGACGTCCTCGGGCTCCGTGTTTGACCGTGTCATGCATCGCGTCCTTGTATGCAGATGACGTTCGTATATGAGAATGGAGGCTAAGTTGGTGAACGCGAACGGGTCAATGGGCGCGGTGAAACGGATGGGTGAAGTGGATGAGTGAGGCGGATTTACGATGGGCCGCATGCCGGAGAGCGCAGGGTTCCGCGGGGCGGACAGAGGCGTCCGTGGAGTGAAGTCGGCCGCCCGAACGGTCGCGTTGCTGGAACTCCTCGCCGGGCGCGGCGACCGGCCGGCCCGCCTGGACGAACTCGCCGCGGAACTCGGCGTACCGCGCAGCAGCATGTACCAACTGCTGCAGACCCTCGTCGACTGCGGCTGGGTGCGCTCCGACACCACCGGTTCGCTGTACGGCATCGGGGTCCGCGCACTGCTCACCGGTACGAGTTACCTGGACGGCGACCGGCGGGTGCGGGTGGTCCGCCCGTATCTCGACGCCGCCTCGGACGCGCTCGGCGAGACGATCCACCTGGCGCGGCTCGACGGCCCCTACGTCGTCTACCTCGCCACCCGCGAATCACACGAGTATCTGCGCACCATCAGCAGGGTCGGCCGCCGGGTCCCGGCCCACGCGGGCGCCCTGGGCAAGGCGCTGCTCGCCGAGCGCTCCGACACCCAACTCCCGCTCCCCGCCGGGTCATTGACCGCCGTCACGGAGAACACGCTCACCGACCGCACCGCGTTCCTCGCCGACCTGGCGGGCGTGCGCTCCCGCGGCTACTCCATCGACCGCGAGGAAACCGTCCCCGGCATCGCGGGCTTCGGCTTCGCCCTGCGCTACGACACCCCCGCCGTGGACGCCATCAGCTGCTCGGTCCCGGTGGCCCGGCTCACCGAGGAACACGAGGCCCGCATCATCTCGGTGATGCGGGAGACACAGACGAAGATCGAGAACTTGCCGTCACCGGGGGCGGGTGAGCCGGACTGGTGCTGACCGGTGGCGCAGCGACTGGTGGCCGCGGCGCAGATGGGCCTGTTCGGCCGCGTTCTCGGTGCGGGCGATGGCGGCCTCGTAGGCCAAAGCCGCTTCGTCCGGGCGGTCCAGGCGGCGCAGCAGGTCCGCCCGGACGGCGTGGAAGACGTGGTAGCCGTCCAGGGCTAGACCGTCGACCAGGGCCAACGCCCGTTCCGGGCCCTCGACTTCGGCCACCGCGACCGCGCGGTTGAGCGCCACGACCGGGCTCGGGGCCACCACCATCAGCTGGTCGTACAGCAGGCGGATCTGACCCCAGTCCGTGGCGGCCGCGGTCGGCGCGTCGCTGTGGACGGCGTTGATCGCGGCCTGGATCTGGTACGGGCCGGGACGGTTGCGCCGCAGGCAGCGGCGTACGAGCTGCTGTCCCTCGTCGATCAGGGCGCGGTCCCAGCGGGTGCGGTCCTGGTCGGCGAGGAGGACGAGTCCGCCGTCCGGCGCCGTGCGCGCCGCCCGGCGTGACGCGGAGAGCAGCATGAGGGCGAGCAGGCCGAGGGCCTCGGGTTCGTCCGGCATCAGCTCGGCGAGGAGACGCCCCAGGCGGATCGCCTCCGCGCAGAGGTCCTCGCGGACTAGCGCGTGACCCGAACTGGCCGTATGCCCCTCGTTGAAGATCAGGTAGACGACCGCGAGCACCGCGCGCAGCCGGTCGGGCAGGTCGGCGTCGCCGGGGATCCGGTACGGGATGTGCGCGTCGCGGATCTTCCCCTTGGCCCGCACGATGCGCTGGGCCATGGTCGGTTCCGGTACCAGGAACGCGCGGGAGATCTCCGTGGTGGTGAGCCCGCCGAGCAGACGCAGGGTGAGCGCAACCCGCGCCGCCGGGGCGAGCGCAGGATGGCAGCAGGTGAAGATCAGGCGCAGCCGGTCGTCGCGCACGGGTCCCTCCTCTCCGAAGGGGCTGTCCTGGGCGTGCAGCAGGGCGGCCTGGGCGTGCCGGTCGGCGCGGGACGCCTCCCTGCGGAGACGGTCGATCGCGCGGTTGCGGGCGGTGGTGATGATCCAGCCCGCCGGGCTCGGCGGCACGCCGGTGGACGGCCACCGCTGCACCGCCGTGGTGAACGCGTCCTGGACCGCCTCCTCGGCGACATCGATGGAGCCGAAGACGCGCACCAGGACGGCCACCGCGCGCCCGTACTCCTCGCGGAAGACGCGCTCGACCACCCCGGCGGTGACCTCAGTGATGTCGGTTGCCATCAGCGGGAGTCGGGCCGCAGCGGGCGGACCTCGACCGGCAGGGTCGCGGCGCGGGCCAGCTTGCGGCCCCAGGCGAGCGCCTCGTCGAGATCGGCCGCCTGGATGACGGTGAACCCGCCGACGTGCTCCTTGCCCTCGACATAGGGGCCGTCGGTGGTGAGCACGTCCTCGTCCTTGAGCCGCAGGACGGTCGCCGTGCTCGCCGGGAAGAGTCCTCCCGTGAACACCCAGGCGCCCGACTCCTTGAGCTCGGCGGTGAGCGCATCGAGGTCGCGCACGATCGGTTCGAGGATCTCCGGAGCCGGGGGCTCGCCGTCGGGCTGGTAGATGCTGAGCACGTACTGGTTCATGGCTGCTTCTCCTCGGCGGATCGCGCTGCGGGCCGGCCCGTTGCCGGTCTCTCACCCTCCATACGAACGGGGTGGCGCCGGATCGACATGGTGAATGACGACGAGGCCTCATCCCACCGTCAGGGGAGAGGCCTCGTCCAGCCCATTGCGCTCGGAAGGCTCCGAGGCTCAGCGGGTTCAGCGGGTTCAGAAGGAGAAGGCGCCACCTTCAGAAAGGCTCGCGCCCATCTCGCAGTTGTTGCTGAAGGTGGCGGACCATGCGACTCGTCTGCCCTGCCACACGCCGTCGACGGTGACCACGACGGGCTTCCACTCCTTGGTGCAGGCCACGCCGGACGCCGTGCCGACCAGCTCGGCGAACTGCCCGTCGACGGAGTTCAGTTCGGCGCACGCGGCGGCCGCCGAGGGGTGGCTCCCCGAGGCCTTGGGCATACAGGTCAGGGTCACCGCCCGCTGCATGGTCGCGGTGGCGGCGTCGTTGCCCTGGCCGACGGCGAGCACCAGTGACGAGGGCGCGTAGAGGCCGCTGGGGGCGGTCGTCTTGGCCTGGGCCGTGCCGGTCGTGCCGGACATCACGCAGGCGGCCACGAGGGTGGTGGCGCCCACCGTCTTGAGGAAGAAACGCACGTCAGCTCTCCTTTGATGCGGGTGTGTTTGTGATTGCGGACAGGAGTCTTGCCGGTGCGGAGAGTGAGCACCAAACTCATGGTCGATTTCCGGATGCATGTGTTCGCTGAGCGGTGGCCGTATGACTGTTCGGGCAGCTCAGGGCGGGCGCGACGGCCGCGCGAGGGGTGTCCAGCATATGGACCGGAGGCGGTGATGCAAGCCAGAACGACCGTCTGACCTGCGGTTTTAGGTGATTCCATTTTCTATCGGAATCTGGGGTCGACCGGAAAGCATCGGTGCTATAGGCGCGAGACATATGCGCGGCGGTCGCGGAACGTGCGGCGCAGGTCGTCGACCCAGGCGTCGGGGATCTCCCAGGGGATGAAGTGGCCGCCGTTCTCGTGCGCGGTGATGTTGACGTGGTGGTACCACTCGGCGCGGTCGCCGCTGAGCCAGTTCTGGACGCGCTGTTCGGGGGTGGTGACGCCGGGCGGGTTCTCGTGGGCGACGAACGTGATGCCGGTGGGGGCCTCGACGACCGGGCTGCGGTCGTGGGACGGGGTCCATGGATAGCGGTTGGCGTTGGCGTAGTAGCGAATCGACGTGCCGATCGCGTTGTTCACCCAGAAGATCATGGCGTGCGTGAGCAGGTCGTCCTTGGAGAAGACGTTCTCGACGTCGCCCTTGCTGGCGCTCCACTTGGTCCAGCGTTCCAGGATCCAGGCGAGCAGGCCGACCGGTGAGTCGCTCAGCCCGTGGGCGAGCGTGCTCGGGCCGAGGACGTGTACGGCCAGGTGGGCGGCGAACCGCCGCTCCAGGGAGATGAGTTGGCGGTGTGCGGGCTCGGGGAGCCCCTCGGGGATCGGGTGGCCGCCGCTGAGGTCCCAGCCCCGGTCGCCGTTGAACAGGGTGAGTTTCAGGGCGGAGCCGATGTGGATGCCGTGCAGTTCGTCGGCGTACTTGTGACCGAGCTGGCCGGTGACGAGGGCGCCGACGTCACAGCCCCCGGCGGCGTACTTCTCATGGCCGAGCGTTTCGGTCATCAGGGTGTGCCAGAGGTCGGCGACCTTCACGAAGTTCATGTCGGGGTGATCCGGCAGCGGCGTGGAGAAGCCGAAGCCGGGCAGCGAGGGGACGATGACGTCGAACGCGTCGGCCGGGTCGCCGCCGTGCGCCGCGGGGTCCGCCAGGGGATCGATGACCTTCGACCAGTGCCAGAAGGTCCACGGCCAGCCGTGCGTGAGGATGAGCGGCGTGGGGTCGGGTCCCACGCCCGCCTTGCGCATGAAGTGCACCGGTACGCCGTCGACGCTCACCCGGTAGTGCTCATAGGCGTTGATCGCGGCCTCGGCCTTGCGCCAGTCGTACCGATGGAGCCAGTACTCGGCCAGCTCCTGGAGGTAGCCGCGGCTGACGCCGTAATAGCCGTCGTCGTTGCCCGCGTCATCGAACCACCGGGTCAGGCGCAGCCGCGTCCTGAGGTCGTCGAGGACGGTTTCGGGTACGTGCAGGGGCACCGGTTCCAGGGGGAAGCGGGCGGTGGCTGCCATGAGATTCCTTCCGGGAGGGAGAAGCGGCCGCGCCGCGCGTCAGCGCTCGGCCGGCCTGCTGCGAAGTCATCGCTGCCCCCGGTCGCGCGGGGTCACCAGGCCGGACTCATAGGCCAGGACGACGAGTTGGGCGCGGTCACGGGCGTGGAGTTTGGCCATGGCCCGGTTGACATGGGTCTTCGCGGTCAACGGGCTGATCACCATGCGGTCGGCGATCTCGTCGTTGGACAGGCCCTGCGCGACCAGGGCGACGGCCTCGCGCTCGCGATGGGTCAGCCCCTTCAACTCCGCGTCGCCGCCCATGGCATGGGGCGGCTGCGTGACGTACCGGTCGATCAGCTTGCGGGTGATCGACGGTGCGAGCAGCGCGTCGCCGCGCGCGGCCACGCGCACGGCGTGCAGCAGGTCCTCGGGCACGATGTCCTTGACGAGGAATCCCGCGGCTCCGGCGCGCAGCGCGTCGAAGACGTACTCGTCGAAGCCGTAGTTGGTCAGGATGACGACATGCACCCCGGCCAGGGCAGGGTCGGCGGCGATGAGCCGGGTCGCCTCGATGCCGTCGACGACGGGCATCTGGATGTCGATGAGCGCGATGTCGGGCAGGTGCCGTCGGGCCAGCGCCACGCCCTCCCGCCCGTCGGCGGCCTCGGCCACCACCTCGATGTCGTCCTCGATGTCGAGGAGCGCGCGGAAGCCGCTGCGCAGGAGCGGCTGGTCGTCGACCAACAGGACACGGATCACGACGTACGCTCCACGGGCAGCTCCGCACGCACGGTGAAGCCGCCCCCGCCGCGGGGTTCCGCGTGCAGGCGGCCGCCCAGTGCGGTCACGCGTTCGCGCATCCCGAGCAGCCCGACGCCGGGCACCGGCGCGGAGTCCGGCGATGCCTTCCCGTCGTCCTCGACCCGTATGGCCAGGGCATCCGGGCGGTAGTCGATCCGGACCGACGCCGTGCTTGCCGACGCGTGCCGGGCGATGTTGGTGAGCGATTCCTGGACGATGCGGTAGGCGGTGCGGTCCACCGTGGCCGGCACGTCGTGCCGTCGCCCTTCGATCGTCAGCGTCGCGTCAAGACCGTTGCCACGGGCCCGTTCCACCAGCTCCGGTACGTGCGCGAGCCCGTGCGGCGGAGCCTTGCCGTCGTCACGCAGCGCCTCCAGGGTCGCGCGCAGCTCCCGGGTCGCCTCACGGCCGGCGTCCCGGATCGCCAGGAGGGCCTCCGGCACCTCTTCGCCGCGCCTGCGGGCCACATGGACGGCGGCCTCCGACTGCACCTTGATGACCGAGATCTGATGGGTGAGCGAGTCGTGCAACTCCCGCGCGATGTGCAGCCGTTCCTCGTCGGCGCGGCGCCGCGCGGTCTCCTCGCGGGTGCGCTCGGCCTCGTCGGCCCGCCGCTCGGCCTGCCGCAGCGCTTCACCCGCGGCGCCGGCCGCGATCAGCCAGGCGATCTCCAGGGCGCCGCGGGCCCGTGCGAACGCCTCGCCCGTGTCGTGCAGGGAGACCAGGGCGGCGAGCGGAAGAGCGGCCAGCATCAGCACGCTCGCCGCCACCGTGAAGACGCGGTGCCCCGCCCGCACGGCGGCGTACACCGCGAACAGGAAGGCGACGGCCGGCACATCGAAACCGGCCGCCTGATACCCCGCCGCGCACAGCCCGGTGACGGCCAGGACGGGAAGCGGAGCCCGGCGGCCCGCGGCGAGCGCCAGGCCGCTCGCCGCGAGCAGCGCGTAGCCGACGAGCACGTCGAGATCCGCGGCGGAGTGCTGCCCGGACCGCCCGGCGATCAGCAGCACCGCCGCCACGCAGACCGCGACCACCCCGTCCCTGACACCAGCCGGAACGCCGAACCGTCCTGAGCTCATGCGCGCACCCTAGCCGGACGCCGTCGCGGGGGAGTCCCGCTCACGAAGGGGTGGTCGCCTACCGCGTACGCAGTACATCCGCGCCCTCTGCCGCAGCCGCAGCAGCACGAAGTGTCTGCGCCCGCGGGACGACCGGCGGCGCGCCCGGCGACAGGATCGGAGGACAGCCACACCTCGTGCAAGCCGTACAAAGAAGAACTCGTGAGCAAGCCGTACAAAGAAGAGCAGGAGAAGGACATGAACTCGTCAGAACCCCTGACCACCGCCGCCGATGTGTTCTCCATGAGCGCCGGACGCCTCGGGGCCACCACGGCCGCCGTGTTGGGGCTGATCGGCGTCGTCATCGGCGGTCTCGCGCTGGCCCGCCCCGCCGGCCGCCTCGGCACCGGCACCGGGCGGCTCGGAGCCGACGCGGCCCTGGCGGCGGGGCTGATCGCCGTGGCCCTGGGCGGTGTTGTCACGGCCACCGCCGACGGCGGCCTCGGCACCGGCAACGGCCTCGGCGGGGCCATCGTGGCCCTGGTGGTGGGCCTGATCGCCCTCGTCATCGGCGGCCTTGCCCTGGCCCGCGCCCGCCGCACGCGCCCGCTCACCCCAGGGTGACGGTCACCCGCTGAGTGGCGCCCTTGGTGCCGCTGAGATCGCCGAAGGTCAGCTTCAGCGAGGCGCCCGTCGTCGCGGACGTGACGGTGGCGGGCTTGGACGTCACCGCGGACACGGAACGGTTCCAGGTGAGCGTCAGGGACGTCTGCGCGCGCATCGGATCGCTGACGCAGACGACCGCGGTGCCGTCGCTCTTCTCGCTGATCTGGACGGAACAGGGAGCGCTCGCGGTGAGCGGGCCCACCGTGCCGCCGAACCAGAAGTTCACGCCGGTGAAACCCTGCGCGGGCACGGATATGCCTTGCTGCTCATCGGAGTTGGCGAGGATCCGCAGCCATCCGGTGTCCGCGGACCGGGCCGCGGTCTGGGCTGCGGAAGCGCCCGGCATCAGCTGATAGGCGTACGTGCCGTTCGTCGGGGCGGTGCCGTGATCGACGTACAGCGTGAGGTACTTACGGGCGATCGCGGTCGTGGCGCCGCCCTTGTTGATGTCGCTCCACTTGCCGGAGCGCTCCTCGCGCAGCGCCTTCACCGTCGCGCCGCCGGGGAAGACATAGCCGCCGTGGCCCCCGATGTGGGCCCACCTGGCGCCGGAGAGAGTCGCCGACCAGGGCGTGCTCGTCGGCTTGCTGACGCCGTCGACCTGGAAGGGGGCCGTGCCCGTGGGGCCGAGGTTGCGGTTCTCGATGGTCGACTCGACCGCGGCGCCGTCCGTGCAGACGATCCCGGCACCCAGGCAGACGATCGTGTCGTCCAGGCAGAACCAGGACTTCTTCGCCCGCAGCGTGCTCTGCAGACCCTTCAAGTACTGCCCGATGGCGGCCCGTTGACCGTCGCTCGCGCCGCCCACCCACTTCACGTCCGGCAGCGACGCACCCCAGTCGCCGCCCGCCGCGTCCGCGAGCGGCTTGCGGGAGGCCGTGATGCCGGGCAGCCGGCAGGGGTCGACGGTGGGCCAGAAGGCGTCGCTGTACTGCCCGTTGGCGTAGCTGTCGCCCCACCAGTAGAGCATTCCGGAGCCGGTGTGCCAGCCGCGCAGATTCTCGCCGTTGCCCGTTTCGTAGTAGGTGATGCGGGGGTCCGCCATGCTGATCGACGCCGCCCAGCCGGGGCGCCGGTGCGTGGCGCGGGCCATGTTGGTGAAGAGGCGGTGCCCGGTGGGCTCGGTGGCCGGGGTCACGGAGGTGTCGTCGTCAACTCCCTTCAGGCGGGCGAGGCTTGTCAGGCCGAGCGAGGGGTCGCTCAGGGGCGGGCTGTAGTAGTCGCGGCGCATCCAGCCCTTGACCAGGCCGCGCCAGCGGGCGTTCTCCGCCGCGCTCGCGCCCTGACCGAGCAGCACGATCGCGGACATGATGGGGTGGCCGCGCAGATGGTCGTCGGCCTGGATCTTCTTGGCGTCGGACGCTGAGAGGCCGCGGCTGATGGCGCGGCCCGCGACGCCGTCCATGACGAGGCCGTTGTAGAGGAAGGGCGCCCAGGCCTTCTCGACGGAGTCGAAGACGATCTGCCGCCTGGCGTCGGTGACCTCCCAACTGGAGCCGCGCAGCAGCGAGAAGAGCATGCCGAGACCGCCGAGCATCACCGATCCGTACGACCCGGTGTAGGGCACGGTGGTGTGCTGGATGAACGAGCCGTCGGTGTAGAGGCCGTCGCCGGTCGTCACGTACGGGAAGACGGGGGACAGCGCGTCACGGGCGAGGGCGATCTTGGCCGAGTTGCCGCCGACGACCCCGCGCAGGGCGAGCACCCGGCACAGGTCCACGCGGTTGGCGCCGGTGCTCGTACCGGTGTAGCTGCCCACCGCGGAGTCGGGCACGAAGTGGTCGACGGCCTTGCAGTAGTTGGCCACTTGGGTCGCCGACAGGTGGTCGTACATCAGCACGCAGACGTCGAGGAGGTGCTGCGGGGCGCCTATCTGCCAGCTGTACCAGTTGCCGAACCGCGCCTGGTTCTCGTTGTAGACCTGCGTGTAGAGGTGGTCGAGTCCGGTGAGGATGTCGGCCTTGAGGGCCGCGTCGCCGG
Organism: Streptomyces sp. NBC_01381; assembly: GCF_026340305.1. Classification (NCBI taxonomy): domain Bacteria; kingdom Bacillati; phylum Actinomycetota; class Actinomycetes; order Kitasatosporales; family Streptomycetaceae; genus Streptomyces; species Streptomyces sp. NBC_01381. The sequence continues at coordinate 410,828 of NZ_JAPEPI010000003.1, read as the reverse complement.
TCAGGCCCGTGCCCTCCTGGCGGTAGGCCTGCGCCATGGTGTTGAGCCTGCTGTAACCGGTCACCACGTTGGCCGAGTAGCCGTAGGACTCCTGGTCGGTGTCCGGCTCGGGGTCGGCGTACGAGGCGTCGGGCCACAGGGATCCCGTCGCGGGGGCCATGGTGTCGTGCAACTGCCGTGCCGTGGCGCCGAGTTCGGCAAGACGGCTCTTGAAGGGCTCGGCCGTGGGGGAGAAGCCGTCGCCCAGGACGAGGGTGCGCCACTTGGCGCGCAGCGCCTCGTACGCGTCGGCGGCCGCCGCCTCCGCGGAGGGCAGCAGTCCCGTGGCGGTCAGGGCGAGCGCGGAGGCGCTGGTGGTGAGCAGGAAGGAGCGGCGGGACCAGGGAGAGTGCATGGGTTCTCCGATGGTGGAGGGAGGGGGAAGGGAGCCGGGAGGGGTGGGGCCGCGCGAGGAGCAAGCGCTTTCTAGCATGGGTGTGCGCCACCGCTCAATAGGTCTAGACGTCTTCGCGCTGTAGCGTCGGGTCCATGGAAGATCACGCGGTGGTGGATGTCGGCGACGTACGCCTGGCCTATCGGAGCTGGGGCGACCCGTACGGCGCACCCGTCGTGCTGCTGCACGCGCTCGGCGGCTCATCGGCGAGCTGGGACGAGGTCGGGCAGATGCTCGGCGAGGAATGGCGTGTGTACGCCCTTGACCTGCGCGGGCACGGCGAGAGCGACTGGCCCGACGAGTACTCGTTCGAGCTGATGTGTGAAGACGTGCTCGGCTTCCTCGACGAGCTCGACCTCGACCGCGTCGGCGTCGTCGGCCACTCCATGGGCGGCGTCGTCGCCTACCTCCTGGCCGAGGAGCACCCCGACCGCGTCGAGCGCCTCGTCCTGGAGGAGGCGCCGCCGCCCTACCCGCGTGAACCGGTCGAGGCCGAGCGCCCCGACGGGCCCATCGACTACGACTGGCCCGTGGTCCCCGCCATCCGCGGCCAGGTGGACAGCCCCGACCCGGAGTGGGCCGAGCGGCTCGGCGAGATCGTCGCGCCGACGCTCATCGTGGCGGGCGGGCCGGACAGCAGCATGTCGCAGGCGCGGATCCCCGACATGGCCGCGGCGATCCCGGACTCCCAGCTGATCACGATCCCGGTCGGACACTCGGTCCACGAGGTCCAGCCACGTCAGTTCGCGCAGCAGGTCAGCGAGTTCTTCAGCAGCTGACGGCGCGGGGTCATCGGCAGAGCGGGTGCGGGGCGCGGACGGGCCGCGTCCCGCACCTGCCGCGCTCGGGGGTTATGCGGGCCGGGGCCGTGACTGGTAGAGCCGGGTGTAGTAGCGCCCCTCGGCCTCGAGGCCGGTCGGGTCGTCGCCGGCCTTGAGGACCTGGTCGACGGCGCTGCGCTGTTCCTCGAGATCGCTGAACAGCCGCTGCGGATAGGTCCGTTCGGGATCGGTCTCGGTGGCGAGGCCATGGGCGTCGAGACTGGCCAGGATCTCCTGGAAGGGCACCGTGCGCAGGACGAACGCGCTCACCCAGACCGGCAGGGCCGTCGCGTCGAGGAGCGCGCCGAAGGTGCGGTGCGTGATGTAGCCGATGCCTCCGGTGACGGTGATCAGACCGACACGGGAGACGGCGCGGCGCAGCTCCGTGCTGGGCGGGTGACGTTCGAGGTTCTCCGCATACGCCTCGTCCAGGAGCCCCACCTCAAGGGCGTAGCGCGTGGCGTTGTCGGCCGTGTCGAGGCCGATCACGGGGACCGCGTCCGCCCGCCGGCGCGAGGCGTAGAACTCCTTGTCGCACTCGATGAGTTCACCCCGCGTGAGGCCGTCGGTCGTGGGCCCGGTGTAGTGCGCGTACAGCTCCGCGAGGGAGAGGTCGTGGTTGAGGAGTGCCGCGTTGATCCCGTACGAGCAGCAGAGGTCGAGGACCGTGACGGGGAGGTGGGTGCCGCGTACCGCGGACCGCTGGGCGAGCGTGCGCCGGAAGACGTCCTGGGCCTGGTGCGGTATCTCGTACTCAAGGGGGGAGAGCGTACGGAAGTAGGCGCGGGGGTCAGGCTCGTTGTAGATGTCGTCGAACCGGGTCTTGCCTGCCGGGGTGGTGGTCCGGGCACGGGTCATGAGGCATCCTTCCTGGTGCTGAGCGGAGGATCAACGGCCGCGATACGTCTACCCGACCCCTGGCTCGACCCGATAGACCTCCTGGCGGTTACCGGCCACAGCGGCGGCCGTGTCTCCCCGCAGCCGAAGCGGCGCGTGCCCCGGGTGCACTGGTCAAGGGCGGATCACTCGGTGAGGTCCAAGAAGCCTCCCAAGCTGGTTCAGGCCCGAACGGCTTGGATCTTGCCTATGCGGCGGTGGGCCGTTTGGGCATCGGCTTCGCCTCCGGGGCCGGTGGTGCGGATGGCAGGGCCTGGGTCTGCTGGGCCGGTTGCTGGGTTGGTTGCTGGGCCTGCTGGGCCCGTTCGAGGAAGCGCAGGAGCTCGACGGGGAAGGGCAGGACGAGGGTGGAGTTCTTCTCGGCGGCGACCGCGACGACGGTCTGCAGCAGGCGGAGCTGGAGGGCCGCGGGCTCCTCCGCCATCTGGTGCGCGGCCTCGGCGAGCTTCTTGGAGGCCTGCAGTTCGGCGTCGGCGTTGATGACGCGGGCGCGGCGCTCGCGGTCCGCCTCGGCCTGCCGGGCCATCGACCGCTTCATCGTCTCGGGGAGGGATACGTCCTTGATCTCGACCCGGTCGATCTGCACGCCCCACCCGATGGCGGGCGAGTCGATCATCAGCGCCAGGCCCTGGTTGAGCTTTTCGCGGTTGGAGAGCAGATCGTCCAGGTCGCTCTTGCCGATGATCGAGCGCAGGGACGTCTGGGCCATCTGCGAGACGGCGAAGCGGTAGTCCTCGACCTGCACGACGGCCTCGGCCGCGTCGACGACCTTGAAGTAGATGACGGCGTCCACCCGGACCGTGACGTTGTCCCGCGTGATGCCGTCCTGCGCCGGGACCGGCATCGTCACGATCTGCATGTTCACCTTGTGCAGCCGGTCCACCACCGGCACGATCATCGTGAACCCGGGGGGCCGCACGATGCGCTGCAGCTGCCCGAGCCGGAGCACCACACCCCGCTCGTACTGCTTGACCACCCTGGCCGCCGCCGCCACGTACACCAATCCGGCGCACGCGGCCGCGGCTCCTGCTGCGAGCAGCTCTTCGAGCATGACGACCCCCTCTGTCTTCCGAGTCGCCGTCATTACCAAGATATGCCCAGGTTTGTCCAGGGTCGAGTCCGTCCCGGCGCCCGCTGGCTAGGGTGGGGCCGGTGTTCACCTCTCAGGGACCCACACTCCGCGAACTGGCCGTGCAAGCCCTTTCCTCCATCGAGCGCGGCTATGACCTGCTGGCTCCGAAGTTCGACCACACCCCTTTCCGTACGCCCGACCGGATCCTGCACGCGGTCGCGGACACGCTGCGTGACCTCGGCCCGTTCGACGCGGGCCTCGACGTCTGCTGCGGGACCGGTGCGGGCGTCGAGACGCTGCGGCCGCTGTGCCGGGAGCGGGTCATCGGTGTCGACTTCAGCGCCGGGATGCTGGCGGCGGCCAAAGCCGCCGTGCCGCCCGAGCGGGGCGGCGGGCCACAGGTGGAGTGGGTGCGGGCCGACGCCCGTGCGCTGCCCTTCGCCGACGCCTTCGACCTGGCGGTCAGCTTCGGCGCGTTCGGGCACTTCCTGCCCGCCGAGCGGCCACGCCTTTTCAGCGAGGTCTTCGGGGCGCTGCGGCCCGGCGGCATGGTCGCCTTCCCGATCGGCGCGCCACCGCCCCGCACCGCGCCGCTCTACTGGGCGATGCTCGGCTTCGACGGGGTGATGCGGGTGCGCAACGCGCTGTGGCGGCCGCCGTTCGTCATGTACTACCGGACCTTTCCGCTGGGAGAGGTGCGCGATGACCTGGTCCGGGCCGGGTTCACGGTGCGGCTGTACCCGCTGGAGGAGTTCGGCCGCCGGGCCGACGGCAGCCCCAACTGGCGCCTGGTCGTGGCCCGCAAGGGGTGAGTGCCACACCCGGTGTCAGACCGGTGATCATCGAAACGCCTTGCGGTAGGCCTGCGGGCTGACCCCGGCGACCCGTTTGAAGCGGTCGCGGAAGGCGGTGGGGGAGCCGAAGCCGACCTGGACGGCGATGCGTTCCACCGAGTGCCCCGTGGTCTCGAGGAGATGCTGGGCCTGGCGTACCCGCGCGCGGTGCAGCCACTGCAGGGGCGTACTGCCGGTCTGCTCGCGGAAGCGGCGCAGCAGGGTGCGCGAGCTCATGCCCGCCCGCGTGGCGATGTCCTCCAGGGTGAGCTCGCGCCCGGCGTTCTCCTCCAGCCAGCGCAGCAGCGGTTCCAGCGTCGATCCGCGGGGTGTGGGCGGCTGTTCGGCGACGATGAACTGGGCCTGGCCGCCCTCACGTTCCAGGGGCATCACGGAGAGCCGGGCCGCGTCGGCGGCGACGGCGGAGCCGTAGTCGCGCCGGATCAGATGCAGGCACAGATCGAGGCCGGCGGCGGCACCGGCCGAGGTCAGGATCTGCCCGTTGTCGACGTAGAGGACATCCGGGTCGACGTCGATGTCCGGGTACGCGTCGGCCAGTTGCCCCGCGGCCGCCCAGTGCGTGGTGGCGCGCAGACCGGTGAGCAGCCCGGCCGCGGCGAGCGTGAAGGTGCCCACGCAGATGGAGGCGATCCGCGTACCGTCACCGGCCGCCGCCCGCAGCGCGTCGAGCACCGCGTCCGGGACCGGCCGGGAGACGTCGGCGACGCCCGGCACGATGATCGTGTCCGCGTCGGCGAGCCCGTCAAGGCCCCAGGGCGCCCGCAGCGTGAACAGCCCGGCGTCGATGCTTGGCGCGGCGGCGCAGATCCGCACCCGGTATCCGGCCCGGCCGCCCGGCAGCCGGGTCCGCCCGAACACCTCGATCGGCGTGGACAGGTCGAAGGGGATCACGCTGTCCAGCGCCAGTACGGCCACGGTGTGCATGGCGGCAACGTACGACATGACCGGGATCCCGCCAAGCGCATGAACAGGGATGGTCAGTGCTCTCTCCGCCATGAGCTGGCCAGACACCTTATGGCGGGATTCATGCGAAGCCTGTCATTAATGCAACTTTCGACGCGCGCGGGCCCCGGGCTAGTCTCGCCGCTGGGCCCCGACCGGGGGCCCGTACGAGACCCGCGTCAGTCGCTCTTCGCCGCGTTCCGAATCCCGAGGCCCTCGCTGTGACCAAGCTCTTCCTGACCCTCCATGTGCTGGCCGCGATCATCGCCATCGGCCCGGTCACCGTCGCCGCCAGCATGTTCCCCGCGGCCCTGCGGCGGGCCCAGGCCGACCCGCAGGACCCGGCGGCGATCGCCACGCTCCGTACGCTCAACCGCATCTGCGGCGTGTACGCGCTCATCGGCGCCGCCGTCCCCGTCACCGGGTTCGCGACCGCGAGCAGCCTGAACGTGCTCGGCAGCGCCTGGCTGATCGCCTCGATCGTCCTGACGGGCATCGCCGCGGTGGTGCTCATCGTGCTGGTGCTGCCGCGCCAGGACGCGGCGCTTGACGCGGTGAGCGGTGAGCTGACCGACGGGGTGGTCGGCGAGGGCGGCGAAGTGGCCGACAGGACTGGAACGGTGGTGCTCGGCGAGCGGACCAGTACCCAGCTCGCCCTGTACACCGGCATCTTCAACCTGCTCTGGGCGACGGTCACCGTCCTCATGATCATCAGGCCTGGTTCGACCACGGGAGCCTGAGAAGGTGGTGCGTGCGGGGCGGGAGAGGTGTAGAGATGAACTGTGTCGCAGCGCCTCCAAGGACTCCGCGGGTCGGCGCGAGCGGGTCGTGCGATGGTGGCCATCCCGATCGCGCTGATCGTGGCGGTCGCCGTGGTCGACGTCCTGGCGCCGCCCGACATTCACCTGGGTCCTCTGCTGGTGGCGGCCCCGGCGATCACCGCCTCGTTCGGCGGCCCCTGGATGACGGGTCTGGTCGCCACGCTCGCGGTGGTGGCCCAGGCGGTCATCGCCGTCATCCGCGATCGTGACGAGCTGTTCTCGGCGAACCACCAGGCACAGATCATGGCCCTCATCCTCGTCGGATCGAGCCTCGTGGTCTTCTGCGTGGTGCGCGAGCGCCGTGCCCGCGAGATGACACAGGTGCGGTACGTGGCCGAGATGGCCCAGCGTGTCGTCCTGCGGCCGCTGCCCAAGAAGATCGGACCGCTGCGCGTCGCCTCCCTCTATCTCGCCGCCGAGGCCGAGGCGCAGATCGGCGGTGATCTTTACGCGGCCGTCCGTACCGGATCCGGCACCCGGCTGATCGTCGGCGACGTGCGGGGCAAGGGCATGACCGCCGTCGATGACGCAGCCCTGCTGCTCGGCGCGTTCCGGGCCGCCGCGCACCGCCAGGCGAGCCTCACGGAACTGGTGACGTTCCTCGACGCGAGCGTGCGCTGGGACGTGGCGGCGGACCTGGCCGAACCCGGTGAGACGGACGAGTCCGACGAAACCTTCATCACCGCCACCGTCCTGGAGATCCCCGACCACGACAGCAGGATCGGCATGATCGACTGCGGGCATCCACCGCCGGTCGTGCTGCGCGAAGGCCGGGCCATGACGCTGGACGCCGATCAGCCGGCGCCTCCGCTGGGCCTGGGCGAGCTGGTGCAAGGGGCCCATCACGTCGACACGTTCAAGTTCGAGGAGGGCGACCTCCTGCTGCTGTACACGGACGGCGTCAGCGAGGCCCGCGACGCCGACGGCACCTTCTATCCGCTCACCGAGCGCATCGCGGGCTGGACCGAGACCGACCCCGAGACGTTCCTCCGCCGCCTCCGGCGTGACCTGCTGCACCACGTCGGCGGACGCCTCGGCGACGACGCCGCCCTGATCGCCATCGAGCGCCCCCGCACGGCGCAGGCCTGAGGCGTGGGCGTCCCCGGCCCGGCCGCACGACGGCATTGACCCCCCGGCGGTGCGGACGAACCGGTGAGCCACCGGGCCGAGGGGTTCCAGGCCCCGGATCCGGCGCTGCCGCCCGGCGAGGCATGGCATGCGCCGGGCGTCGCGCCCGCCGCTTCGGACGCGGAACCGGAGGGATGAGACCGTCGGCCTGACGATCAGCAACCGCTACCGGACGCGTGTGTACGTCGCCATCGGCCTCCCCGACGACACCTGGATTCCAGGAACTCGACGTCGGCGACAACGAGAACTTCACGCTCAACCTCACCGGCTGGGGCGCTTCCCGCTCAGGAGGCGGTGCGCAGGCGCCGCACCGCCTCGGGGGCGGTGTAGGTGCTCAGCCCTTCGGCGAGCTGCTTCTCCAACGCCGCCGCGGAGTGGTCGAAGTAGTCGGCGCGCACGCCCGCGTCCCGCGATGCCTGCGCCATGTTGCGCGCGCCGGCCAGCACCACGTCGAGGCCCTGGACGACGACCGGCTCCGCGTCCGAGTCCACATCGGCGGCGAACGCGGGCAGCAGCTGCGCCATGTTCGTCAGCCACGGCACCAGGAGTTCGGTGAAGCCGGCCGCGCTGCCCTCCTCGTGCGAGGTGGCCATGGCCACGGAGTGGAAGAAGCCGTCGAACATCAGGTCCATCGCACTGAGCAGCGCCAGGTCGTACAGCGCGGCGATGCCCGCGTCGGCGCCCAGGTACTTGGCCGCACCCAACGCCTCGAAGGTCTCCCGGTGCGCCTCGAAGTGCTCCTGCTGACCGCTGTAGAGGACGAACGCCTGCGGGGTCGCCACGGTCGACGGGATCGCCATGATCCCGCCGTCCAGATACGCCACGCCGTGGCCCGTCGCCCAGGCCTCCGCCGTCCGGGCCTGGGTGGGTGTGCCGTTGGTGAGATTGACGAGCGTCCGGCCGCGCAGGGCATCGGCGACCGGCCGCAGCACCGCGTCGGACACGTCGTGGTCAAGGAGGCAGACAAGGATCAGCGGACTGGCGAGAACTGCTTCCTCGACCGTCCGGGCGCGCACGGCGCCGCGTGCCACCAGGTCGTCGGCCTTCGAGGCGCTGCGGTTCCACACCGTCGTGCGGTGTCCCGCCGTGATCAGGGCGTCGGCCAGGGCCCGCCCCATCTCGCCGAGCCCGATGACGGTGACTGCCGGGTTGCTCACAGATACTCCTGAAGATGTGTGGGTGGCCGGACGTGTCGGTGGCCAGATGTGCCGGTGGTCAGATGTGTTCCTTCACCTTCGGGTCGGGCCGTCCCGTCCACAAGTACGCACAAAAAGGTGGGTAGTTACCTTGAGGTAAGTTGGGGGGCGGGCAAGCCCCGGATCCCGGTTGACCACCCTGGAGGGCAAGCCCTAGGTTCGGTGAACGCGCGTTCACCAGCGCTTTCCTTACCACGGGGGTCTCAGGAATGGTTCGTGCACCAGACGTTTCGCAGTACCTCGCGACGCAGGAATCGGAGCAGCCCGACCCGCTCTCCGAACTGCCGCAGGACGCCGCCCTCTACGTCGAGTTGCCGCTCGACGGCGCCGAACAGGAACGGCTCCGTGCCGTCGTTCAGGGACCGGTGTGGTTCGCCGAAGCGGACTCCGGCTCTCCCGATGACGCGCGGGCCCTCGCCACCTCCCACATCGCCCTCGGCAACCCCCGCCCGGAGTGGGTGGCCGAGGCGCCCCGGCTGCGCTGGCTGCAGCTCGCCTCGGTCGGCATCGACGACTACCTCGGCCTCGACTGGCCGGCCCTCGAACGGCGCCTGACCGTCACCAACTTGGGCCGCCTCTTCGCCGACCCCGTCGCCGAGACCTGCCTCGCCGGCATCCTCGCGCTCCACCGCGGCATCGACGTCCTGGCCGGACTGCGCGCCGACGAGTCCTGGGCACGCCACGACGTACGGCCAGGACTGCGCCTGCTCGGCGGCGCCGACGTCCTCATCCTGGGCCGGGGTTCGATCGCCCGGCGCCTCGCGGAACTCCTCGCCCCGTTCGGCTGCGCGGTGTCGCACTTCGCCCGCAGCGACGGCGACCTGCGCACCCGCGAGGAACTCGACGCCCGGCTCCCCGAGTTCGACATCGTCGTCGGGCTCCTTCCGGGTACGGAGCAGACCGCCGACCTCTTCGACGAGCGGCGCATCGGCCTGCTGCGCCCCGGCGCGGTCTTCGTGAACGCCGGCCGCGGCACCCTCGCCGACGAGGAAGCACTGGTCGCCGCCCTCGCCACCGGGCGCCTCGGCGGCGCGGTCCTCGATGTCACCCGTGAAGAGCCGCTCCCCGCCGGGCACCCCCTGTGGAGCTGCCCGAACGTGATCCTCACCCAGCACACCGCGGGCGGCTCACGCGTCGAGTTCCAGCAGGTGCTCGACCTGTTCGCGGACAACTGGCGACGCCTTACCACCGGAGCGCCGCTCCTCAACACCGTCCGGTGGGGCCGGGGTTTCTGAAGTCGCCGTTGCAGGACCGGTGTTCAGAGGAAGTGGAACCCCGGCCGCGGGTGCATGAGGAAGTCGTGGTGCGAGATGTTCCACGCGTACGCACCCGCGAGGGCGAACACCACCCGGTCGCCCGCCCGCAGCCCGGGCGCAGGAACCCGCCGAGCGAGGACGTCCTTGGGCGTGCACAGCTGGCCCGCGAACGTCACCCGGTCCTGCCGCGCCTCGGACCGGGGCCAAGGGTGCGGCCACGGCACGCCCACCGGCAGCACCGCGCAGGGCTGATCGTGGCCCTTGGCCGCGGGGGTGCGCAGATGATGGGTGCCGCCGCGCACCACCGCGAATTCCTCGCCGTGGCTCCGCTTCACGTCCAGGACCTCGGTGGCGTACCAGCCGCAGTACGCGGTCAGCGCGCGCCCCGGCTCGATGCGCAGCGTCAACTCGGGGTGCGCCGCGCAGAGTTCGGCGAGGCCTTGGCCGTAGCCCGCCCAGTCGAAGCGCGCCTCGGCGTCGGCGTAGTCCACGCCCATTCCGCCGCCGACGTTGACCTCGGTGAACCGGATGCCGTGCCGTCGCGCGAGCGCCTGCGACCAGGCGACGATCGACCCGGCCACCGCCAGCTGCTGCGGCGCGTCGAGCCCGCTGGCCAAGTGGGCGTGAACACCGACGAGTTGGAGGCATTCAAGATCGCCGCTCGTGAAGGCGGCCACCGCCTCGTCCGCCTCCGTCGGGTCCAGACCGAAGGGCGTGGGGCGTCCGCCCATCGCCAGTGAACTGCCCGCGAGCGCCTCGGAGTCCAGCGGAAGGTTGAACCGGAGCAGGACGTCGACGCGGTCCCGCGGGGCCACGCGGGCGGCCAGCGCGGCGAGCATCCGCAGTTCGTACGCGCTCTCCACATGGAAGCGCCGCACACCGAGGTCGAGCGCCGCGGCGATCTCGTCCGGGGTCTTGCCGGGGCCGCCGAAGGCCAGCGGGCGCCCGGCCACCGCCTTGGCGACATGGGCGAGTTCGCCGCCCGAGGAGACCTCGTAGCCGTCGACGTACGGCGAGAGCGCGGCCAGGATCTCCGGCTCGGGATTGGCCTTGGCGGCGTAGTAGAGCTCCACCTGCGGGGGCAGCGCCTCGCGTACGGCTGCGGCATGGGCGCTCAGCGCCGCCAAGTCGTACAGATAGGCGGGCAGTTCCCCGGCGGCGAGGGAGAGGGCATGGTCACGTACGGCCGAAGGGGGAGTGGTCATCCGGCGGCGCTCCAGGTGACGTCGGGGCGGGTACCCAGGTCCCGCACGTGCTCGGTGAGCGGAAAGGGAGAGGTGAGGCGGACATAGCCCGCGTCCCGGTCGGCCTTGCGTTCCCAGCGGGTGAGCAGATTGGCCTTGGCGGGCAGCGGCACCCCGGCGAGCAGTGCGCTCAGGCGCGGCGGGCAGCCGTGGGCGGCGGCGAACTCCCGCAGGGTGGCGCGCACTTGGGACCAGAGGGCGGGCTCGGTGTGCGGGTGGAGGTCGGCGAGCGCGGCGAGCAGCTCGGCGACATGGTTGACCAGGAGGCAGTAGACGACGCGGTCCCAGCCGCGCTGCGCGTCGTACGTCATCGGGCCCGCGACCTCGGGCGGCAGTGCCGCCAGGGTGTCGGCGTGCAGCTCGGGCACCAGCTTGGTGCCCTCCAGATCACGGAAGAGCACCTGGGCGGGCATGCCTTCGTCGTCGACGCAGACGAGGACGTTCTGCAGATGCGGTTCGAGGACCAGGCCGTGGTCGAAGTACGCGGCGAGCACGGGCGGCAGCAGGAGCCGCAGGTAGGACTGCCACCACCGCAGGGCACGCTCAGGACCCGCGCCGTCCAGGAGGCGGGAGATGTGTCCTGGCCCCGTCGGATACTCGTCCGCCACCGCCCCGGCGAGCAGCGGAGTCGTCCCCGGAAGCAGCCGCCCGGCGAGCCCCTCGCGGACGATCACCCCGAAGCCTTCCAGGAGGGCGAGGTCGGGGTGCCCGTCCGGGCCCGGCAGCGCGAGGCTGCGGTAGGCCGGCTCGCGGAGCACGGCGCTGCCGGGGAAGCGGACGGCCAGGTCGTCCAGGGCGCCTTCCAGTACGCGGGTGAGCGCGACGGCGCCCGACAGTTCGTAACTGGCGTTCTTGCGCAGGCAGTTGGTGATGCGGACGTTGAGGCTGAACTTGAGGAAGGTGTCACCGTCGTACAGCGTGCGCACCGAAGCGGTGGCCGCGAAAGGGGAGCGGCCGGTCCCCAGGTCGACGACGTCCGCGCGGTCGAGGGCGGCGCGCAGACCCGGGTGGTCCCGCAGCAGGTCGTACTGCCAGGGGTGCACGGGAAGCAGCCGGTAGCCGTCCGGCACGTCGCCGAGGCGGTCGAGCGGAGCGGTGGCGTCCGGCCGCGCCGTCTCCTCGGCGACGAGATGCTCCCGCACGGCGAGGTGGCGCAGCGGGAAGGCGGCCGCGGTCTCGGGAGCGTACGCCGCCCAGTCGGACAGATCGCCGCCGCGGGCCTTGGGCGTGGGGTGGAAGCGGTGGCCGAACAGCAGGGACCGCTCGGAGGCGAGGTAGCCCGCGAGCCACTTCGGGGTCTGGTCGGTGACGGGCGCGGACGCCGGGCGTTCGGCGGCGATCGCGGCGCTGACCCCTTCGTGGCTGGAGGCGATCTGCTCGAGAAACTCCTCGTTGCTCACGCCCGTCCGCAGAAACAGCTCGGCGTGCGTGTACTCGGCGAGGCGCCGCCAGTCCACGTCCACCCAGCGGCCGTCGCGCTGCTCGGTCACCGGTCCGGTGAAGCGGTGGGCGCCGAGCAGCGAGGCACGGCGCAGCGCGACGCGCAGCAGGACCCCGCGCCGGGGCAGCCGGAGCAGGAGGTTGCCGTCGACCACGGCGGTCTGGTGCTCGGGGCCCGAGACCTCGCGCAGCAGACAGTTGAGCAGGGTGTGCGTCACGGCCTGGTCGGCGCCGGGCAGGCCGGTGGGCGCGGCACCGGCGAGCGGGGCGGCGGACGGATCGGGCGACGTCGCGGACTGGGCGGACGCGTCGGGCGACGCGCAGGACTGGGCGGGGAACGTGCCGGTCGGCAAGGACATCAACGACTCCAGCGGATGCGGACTAGCGGCGGAACGTGGCGGGAAAGGCTGCGGCGACCAGGGCCACCAGGGCGATCGCGGTACCGGCAAGGGCCGGCGCGGACGGGCCGAACAGACTGCTGACGGCCACCGCGGCGAGGCCGGCGGCGACCGCGCCGCCTTTGGAGACGAGCTCGAGCGAGCCGAACATCCCGCCGGGCGGGCGCCCTTTGGCGCAGTCGGCGGCCAGCACGGACAGGCTGACCAGGCCCAGCGTGAGGCCGGCGCCGAGCAGCAGCCGCACGCCGACGAAGGCGGGCAGCGAACCGGCGGCGCCGTGCCCGGCGAGACCGAGCGCGACCAGGGCGAAACCGGTCGCGATCCCCGGCCCCGGGCGGCGCTCGACGACCTGGTGCACCCGCATCGCGAACAGCAGATAGCACAGGTGCGGCAGGGCGAAGAGCGCGCCGGAGACGACCGGGGAGACGCCGGGTATTCGGTCCTCGATCAGCGAGATCAGATAGGGGAAGGAGATGACGGTCGAGAAGACGAAGGCGAACTCGAAGCAGTACAGCGCGGCCAGCGGCGCGAGCGGGCCCGTGCCGCCCGGCTCCCCCTCCGCGGCGGCCTCGGGCGCCCGGGTGCCGGGCTCCGGAAGGAGGGCGAGCATCAGCGCGGCGGTCAGTGGCAGGACGGCGAGCAGTGCGTACTGGCGGTGCGGCGAGATCCACGGCGTCAGAGAGCCCACGACGATCGGGGCGAACACCAGCGCCGCCCGGGCCGCGCCCTGCATCAGCGTGAGCGCCTTGGAAAGATGGGCCCCGCTGAGCGCGGCCGCCAGATAGCCGTTGGACGCGGCGAACGTGCCGCCGAGGATGCCCTGAAGCACCAGCGCCGCGGCGAACGCGCCGAGGGAGTCCGCCCAGCCCGCGAGCAGGAACGAGACGGCCAGGCCCAGTTGGGCCCGCAGCAGCAGCCGTTTTCGCCCGAAGCGGTCGGCGGCGCGGCCCCACAGGGGGGCGCCGAGCGCGCCGAAGACGGTCGGTACGACATACAGGAGTCCCGCCCAGCGGGCGGTCGTGTCGCCGAGCCCCGGCAGGATCTCGGTCAGATACGGGGGAAGCCCGAGCGCGGCGAACGACGCCACGAAGTAACAGGCCGCGACGGCGTGCACCTGCCGCCGCCCGAACTCCGCCCCCACCGTCGGGCCGTCCGAGAGCGGGTGCGGGGATGAGGCGGTGGCCGTCACGAAGTCCCCGTCCGCAGCAGGTAGTTGGGCCCTGTCGTGTAGTGCTTGTTGATGTCGGCGGCCCCGGAGCGCTCCTTGCTGAGCAGGGTGCCGGCGGTGACCATCGCCTTGACCGGAAGCTCCGGCGCGTCCAGGACGTGGGCGCGCAGCAGGGTGCCGGGTTCGCCGGGGCCCGTGCCGAGCCGCTCGGCCGCTTCCGCGAGCCGGTCGCGCACCAGGCGCAGCAGCCGCTCCAGCGGGGCGTGCCCGTGCCGGGCGAGTCCGAAGGCGTACGAGCCCGCGCAGAGGTGGACGGTGATGGTGGTGAACAGATCGAGCACGGGCCGGTCCCCGTCGACGAAGATGCGAGCGTCGTCGAACTCCCCCGGATCGGGAGCCTGTTCACCCATCACGGACCGCAGGCGTGCGTGGTGGACACGCGGCCCGTCGTTGTCCTTGAGGAGCAGCCGCAGCCGAGGCCCACCGGTCGACGCGTCGATGACCAGTGAGATGTTCTGCTGGTGCGATTCGAGGGCGATCCCGTACGCGAAGAGCGTGGTCTGCCAGTCGAAGAGGAGGGTGAGCACGGCGTCGATGAGGGCGAGGGGGTCGCCGCCGTAGAACCGCTCGGCGAGCTGGTCGATCAGCAGCGGGCCGCCGGGTGCCGGACACAGCAGCGCGGCCATCGGCACGACGACGGCGTCGTCGAGTCCGGACGGGAAGCGGCGCACAAGCACGGCGAGCAGTTCGTGCCCGGCGTGGGCGTACCGCGTCTCGTCGGCGTGCAGGACCGCGCCCTGGAAGCGGGGCTCGCGGGCGATGACGGCCTCGGCGAGCCGCTGGCCCGCCGCGCCGTCGACCAGGGTTCCCGGCTTGATGGTGCGACGGTTGCGCAGCCCCAACGTGGCGGTGGCGAGCGGCAGTTTGAGGTGCCGCGCCGGATCCGCCGTGAGGGCGACGGTCCGCATGGACAGCGTCGGTACGACCTCGGGTCCTGGTCCGTCGAGGAGCTTCGCCCGTCCTTCGAGCCCCGCATCGCGCAGCGCCTGCCGCAGGGGTTCGCCCACGGTCAAGGGATGCACGGGAAAGACGTAATGGCTCCCTTCGAGCTCCGGCGCGCCCGCTTTGGCAGGGGACGGCCACGGGTCGTCGGTGCCGCCGCCCACGGTGACGTCCTCGCGCGGCAGGGCCAGCTGGCTCAACGTAAAACTGGGCCCGAATTCTGGGGCGTACGACCGGAGTTGGCCGACGGAGAGCCCCGAACGGCCCCGCGAGGTCGGATACACGGGGTGGTCCGAGCGCGCGGCGAGCGTGTCGAACCCGAGGCCGCCCGCGAGCCCCGTCCAGGCGGCGGGATCACCGCCGTACCGGTAGACGAGCGCGGTGTCGATCTCG
This sequence comes from Streptomyces sp. NBC_01381, assembly GCF_026340305.1. Classification (NCBI taxonomy): domain Bacteria; kingdom Bacillati; phylum Actinomycetota; class Actinomycetes; order Kitasatosporales; family Streptomycetaceae; genus Streptomyces; species Streptomyces sp. NBC_01381. The sequence continues at coordinate 395,763 of NZ_JAPEPI010000003.1, read as the reverse complement.
TCGCGGGTCTCCGCGTGCAGCCGCAGGGCGTCGAGAGCCTGCCCGCACTCCTCGGCGAAGGCTGCGAACCCGGCACGGTCGACGGGCTCGGCGAGCTCGCCGAGCGCGCCGAGGATCGACTCCGCGTTGTCGAGCGCGATGCCGTCGGACTCGCGCAGGAGCAGCGGGAGCCGGGCGGCGTACGCACTCTGGAAGCCGTCCTCGTGGACCGCCATCAGCAGGGCGTCGCCGGCGCGGTGCCCGAGGCGCAGCCACTCCCCGTCCGCTCGCCGCACGGGCTCGCTCCGGGTCCGCCACCCCACCACGTCCTCCCGAAGGAGCGCGCTCAGGACGCGCAGCAGGAGTTCGGCCTCGACCCCGGCGACCGGCGCGAGGCCCGTGGGGCGCGTCACGGGGTGATCTCCCAGCGCTGTGCGGCGACGAAATCGGCGACCGCCCGGTCCACCGTGTTCTGGTCGGTGCCGATGGCGCGCACGACGCCGAGGAGGTCGCGGTTGGTGCCCTGGATCTCGTGCCGCTCGCCGATCCCGCGCAGCGGACGGTACGTCAGGCGCACCCCGTCCAGATCGATGTCGGCCGCCTCGGGGGCCGCCGTCAGCGTCCCGGACCGCTGGGCGCAGGGATAGTCGAGGACCGCCCGGCCGTCGGTCCGCGCGCCGAGATCAGCGGGGAGCGGCTCGCCCAGATGCGTACGGAGGATGTGCTCGAAGAGCGGGATGCCCAGCAGCTGCGCGAGGAGCAGATCGCACTGGTCACCGATGGCGCGGTAGTTGACCTCGATGAGCCGCGCCCGGCCGTCCGCGACCACGAACTCCGTGTGGCAGGCGCCGAACCCCACGCCCAGCGCGTCCAGTTGGGCGAGCACCTGGGTGACCACCGGCTCCGGATGCGCGGGCTCGAAGGCGAGCCGCTCCTCGATGAAGTACGGCGGTGGCGACAGCCGCGTCCGGAAGCCGCCGAGGACATGGCGCCGCAGGCCGTCGCCGAGCGTCTCCAGGGTGCACAGCTCTCCGGCGAGGAACTCCTCGACGACGATCGCCGTGTCCGGGCGCCGGGCCTGGATCTCCGCGCACCGCTTCAGGAGCTGCGCCGGCTCCTCGACGAGGACCACGTCCTCGCTCGCCACTCCCTCACGGGGCTTGACCACGCAGGGGTAGGGCACGTCGAGGTCGGCGAGTCCGGCCGGATCCTGCCCGGCGGCGAGCTCCGTCGACCACACCGCGTCGACGCCCGTGGCGGTGAGATGGCGGCGCATCTGCGCCTTGTCCTTGGCGCGCAGCGTCACCCGCCAGTCCTTGCCGGGCAGCCCGAAGTACTCGGCGGCCAGGGCGGTCTGGGTCTGGAGGTGGTCGCTGTTGCTGAAGATCGCGTCGGGGGAGTGATGCGTCGAGATCCGGCTGACGACGGCGCGGAAGTCGCGTACGTCGCACTCCAGGATCTCCAGGTCCGGGTGCCCGCTCCGATGGGAGCCGGGCTGGTCGGTGAGGAGCGTGATGTCGAGACCGAGCCGGCGCGCGGCGGGCAGGAAGCCTTCGGTGACCGAGTCGGTGGGGTTGCGGGCAAGGACGTACAGCCGCATGGGCGAGTCCACTTCCGGGTGTGCACAAAGACGCGTGGCGTGGGTGCGTGTGAGGTGGGGGGATGGTGGGGCGGACCGTCGGACGGTGGGGTCGTCGGGAGGGTCCGCCCCGTGACGCCTGCCTACTTCTTGGGCAGTTCGGCGCCGGTGGCCTTCGCGACGTCCTCAAGGACGTGCTCCGCGGCCTGGACGCCGATGCCCGACATCCACGTCTCGTCCGGGACGGTGAAGACCTTGTCCTGCTTGACGGCCTTCAGGTCCTTCCAGACGGGGTTGGACGTGACGTCCTTCTGCTGGGTCTTGTCCGGCTCGTCGGCGACGGTCACGAAGATCAGGTCGGCCTCGGCCTTGTCGATCTGCTCGGGGCTGACGTCCAGCATCGGCTTCTCGGGGTCGGCCGAGTTCTGCGAGGCCGGGCGGGTCAGGCCGATGTCGTCGAGCACGATGCCGCTGTACGAGGACTTCTGGTAGAGCCGGGTCGGGCCCGCGATGAAGCGGACGACCGAGGCCGACGGCATCTTGCCCTTGTACTTCTTCTTGATGGACTCGCCGAGGGCCTTGGCGCGCGACTCGTAGCCCGCCATCGCGGTGTCGGCCTGCTTCTCCTTGCCGAGCGCCTTGGCGTGGACCTTCAGGTTCTCCTTCCAGGGAGCACCGGTGGTCTCGGTGAAGACGGTCGGGGCGATGGCCTTGAGCTTGTCGTAGACCTTCTCGTGCCGGACCTTGGAGGACAGGATCAGATCGGGCTTGAGCGAGGCGATCAGCTCCAGGTTCGGCTCCTCCATCGGGCCGACGTCCTTCACTCCGCCGATCTTGTCCTTGAGGTACGAGGGGAAGCCGCCCGCGGTCTTGAAGTGCGGGGAGACCGCGCCGACCGGCTTGATGCCGAGCAGCGTGACGTCGTCGAGCTCGCCGGTGTCCAGGACGACGACCTTCCGCGGGGCGGCGGGAATCTCGGTGCTGCCCATCGCGTGCTTGATGGTGCGCGGGAAACCGGCGTCGGCGGCGGCGTCCGACTTGCCCTTGTCGTCCTTCTCGGAGTCACCGCCGCACGCGGCGAGGGTGCCGGTGCCGAGGACGACGGTGAGCAGGACGGCACTGAGCCTGCGCAGACCGCGCGGGACGGTACTGGTGTTCATGAGGGTGGTTTCCCTTGCTGTGAGCGGAAATGGGGACGGGACTCAAGAGGCGGTGGGGCGCCGGAGCGGGTGATCAGGCGGGGACGGCCGGATCACCCGACGTGTGACGGGCGGCCCTGCCCTTCGGAACGACCAGCGGGGTGCCGGTCTCCGGGTCGGGGATGACCCGGCAGTCGACGTCGAACACGTCCTTGACGAGGTCGGCGTCGAGTACGTCGGCGGGCCTGCCCGCGGCGGCCAGCTGCCCGTCCTTGAGGACGACCAGATGGTCCGCGTACCGGGCGGCCTGCCCGAGGTCGTGCAGCACCATCACCACGGTGCGGCCCGCCTCGGCGTGCAGATCGGCCACCAGATCGAGTACGTCGAGCTGGTGCCGCAGATCGAGGAAGGTGGTCGGCTCGTCAAGGAGAAGCAGTTCGGTGTCCTGGGCGAGCGCGAGGGCGATCCAGGCGCGCTGGCGCTGGCCGCCGGAGAGCCGGTCCACCGACTGGTCGCGGAGCTCGGCGGTGCCGGTGCGCTCCAAGGCCGCGTCCACCGCCGCCTGGTCGGCCTTGGACCAGGGGCTGAGGAAGGTCTGGTGCGGGTAGCGGCCCAGGCGTACGAGCGCTTCGACGGTGATGGCGTCGGGCGTGACCGGCTGCTGCGGCAGCAGGCCCATCCGGCGGGCAAGGGCACGCGCCGACATGCGGTGGATGTCCGCGCCGTCCAGGGCCACGCTGCCGCCGGCCGGGGCGAGCAGGCGGGTGAGGCCCCTGAGCAGCGTCGACTTGCCGCAGGCGTTGGGGCCGACGATGGCGGTGACGGCGCCGCCCGGCAGCGTCACGTCGAGGCCGCCGACGATGACCTTCTCGCCGTAGCGCAGGTCGAGCCCGTGCGTGGAGAGCTGGTTGGCGGGGGACGCGCCGGCGGGGGACTTCTGCGTGGACGTCTGGGTGGGGCTCATGCGGCACTCCGGTTGACGGGCCTGCTCTGGCGGATCATCAGGACTAGGAGCCAGGGGGCGCCGAGCGTCGCGGTGACGACACCGACCGGAAGCCCGGACACCGGCAGCAGGTGCTGCACCAACAGGTCCGACGCGAGCAGCAGGACGGCGCCCGCGAGACCCGTCAGCGCGAGCGTCCCCGGCGTCGGCGGGCCCGCGACGAACCGCACCAGATGCGGCACCGCGAGCGCGACGAACGCCACGGGGCCGGTGAGCGCGGCGGCAAGCGAGGCCAGGACGATGGCGGTGACCAGGAGTTGGAGCCGCGCGGTGGAGGGGTTCAGGCCGAGCCCGCCCGCCGACTCGTCGCCCAGATCCAGGACGGCGAGCCGCCGCTGCAGGGCGAACGCGGCGAGCAGAGCGAGCGCCACCGCGCCTCCCGCTGCGCCGACTTCGGTCCAGGTGCGCCCGTAGAGGGAGCCGGTGGTCCACTGCAGTGCGGAGCTCGCGAGCTCGGCGGGGAAGCGGACGACCATGAGGTTCACCGCGGCGGCCAGACCTGCCTGGACGGCGAGGCCGACGAGCACGAGCCGCGTGACGGTGAGCCCCGAGCGCCAGCCGAACACCCCGAGCAGCAGCGCGGCGAGCAGCCCGCCGCCGAGCGCGGCCACCGGGATCAGCGTCTGCGACGCCCCGGTGGCGAGCAGCACCACGGCGCCGAAGGAGGCACCGCCGGTCACGCCCATTACGTCGGGCGACGCGAGGGGGTTGCGGAACACGCGTTGCAGCAGCGACCCGGCGATGCCGAGCCCGACACCGGCGATGACCGCGGCGGTCATCCGGGGCGCCCGGAAGTCCTGTACGACGAGGACATCGCCGGGGTCGCCGAGACCGACCAGGCCGCGCAGCGCGACGGAGGCGGAAAGAGGAATCTGCCCGGTCGTCAGGGCGAGCGTGACCAGGACGAAGAGGAGGGCGACGGCGCAGAGGGCGAGCAGCGCGACGCGGCGGCGCTGCCGGGCGCGCGCCCCGGTCGGCGCGGCCTTGACCTCACGTACGGCGAGGGCGGTCATCGGGCCACCTTCCGGGCGAGGACCGCGAGGAGCGGTGCGCCGAGGAAGGCGCTGACGATGCCGACCTCCAGTTCGGAGGGGCGCACGACGACCCGGCCGAGCACATCGGCGGCCAGGAGCAGCAGGGGTCCTGCGATCAGACAGCCCGGTACGAGCAGCCGGTGGTCGGAGCCGACCGCGAGCCGCACCAGGTGCGGGGCGGCGAGCCCGATGAAGGCCACGGGCCCGGCGATCGCGACCGCCGAACCGGCGAGCAGCACGACCGCGATCCCGCCGGTCACCCGGATCCTGGCCACCGGCACGCCGAGCGCCTGCGCCGAATCGTCGCCCAGGGCGAGGGCGTTGAGGGCGGGCGAGATCGCGAGGGCCACGACCAGGCCGATGACGAGGGTGGGAAGCACCGGCCAGAGCACGTCGAGGGTGCGCCCGGAAAGGGACCCCGCGAGCCAGAAGCGGGCCTCGTCCAGGGTGCGTTCGCTGGCCAGCATCACGGCCTGCGTCCAGGACAGGAGCACCATCTGCAGCACCACGCCGCCGAGGGCGAGCCGCACCGGGTCGAGATCGCCGGCGCGGCGGGCCAGAAGCTGGGCGAGCATCCCGGCCCCGGCGGCTCCGGCGAAGGCGAACCAGAGGTACTCGATGGGCTGGGTGAGATGGAGGGTGTAGATGGCGACGACCACCGCGAAGCCCGCGCCCGCGTTGATGCCGAGGGTGGTCGGCGAGGCGAGCGGGTTGCGGGTGATGCCCTGGGCGACCGCTCCTGCCACGCCGAGTGCGGCGCCGACGGCGAGCGCCACGACGGTGCGCGGCAGCCGCAGCCCCGTTACCACGATCGCGTCCCGCCCCTGGGCGTCGCCGAAGAGGGCGTCGGCCACCGTGGACAGCGGCACCGGGCGTGACCCCAGGGCCAGGCTCAGCGCGGCGCACAGCACCAACGCGCCGAATCCGGCGAGGAGTAGGGGGATCCGCCGTGCGGAGAGACCGCCCGGTGGGGCGGCCTGATCGATCTTGGACACGAGGGAGGAGTTTAGGTTAGGCATACCTAAAGCTGTCAACCGGCTGTGAGTGAAGGGTCACGTGTGGCGGTGACGGTGTGCGGCGCGCCCTCCCGAAGAGGCGCGACGGCGAGAAATAAGGTAAGCCTTACTTTGTCGCGGTGGATGGTTCCGCCGACGGACGACCGATCAACCTGCCCTGCCCACCGAGGAGTACGAGTGCCGCTGACCGTGGCCCCGGCGATGGCGCCGACCGCCACCGCCCTGAGCCCCGCCGCCCTGCTTGCCGCGACCTACCAGAGGCTCGCCGCGCGGTGCGAGACGCTTGCCGTCACGGTCGCGAAACCCGGCTTCCCCGCGGGTCAAGGGTGGCTCACCGGTGCGGAGTTGGCGGAACGGCAGGACGCCCGCACGGCGTTCGTCGAGGCCGAGGCCGCCCGCATCCGGGCCGGCCATGACCACACGCCCCGTCCGGACGTCGCCGCGTCCCGCGCGCTGCACGGCTATCTCTGGTCCGTCTCGCTGCTGATGAGCGGCGCGTGGTACCTGGAACGGCGCGTGCCGCGCATCCGGCCCGCCGACGTGCGGGTCGGCCTGACGACCGGGGACTTCGAGGTCGTCCCCGGCTCCTTCGCCTGCTTCCCCGACGACCCGGCCGCCGGACTCCCCGGCGTGCGTGTGCTGCCGGACGAGGAGTCGCTGCGCACCGAACTGCGCGCGGCGGTGGTCGCGCACATGCGGCCGCTGCTCGATGCGATCGGCCCTCAACTGCGGCGCGGGCCACGGGCGTTGTGGGGCATGGCGGGCGACGATCTGATCTCCGGGATCTGGTACCTGGGCCGGATGCTCGGCCAGGAGGAGGAGTCGCTGCGGGCCGTCGACGCCCTGCTTCCCGGACCCGTCGAGCCCTTCCCCGGCGGCGCCGCCTTCCGGCATCTGGCGACCCGTGACGGGGCGCGCCATCCGACCCGGACGCGCCTGGGCTGCTGCCTCTACTACACGATCCCGGCCGCCGACGCGTGCGGAACCTGCCCCCGAGTCTGCGACGCCGAACGGCTGCGCAGGCTGGAGGCGGAACGCGCCGGTGCCTGAAGGGGCTTGAGCGCGGCGCCACCCGCGCCGCGCGCCGCCGCGCCGATGTCTCCGCTCCCCGTAGCATCGCGCCGACGCCCACGACAGGAGCCGCCCATGTCCCGGTCCACGACTGAGCCCTCCGGGCCGTTCGCGGTGCCCGTCATCGACATCACGCCGTACGTGGCGGACGGCGGCCCAGAGGCCGAACGCGCCCGCGTGGCACGGGAGATCGACGACGCCTGCGCGCGCGTCGGCTTCGTCCAGATCCTCGGCCACGGCATCCCCGACGCGATCCTGGACGGCCTGACCGGCGCCGTGGACGCCTTCTTCGTCCTGCCTCTGTCGGCGAAGAAGGCGTACCGGGTCACCGGGGCGAACCGCGGCTACAGCCCACCCAGGAGTGAATCGCTCAGCCTGAGCCTCGGCGTCGAGTCCGCGGCGCGCATGAACGACTTCTTCGAAGCGTTCAACATCGGCACGGAAGCCCGCTCGTTCCCCGGACTCGACCTCTCCGAGGACGACTACGGACTCAACGTCTGGCCCGCCGAGGTCCCCGGCTTCGAACCCGCGGTGCGGGGCTACTTCGAGCAGGCGGGCCGGGTGGCCCGCACCCTCACCCGGATCTTCGCCGACGCCCTGGGGGAGCGGCCGGACTTCTTCGAGCCGCTCACCGACCACTCCATCGATGTACTGCGCATGAACAACTACGCGCTGCCGGAAGGGACCGTCGCCCTCGACGGCGACCTGATCGGCATGAGTGAGCACACCGACTTCGGCCTGGTCACCGTGTTGTGGGCGGACCAGGTCGCCGGGCTGCAGGTGCTCGGGGCCGACGAGGTGTGGCATGACGTGACCCCCGTCGACGGCGCGCTCCTGGTCAACGTCGGCGACCTCACCGCCCGGCTCACCAACGACCGCTGGATGTCCACGCTGCACCGCGTCAAGCCGCCGATCGTCGACGGCGGCATCGTCCGGCGGCGCTCCGCCGCGTACTTCCACGACGGCAACGTCGACGCGGTCATCGCCACCCTGCCCAGCCATCTGGACGCCGCCGATGAACTGGCCTACGAACCGATCCTCGTACGCGACCACATCAAGGCGAAGCTGGCGGGCTCCCGGCAGGGCAAGGCGAACGCGGCGGCCGTCCGGGAGGCGGCGCGGGTGCTCGCCGCCGCCGAACGGGAGGGCCGGGCCTGAACTGCCGCTGGTGTCAGGCCTGTTCGTGGGCGGCGCGGATCGCCTCCACGGCCTGCACGATGTTCGCCTCGGCGGTCGCCTTGTCGATGCCGAGGCCCGCGAGCGCGCCCGCTCCGTCCTCCGCCTCGAGGAGCGCGAGCAACAGGTGCTCGGTGCCGATGTAGTTGTGGCCGAGGCGCAGGGCCTCACGGAAGGTCAGTTCGAGGACCTTCCGCGCGGGCGCGTCGTACGGAATGAGGTCGGGCACCTCGCCGACCGCGGGCGGCAGGGCGTCGGTGATCCTCTCGCGTACGACATCGAGGTCCACGCCCTGCGCGACGATCGCCTTCGCGGCGAGCGCGTCCGCTTCGGTGAGCAGGCCGAGGGTGAGATGAGCGGTGCCGATCTCGGCGTTGCCACCGGCCCGCGCCTCCTCCTGCGAGGCCATGACCACCTTCCTGGCCCGCTCGGTGAAGCGGCTGAATCCCTGCCCGGGATCGAGATCGGACGCGTCGCCGGGATCCTTGGGCACGAACCGCTTCTGCGCGGCCTGCCGGGTGACGCCCATGCTCTTGCCGATGTCCGTCCAGGAGGCGCCCGAGCGCCGGGCCTGGTCCACGAAGTGGCCGATGAGGTGGTCCGCGACGTCGCCGAGGTGATCCGCGGCGATGACGGCGTCGGTGAGCTGGTCGAGGGCGTCGGTGTGGACCTTCTTGATGGCGTCGATGAGGTCGTCGAGACGGATGGGATGCGAGGGCTGCGTCATGTGTCAACCGTAGGTTGACAGTCCTGCGACCGTCAACCCCGAGTTGACACTTCCGACTGCTCCGCCTGCTCCGCCTACTCCGCCCAAGGGGAGTTCCGGATCACCTCGACGAAGTCGCCGCGGGTGTGGCCCGGGACGAAGTGCGCGAGGACATCGGCCTTCACATTGCCGAAGGCGGTCTCCGGCTTGGGCGCGACGCCCTCGGCGAACGCCTCCAGGATGCGCCGCTTGAAGTCGGGGCGCGGGTGCAGCGCGGTGATCGCGGCACGGTCCTCGGCCGTCAGGTCGTCGTAGCCGATGCCCAGGACGTCGTACTCGACGCCGGCGGTGACCAGTGCGACCTCCGGCTCCATGAACTCGGGGACGCCCGGCGTCGTGTGGAGGGCGATGGCCGTCCACACCCGGCGCACGCCGTCCGCGGGAACGCCGTGGCTCCGCAGGAAGCGCCGCGCCTCGTCGGCCCCGTCCACCTCGAAGCGGCGGCCGCTGCCGTGGAACCGCTCGGCCAGGCCCAAATCGTGGAACATCGCCCCGATGTAGAGCAGTTCGGGATCAAAGCTCAGCCCGCGTCGAGCGCCCTGCAGGCTGCCGAACCAGAAGACGCGGCGGGAGTGGTGGTAGAGCAGCTCGCTGGTCGTGTCCCGCACCAGCTCGGTGGCCGCGGCGGCGAGGGCGGTGTCGGGGACGGAGATTCCGGCGGCGGTGGAGGTGTCGGTGGCGTTCATGGAGTGACTCCTTCTTCTTGGTGGGATCCAGCCTGCTCGCGGCGGGCACCGCACGGCCATGTCCCTGCGGACAGGTACCCCACACATCTGGACACGCTCTCCGGCTACCGTGGACCCGTGCCCAAGGAGCCGGACCGACCCCGCCCCCACCACGTGTACGTCCTCGCCTTCGACGGCGTACGCCTGCTCGACGTCGCCGCACCGCTGGAGGTCTTCACCACCGCCGCCCGCTACACCGGAGGCGGCTACGTGGTGCGGGTCTGCACCCCCGACGGGCAGGACGTCACGACGTCGACCGGACTGCGGATCGCGGCCGACCTGCCGGCGGCCGATGTGCGCCGTGCGGACACCCTGATCGTGCCGGGCCACGCCGAACGCGTCACGTTCGCCGGACGGGCCGAACTCGTCGAGCTTGTGGGCCAACTGGCCGACGCTGCCCGGCGGTTGGCCTCCGTGTGTACGGGAGCGTTCGCGCTCGCCGCCGCGGGCCTCCTGCGCGGGCGCCGGGCCACTACGCACTGGGAGCACGCGGCGCAACTCGCCCGGCTGTACCCGGACACCGACGTGACGGCGGACGCCATCTACGTCCAGGACGGCCCGGTCTTCACCTCGGCCGGGGTCACGGCGGGCATCGACGTCTGCCTGGCCCTGGTCGAGCAGGACCACGGTCCCGACCTCGCCCGCCGGGTCGCCCGTGACCTCGTCGTCTTCCTGCAACGGCCGGGCGGGCAGTCCCAGTTCTCCGCCGCATCGCGCACCCCGGCGACCGGCCACCCGGTGCTCCGCCCGCTCCTGGACGCGATCGCGGCCGACCCGGCGGCCGACCACCGCCTCGCCGCCCTGGCCGCGAAGGCCGCGGTCAGCCCCCGCCACCTGACCCGCCTCTTCAGCCGGCAGCTCGGCACCACCCCGGCCGCGTACGTGGAGTCCCTCCGCTTCGAGGCAGCCCGCATGCTCCTCGAACGCGGCGCCGGTGTCACGGACGCGGCCGAACGCAGCGGCCTCGGCAGCGACGAGACGCTGCGCAGGGCCTTCGCCCGACACCTGGGGACGACACCGTCCGCGTACGCGGCGCGCTTCCGTACGACGGCGGTCAGAGCGTGACGGGGGCGGGTTCCTAGGGGGTGTCGGCGGCCAGACCCTCGGGGGCGGGTCCGTCGTGGCTGGTCGCGCAGTTCCCCGCGCCCCTTCGGGGCGCCTCCGCCCAGCGCACCGCCGGCCCCATCGCAAGGCCGGCGACGAGGAAGACGCCTCCCAGGAGCAGCCATCCCGGGACGCCCCACATCACCAGGAGCCAGGTGAGCAGGAGCGGTCCGAGGGTGCGGGCGACGGGGACGCCGGTGCCGAAGAAGCCCTGGTACTGGCCCACTTGGTGCGCGGGGGCCAGGTCGAAGCCGAGCTGCCAGGAGCCCGCGGACTGCTGCATCTCGGCGACGACCTGGAGCACGGCCCCCACGGCGAGGACCGCCACCGTCGCCCACACCGGCAGGCCCGCGGCCGAGCAGGCGAAGACCACGCACGACGCGAGCATGACCAGGCCGGAGCGCCGCACCGCGCGGGTCGCCGTGCGCGGTCCGCCGACATCACGGGCCATCCGGACCTGGAAGGCCATCACCGCAAGGGTGTTGAGGACGAAGAGCGCCGAGACAAGCCAGCTCGGCGCGTTGGTCCGCTCCACGATCCACAGCGGAACGGCGAGGCTCAGCAGTGGCATCCGCAGCAGCAGAACCGCGTTGAGCGCGGTGACGACGGCGTAGGGCCGGTCCCGGAGCACCGCGAGGCGCGGCTCGCCCTTCGCACGGGCCGCGGAGCCCGGCACCACGGGCAGCCGCAGCAGCGTGACCGCGCAGAGCAGGAAACCGGCCGCGTCCAGCGCGAAGACCGCCAGGTACGCCTCACGCGTGTCATGGCGCAGGGCGAGACCGCCGAGCGCGGCGCCCACGGCGAGCCCGGCGTTGAGCGTCGACTGCAGGCGGGCGAGGACGCCCGTACGCGCCGATGGCTCCACGAGTCCGGCGAGCAGCGCCTGCCGCGCCGCGGCGAGCCCGCACTGCGCGACGGCGTACAGGACGGCGGCGAGGAGGAAGGGAACGAAGGACCGGATGAACAGGAAGGAGCCGACCGACGCACTGGTGGCCAGGGCGAGCAGCACGGCCGTTCCGCGCGGCCCCTGCCGGTCGGCGAGCGCGCCCAGCGGGACACCGGTGACGGAACCGATCGCCCAGGCGATGGTGAGCGCGAGCCCGATCTGGGTGGGGGAGAGGCCGACGACGCGGGTGAAGTAGAGGGCCGAGGTCACGTAGTACGCGCCGTCGCCCAGTGAGTTGCTCAGCTGGGCGACGGCGAGAACACGTGGCGCTCCGGCCGGCGGAAGGATCTGATGCGGCACAACTCTCCCCAGGTCAGCGGCGGTTGGGCCGTCTGGCGAATGTCCTGATGGGGAGAGGTTAGGCAGCTGAGTGGTTCGGTCCCTGGACCATTTGCGGGCCGCCGGCTTGGGCCAATTGGTGCGGCCGCTGCGAGCGGACGCCCGGCCGTCACGCCTTCGCTAGGCCCCCGGCGGACGCACCATGTACACGTCGATCGGGTCCTGCTCCTCGACGCTGAACCCATGGCGTTCGTACAGCCGCCTGGCGGCGCTGCCCTGCAGGACGTTCAGGCGGACGAGGTCGCCGGCGGCGTCGGTCCGGTCGAGCAGCGTCCGCAGCACGGCCGAGCCGAGGCCTCGGCCCTGAAGCGCGGGGTCGAGATAGAAGTGCTCGAGCCACTGCCCGTCATCGGCGGGACGCAGCGTGACGCAGCCCGCGAAGGCGCCGTCGATGACGATGACCGAGGTGTGGCGCGGCGAGAAGGAGTCCCGCAGCCGCTGGCGCACCCGGTGCTCGTCGAACCGGCCGAGCCGCTCCAGATCCGGGCGCATCACCGTCGCCCGCAGCTCGGCGATCACCTCGACGTCCGTGGGCTCGGCGGCCCGCAGGGCCCAGGCCGGGGCGGGAAGCTTCACCGGCGACTCGTCTGTACGCGCATTCATGGCCGCAGTATTCCTGGCCGGCGCCTGGCGGCATGGAGTGGTCTCATCGGCGGCCTGGCAGCCGGCGCAGACGCCGCTCAGTTCGAGGGTGTGCTCCAGGCCGGCAAAGCCGGTGCTCTCGCCGAGGCGCTCGGCCCACCGCTCGACGACCTCGGCGTCGACCGGCTGGCTGCGCCCGCAGCAGCGGCAGATCAGGTAGTGACTGTGCTCGTCCGTGGGCCGCTGCAGATACAGCCGCTCGCCGCCTTCGTCGCGTACGACGTCGACGAGTCCCGCGCGGCCCAGCTCGCGCAGGGTGCGGTAGACCGTGGTCAGCCCGACCGTGCTGCCGGAGGCGGCCAGCACGGCGTGCAGTTCCTGCGCGGAGACGAAGTCCTGGCATCGGCCAAGGGTTTCGAGGACGGCGGTGCGCTGCCGAGTCCTGCGCAGGCCCCGCTCGGCGGCGCGGCTGTCCCGCGAGGCCGGCGGGGCCGCCGGCCGGGCATGGCTCATGGGGGGCTCCTTGGCGGAACGGTGCCGGGTGGAGCCCCCATGCTAAATGAACACGGTTTTCAAGTCGACGCGGTTCCGTGCCCCGAAGGGGCGCGGGGCCGTGACATGTGCGGCTTCGCCGCGTGGGCGCGACCAGCCACATGCGACCCGCGGATTTCGTACCGGTCTTCCAGCGGAGCGCTCAGCTCGCCTGCTTCTCGTACCCCACGAGCCGCACGCACACGGTCAGACCCTCGATGGCCTGCTCCAGCTCCGTGAGCCCGGGGTAGCTGGGCGCGATGCGGATGGTGGCGTCGCGCGGGTCGTCACCGTACGGGTGGGTGGCGCCGGCCGGGGTCAGCACGATGCCCGCGTCGGCGGCACGGCGCACGACCTCCTTCGCGCAGCCGTCCGGCACCTCCAGGGTGACGAAGTAGCCGCCCTTGGGGTCGGTCCACCGGGCAAGCCCGGTCGAGCCGAGCTCGGCGTCCAGGATCCGGGCAACCGTCTCGAACTTCGGCTGGAGCAGCGCGCGCTGGCGCTCCATGTGGGCCCGCACACCCTCGGCGTCCCGCAGGAACAGGACGTGCCGCAGCTGGTTGATCTTGTCAGGGCCGATCGACCGCTTGGAGTTGTTGGCGACCAGCCACTGCACGTTCGCCGGGGACGAGCCGAAGAAGGCGACGCCCGCGCCCGCGGCGGTGATCTTCGAGGTGGAGCCGAACACGAAGGCGCGGTCGGCGTGGCCCGCGTCCGCGCAGGCGGCGAGCAGATCGGCGATCTCGGCGGGCTCGTCGGTGAGGTGGTGGGCGGCGTACGCGTTGTCCCAGAAGATCCGGAAGTCGGCCGCGGCGGTCTCCATGCGGGCAAGGCGCGCCACGGTCTCGTCGCTGTACGTGACACCGTCGGGGTTGCTGTACTTCGGGACGCACCAGATGCCCTTGACCGCCGGGTCCTCGGCGACGAGGCGCTCCACGACGTCCATGTCCGGGCCGTCGGCCGTCATCGGCACCGGGATCATGTCGATCCCGAACCGCTCGCAGAGCGCGAAGTGACGGTCGTAGCCGGGCGCCGGGCACAGGAAAGCGATCCGCTCCTGGTCCACCCAGCGCGACTCGGCCCCCGGCAGCACGCTGAGCAGGGCGTGCACCAGGCAGTCGTGCATCAGCTCCAGGCTGGAGTTGCCGAGCGCGAGCAGCTGCCCGGCCGGCACCTGCAGCACACCGGCGAAGATCTCGCGGAGCTCGGGCAGGCCCTGCAGGCCGCCGTAGTTGCGTACGTCCGTGCCGTCGGCGGCGGTGTGCCGCCCGCCCGGCAGGCTCAGCAGGTCGTCGGAGAGGTCGAGCTGCTCGGGCGCCGGCTTGCCCCGCGTGAGGTCGAGCTTGAGCCCGCGGGCGACAAGGGCCTCGTAGTCCTGCAGGGCCCGCTCGCGGAGCCCGCTCAGGGCGTCGGCGCTCAGCTCGGTGGTCATGGGTGTGTCCTCTCACTGCTGGTGGCGCGGCCCGTACTGGCGCCGGGGGGCTTCCGTCCTGCCTGCCGAGGATACAAACCGGCAGGACCGGGCACGCCCGCCGGGGCGTCCCGGCCTACCCTCGGGGAATGGTGCAGAGCGCGGCTGAAGACGTGACCGGCTACCTCGCCGAGGTCCCCGACGGGCGCAGGCCCGCCCTGACCCGGCTGCGGGAGCTCTGCCTGGCGGAGCTGCCGGGCTTCGACGAGGTCATGGCGTACGGGATGCCCGCGTACGCGCGGAACGGCACCGCCGAGATCGCCTTCGCCGCCCAGAAGCAGTACGTCTCCTTCTACCTCCTGCGCGGCGAGGTGCGCGAGGCCTTCGAGGAGCGTCTTGCCGGACACGACATGGGCAAGGGCTGCCTGCGGTTCCGCAAGGCGGAGAACATCGACTTCGACCTGGTGCGGGATCTGCTCAGGGCGACTGCGGCTCTACCTGTGTGACCCGGCCCCGGAGCGCCTTCTCCTCGGCGTCCGCGAGCCAGAAGAGCAGCGGGGACAGCACCAGTTCGAGCACGCCAAGGGCGACCTGGAAGTCGTGCGGCCAGCCGTCCACAGCCAGCGAGAGCAGCCGCCCGAGCGCGCCGAGCAGGAACACTCCGGTCAGCACCCGCACCGCCGCCGCGGGGATCGGCGACTGGCGGGCCGCCCAGAGCCAGGCGAGGCCGTACCCCGCGAAGATCGCGCCGAAGAACCGCCCGAGGCTGTCGATCGTCGCACCGGCCGATTCCGCGCCCGGGATCGAGGCGTTCCCGAGCAGCACGTGAAAGAGCCCGATCGCCACACACGCGTACCCCATCGCGAGCACGAGCCCGCGGAGCACCTTCGCTCTGGCCATGATCAACCATCCCCCAACTGCCAGTAGACACGTCCACCATGCCTCGAACAGATAGTAGACATGCGTAAGATCGCGCAACCAACGTCGGTGCGCAGCGGGGCCGGCATCGACACAGAGCTCTGGAGCGGGGACATGGACGAGGCGACGGCGCGGCGGCTCGGTGCGGGGAAGTATCTGCTGGTCACCAGCTACCGCAGGAACGGCACCCTGGTGCCGACCCCCGTCTGGGTGGTGCAGGACGGCACCGCCCTTGGCGTCTGGACCGTCGCGGACTCCTGGAAAGTCAAGCGGATCCGCAACCGCGCCGACGTCCTGGTCGGCCCCTGTGATGCACGGGGCAATCCCACCGGCGAGCAGATCCCCGCCACCGCCGAGATCTGCCACCCCGCGCAGACGGCCCGCTACCGCACCCTCATCACCCGCAAGTACGGCCTGATCGGCAGGCTGACCCTGCTCGGCAGCAGGCTCCGGCGCGGCCTCGACGGGACGGTGGGCATCCGCATCACGCTCACGGACGGCACCGACGCCGCTGATGGCACGGGCGTCACCGACGCGTCGCCGAGCTGAGCTCCGTACCTTCCTCCGCGTCGATCTCCGACCGGAAGGCGACGGCCATCTCGCGCGCCTGCCGCAGCCCGATCCTGGTGAAGTCCCGCTCCAGCTCGGCGAGTTCGGCCAGTGTCTCGGCCCGGTCGCGGCCGAGCCGGGCGCGTGACTTCACCAGGCCGAGCCGTGAAAGGGCGATGCCGCGCGGCTCCCGCATGGCACGGAACTCCTCGAGCGCGATGGCGTACGTCTCGCGCGCCGCCCCGTAACTCCCGTCCCGGTACAGGACGTTGCCGCGCATCTTGTGGTTGTAGGCGAGCGCGCTCGCCAGATCCATGGCGCGGCAGATGACCTCCGCCTCCGACAGGAGTTCAAGGGCCCGCTCCGTCTCGCCGCGCAGCGACAGGACGTCGGCGACCCCGCGCAGCGACCAGGCGCGCCCCCGCGCGTCCTGCGCGTCCGTCGCGATCCGGACGCACTCGGTGAACAGTTCGAGGGCCTCGGCATGGTCGCCGGCGTTGCGCCGCATCTGCGCTATGCCGGACATCGCCCACACCATGTGCCGCGCCTCGCCGTGCGCCCGGCCCTGTTCGAGCAGCTGCTCGTGCAGCGCCGCGACGGCCGCGTAATCGCCCTGGATACGTCCCGTCTCGGCGAGCCCGGCCAGCGCATAGCCATGGGCGAGCCGTTCCCCGCTGTCGGCCGCGAGCGTGACCCCCCAGGCGAGCAGCCGCCGGGCGAGCCGCAGTTGCCCGCACTGGCGGGCGAGCGTGCCGCCGCTCCACAGCGCCCAGGCCATGGCGCCGGCGTCCCCCGCCGCACGTGCGCTGCGGTAACTCTCCCGCCAGGCGGCGCGTGCCTCGTCCACCCGGCCGAGCCGCCGTCCCGCCTCGGCGAGGGCGAGTGCGGCGCGCGCCCTCTCCAGTGCGGTGTCCGCATGGGAGAGGGCGCGGCCCGCCGCCGCGTGCACCTCCTCGTAGGAGGAGTTCACTCCAAGTGCCGAGCCCAGTTCCCCCTGGTACTCGGGCGCGAATGCCTTGCCGTGCATAGATCCATGACCTCTCGATCAACTCCGTACGCCGGTCTCCGTACGTTGATCAAGAAGCTACGAGCTATGCGCGGTGCGGCGAATCCCTCCGCGTATGGGTCATTCCGTACGACTCCAGGGCTACGGGTGGGGCCCATGGTCATCATCGGGACGTACGGGGGAGTGGGGGTCCGCGGTCGTCAGCCGGCGTCCTGCGCGGTGTCCGGCGTGGCATCGAAGGCGGGCATGTCGTCGAAGACGGCAACGGCGTCGGCAGCGGCGGCGACAGTGGCGGCACCGGCGGGGGCGGAGCCCGCCGTCGCGGCCTGAAGGGCCGAGATGCACGCGGCGATCGACTGCTGCAGCTCCTCGAGGCGCAGCAGCATGTCGTCCTCGTAGATGTCGTCGACCTCGGCGTCGTCGAAGGTCAGCTCCTCGAAGACCTTCGTCGCCTTCTGCAGGCTGCTGTAGAACTTCGCGCGGCGCTCCTGGACCCGCAGCTGCGGATCGCTCTGGACGGTCTGCGCGACCAGGTCCTTCACGGTGTCGTACGCCTCGCGGGCCCACTCGCCGGAGTCCTCGCCGTCGTCCAGCTCGTCGATGAGGGACAGATGCCGCTCGGCCTCCTCCTTCAGCTCGGCTGGCGCGTCGATGAGCTGGCCCGCCGGGGTCTTGACCTGTCCCTTGTCGACGATCTGGCGTACGTAGTCGACCCGGTCGCCGGCCTTGGCCTCGGCCGCGACCGCCTTCTTGAGGTCGTCGGCGCGGACGATGTCGCGGACGAGCTCCGTACGCAGCGCCGGGTCCTCGTCGAGCCGGTCCATCAGCGCCTTCCGCGCCGCCTCGGCGGTGCCGGGGTCGGCGAGGATCGCGGCCCTGAGCGCCGTCGGGTTCTCGGCCACCTCCAGTGCCTTGGTGGGGCGGATGCCCTCGGCCTCGGCGGCCTCCGTGATCGCGTTGCCGCGCGGGGTGAGGGCGCTGGAGCGGGACGTGTAGTACGTCAACCAGGCGTCGGCGTCCGGAAGTTCGATGTCCACGCCGGGCGTGAGCGTCTCGAAGTGCGGGACGAGACCGTCGTCGGCCGCCTTGTCCCAGGCCTTGTAGTAGCGCATGACGCGGTCGGCCGAGCAGCCGGCCAGCTCGCTGAACTCCTTCGCCGAGACCTTCGGCGTCTCGTCGGCGGCCTGCTCCTGCGGGCTCTGTCCGCCGGGCCGCACACTGCGCGCGACCTTCAGGGCGAAGGCCCAGCCGCCGGTCCGCGCGTAGGCCCCGAACTCGCGGGCGTCCCGGGCCACCGGGTCGGGCACGTCGGCCGACGGGGCGGCCGCGGCGGCCGCCGTGGTGTCGGTGGGCGTGTCGGCTGCGTCGGACGGCGCAATGACAAGAGTCACGAAAGGTTCTCCTGGGTGGGTATGACAACTATCTGAGAGCTGACTCGCAACCTTATCGCCTCTATTGGCCTGGTATGAGAGCGAGTTGTTCAGGCCGAAACCACCGGCCAAGGGTGCGGAGTCAAGGCTTCCGGCACGGTGGGCTTCTCCGGGGGTCCTACACGAGGTGATCACATCTCCTCCCCGAGGATGACCCTGTGTATCGAGCACTACAGCGACCGTGGGCCGATAGTCCGGCTCAGAGTCGGACTTCCCGGGTCGATCCTGCCCGGATATTAGAGGGGAACCTGCTGACCGCCCTGACGTGCACCGATGTGACGCCGGGCACAGTCACCCTGCCTGACAATCCCGACGGGGGTCCCTTTCGCCGTGGCTACGTTCCTCTACAAACTAGGCCGCCTCGCCTTCCGGCGACGCCGCTATGTGGCACTGACGTGGGTGGTGCTGCTCGTCGCTGTCATCTTCTCCGCGTCCGCGGCACCCGCGGCGCCCGAAGACTCCTTCTCCATGCCGGGAACGGAGTCCCAGAAGGCCTTCGACCTCCTCGACGAGAAGTTCCCCGCCGCGAGCGCCGAGGGAGCCACGGCCCGCGTCGTGATCCGCGCCCCCGAGGGCGAGAAGCTGACCGAGTCCGGCCCCAAGGGTGACGTCGAGAAGCTGGTCAAGACCCTGGGCGAGGGCCCGCAGGTCTCCGAGGTCGCCGACCCGTTCAAGGCGAACGCCGTCAGCAAGGATGGCACCACCGCGTACGCGTCCGTCACGTACAAGGTCAACGCCCAGGAGCTCACCGACAAGGCGCGCGACGCGCTGACCAAGGCCACCGACGACACCCGTAAGACGGGCTACACCGTCGAGACCGGCGGTGACGCGGTCATGGCCGAGCAGGAGATGGGCGGCTCCGCCGAACTCATCGGCATCGCGGTCTCCGCGGTCGTCCTGATCATCACCTTCGGCTCGATGGTCGCCGCGGGCATGCCGCTGCTCACCGCCATCATCGGCGTGGGCATCGGGGTCTCCGGCATCGCCGCACTCGGCAGCCTCCTCGACCTCTCCGCCACCACCTCGACGCTGGCGATGATGATCGGCCTCGCGGTCGGCATCGACTACGCCCTCTTCATCGTCTCCCGCTTCCGGGCGGAGATAGCCGACGGCCGCGAGCCGGAGGACGCCGCGGGCCGCGCCACGGGCACGGCCGGTTCCGCCGTGGTGTTCGCCGGACTCACCGTCATCGTCGCGCTGTCCGGCCTGGCGATCGTCAACATCCCGATCCTCACCAAGATGGGTCTGGCCGCGGCGGGCACCGTCGCGATCGCCGTCCTCATCGCCCTCACCATGATCCCCGCGCTGCTCGGCTTCGCGGGCAAGAAGGTGCTGCGCCGCAAGGACCGCAAGAAGTCCCCGGCCGAGCTGCAGGACCCGAACGCCAAGCCGAAGCTGGGTACCCGTTGGGCGCGCTTCGTACTGCGCCGCCCGCTTCCGGTGCTGCTGCTCGCCGTGGTCGGCCTCGGAACCGCCGCCGTCCCGATGGCGAGCCTGGAGCTCGGCCTTCCGGACGAGGGCACGTCCGCCCCGGACACCACGCAGCGCAAGGCGTACGACATCCTGTCGGACTCCTTCGGCGCGGGCTTCAACGGCCCGCTGATGGTCACCGTCGACAAGGACAAGGGTGCGGGCGCCGCCGCGGCGGCCGACACGGTCGGCAAGGAGATCGCCAAGATCGACGGCGTCGCGGCCGTGGCGCCGGCGCAGGCCAACAAGAGCGACGACACCGCGATCTTCAACGTCGTACCGACGACCGGTCCGAGCGACCACAAGACCGAGGAAGCGGTCAAGGAGATCCGCTCGACCGTCGACGGACTCGGGGACAAGACAGGCTCCGAGGTCCTGGTCACCGGCGCGACCGCGATGACCATCGACTTCTCGCAGACCCTGGACGACGCGCTCCTTCCCTACCTGGGCCTCGTCGTCGGCCTGGCCTTCCTGCTCCTGATGCTCGTCTTCCGCTCGGTCCTCGTACCGCTCAAGGCGGCACTCGGCTTCCTCCTCTCGGTGGCCGCCGCCCTCGGCGCAGTCGTCGCGGTCTTCCAGTGGGGCTGGCTGGCGGACATCGTCGGTGTGGACCAGCCGGGCCCGATCATGAGCATGATGCCGATCTTCATGATCGGCGTGGTCTTCGGTCTCGCGATGGACTACGAGGTCTTCCTCGTGACGCGGATGCGTGAGGCGTACGTCCACGGGGCGCGGCCGGGCGAGGCCGTCGTCACCGGCTTCACCCACGGCGGCCGCGTCGTCGCGGCCGCGGCGGTCATCATGATCAGCGTCTTCTCCGGCTTCATCATGGAGAACGACGACATGATCAAGATGATGGGCTTCGGCCTGGCCATCGCCGTCCTCTTCGACGCCTTCGTCGTCCGCATGGCGATCGTCCCCGCCGTCCTCGCCCTTCTGGGCAAGTCGGCGTGGTGGCTGCCGAAGTGGCTCAACCGGCTGCTTCCGAACGTCGACGTGGAGGGCGAGAAGCTGCACAAGCAGCTGGGCGACGTCCCGTCGGCGCCGGACGCCGACCGCGACAGGGAGCTGGAGTCCGTACGCGGCTGAGCACCTGACGCTCCGTTAGGAGCCCCCTCAGTCAGCCCGGTGACCGTTCACGGTCACCGGGCTGACGCCTGTCCTGGCGTCCGGCGTCAGCGGCCTGCCCGGCGGCCGAGTACGAGGCAGCCCGCTCCGGCGGCCACGGCCGCGGCCGCGACGGCGGCGAGCATCCACAGACTGGCGTCGCCGGCCTCCGCCAGCTCGGGCGGGCGCGGGCGCGTGGAGGGGGAGGTGGAGGGGGTGCTGGTGGCGGGTGTCGTCGTCGGCTGCGTGGGCACACCGTTGTCCGACGTCGAGGGTGTCGGGGTGTGGGGCGGCCTCGGAGTCGGGGTTTCCGCGGGGGGAGTGACGGGAGCGCCCACCGACGACGTCGAGCCCGGCTTGGGCGTGGGCTTGGATGTGGACGTGTGTGTGGGTGCGGGTGCGGAGGGCGTGTGCGAGGCTTCGCCCCCGTGGCCCGTGTTCGGCTGCGAAGGCGCGTCCGAGGGGCGCGGTCCCGAGGGGACCCCGGGGCCGTGGCCCGGGGTCCCCTCGTGTCCGTGGCCCGGCAGTTGCTCGTCCCCGTACCAGTACGGGGATTCATCGCGGACCTGCGCCCCTTGCGGCTGCGACTGGCCGGTGTGATGCAGGGCCGACCCGGCCGCCGGCGTCCCGTCTTCGGCTGCTGCTGCCGTCAGGCTTCCCGTGGTGGCCAGCACGGCCAGGCAGCCGGAAACAGCCAGGTGCCTCATACGGATCTTCATTGACGCATCACTCCATGCTCCTCGCCTTGTTGCGCTGGTGTGACTATCGGACGTGGGGTGCCGGTGGGCGGCGGGGCGCGCCGTGCGAAGGTGCCCGGATCACCCCGTTGTCCGAGGGACCGCAGGCGTCTTCCCGCCGCCGTTCCGTGCGTACTGTCGACGCATGGCACAGCTCTCGCAACGCCTCGCCGAGGGCGTCGACGCGCACCCCCTCGAACCACATCTGCGGGTCCTGGAGATCGGCTGCGGGCCCGGTGCCGCCGCGCGGGCCGTCGCGGCGCGGCTGGACACCGGGCACATCCTGGCGATCGACAGGTCCGCCGCGGCGGTGGCCCAGGCTCGCATCGCCTGCGCGGCGGAGATCGCGTCCGGCCGTCTCGCCGTACGCCGGTGCGCCGCCGAGGACTTCGTCCCGGAGCCCGGCGAGGCTCCCTTCGACCTCGTCTTCGCGTTCCGCGTCGGCGCTCTGGACGGCCGCCACCCGGAAGCGGGCACCCGCGCCCTGCCCCGCATCGCCGCCGCGCTGACCCCCACGGGGCGGCTCTTCATCGACGGGGGAGACCCGTTGAGGGAGCTGCACGTTCCGAGGTGATCAGCCCGGCCGTCGCACCAGCGTGGTGCCCTGGCCGAGGCCGATCGCCCACGCCGAGACCGCTGCTTGGAACGCGGGCGAGCAGGACGCGCCGAGCTCGGCAGGAGCAAGAGGCCCACTGTTCCCCGCTGTAGCGGATACCTGTGCGGCGCCGCCCGCCGTGCTCTCGTGGCCGCACCCGTGCCCGCCGTGCTCTCGTGGCCGCACCCGCGCCCGCCGTGCTCTCGTGCCGCACCCGCGCCCGCCGTCCTCGTGCCGCACCCCCGCCTGCCGTCCTCGTGCCGCACCCCCGCCCGCCGTCCTCGCGCCGCGCCCCAGCCCCCCGGCCTCACCCCACGCCCCCGCCCCCGAAAAGGACTTGCCCCTCCCTCCCACCTTCCCCAGAATCCGCGCATGACCACGATCGCGAGAACCGCCGCCCTGCCGCTGTCCGCCGCCGCCCGTCCGGTGCGCGTCCAGCAGCAGCCCGGTCGCCCGCGGAGGCCCGAGCTCGCGCACCTGTGATCGAGGCGCTGGTCGCTGGCGCCCTCGCCGGGTATGGCATTGCCATGCCGGTCGGGGCGGTCGGGACCTATCTCGTGGCGCTCACCGCGCGGACGTCCCTGCGCACCGGTGCCTGCGCCGCGTTGGGGATAGCGACCGCCGACGGTCTGTACGCCCTGATCGCGATGATCGGCGGTACCTCGCTCACCCGCGTACTCGAACCGGTCATGGATCCGCTGCGCTGGGCCTCGGCCGTCGTGCTGATCGCGCTCGCGGTGCACGGCGGCGCGAAGGCGCTACGGCAGCACCGCGCGCGGCGGTCGGCGGACGGGGCCGGGCCCGCCCCGGCACCCATCAGTCCCGCCCGCGCCTATCTGAGCCTGGTCGGGATCACGCTCCTGAACCCCGTCACCGTCGTCTACTTCGCCGCGCTCGTCCTCGGCAGCAGGACCGGCACCGCCCTCGACCGGCCGGCGCAGACCGCGTTCGTGCTCGCCGCCTTCGTCGCGTCCGCGAGCTGGCAGCTGCTGCTCGCGGGCGGCGGAGCGCTCCTCGGCCGGGCGCTGACCGGCGGCCGGGGGCGGCTGTGGACGGCGCTCGCGGCCAGTGCCGTGACCGGCGCGCTCGCTGTCCACCTGCTCATGAGCGGTTAGCGGCCCGCGTACACCATCCAGACCTGGCCGCGGGCGAACGGCATCCGGGAGCCATCGGGACGCGTGAAGGACGTACCGCCGGTGGCGTCGGAACGCTTCCAACGGGTGCTGTACGCCTTGCCGTTGCGCAGGACCAGAGCCCGGCCGCGGCCCACGGTCTTGATGTACGGGGTCGCCTCGCCGTTGACGTCCTTGTAGCGCGACGGCGGCATGTCCACGTACTGGATGACGATCGTCTTCGCGCCGAGCCGCGCTCCCGAGGTGGCGCGGGCCGGGACCCCGTCGAAGGACGCCAGCCAGCGGCCCTGCCTCGGCGACCAGCGGAAGGTGTGGCTCGCCGATGAGTAGCGGACGGTGCGCTTCTGCATGGGGGAGCCGCCGGCCGGCGCAGGGCCGAAGCGGAAGCCGATGTCGGTGGGCAGGCTGGCCTTGGGGGCCGAGCGGAGCACGGACTTGGGGCGTACGAACAGGTCGTGCGGGGCGGGGCGGCGGGCGCTGCGGAAGTAGGCCCTCGGGATGCGGGCGTGCGGGCGGGTGTACAGCGGTGACTCCCGGAGCATCTTGGTGAGCGAGCTGCGCACCCCCGAGTAAGCGAGCGCCGGGCGGCCGAACTGCCGCAGCAGTTCGACGTCGGACTTCCGGGCGCTGCGCACCGGACCGAGGGTCTTGGGGAGGCGGCTCGAGTACACGCCCATCAGCCGGCTCACGCCGGCCTCGACCTTCTCCACGTAGACGATGTCCGCCTGCGCGATACCGGTGTGCGGCCTTGCCGACCGCGCGTTGTCGAACTTCACCGCGAGCACCGGGCCCTGACGCGCCGCGAGGCCGGTGAACGGCGACCGGTCGCGCGGCGCGGCCTTGCCGTCGGCCGAGGCGCTCTCGTGCGTGGCGCCCAGGCCGAGCGCGCCCACGGCGACCATGGCGAGGAGTCTCGTGCCGATGCGGGTGCGGCGCCGGATCCCGGCCGACCGTGCTGTCATCGCGGATCTCCGTCCGTCCGTGAACCGGGGGCCCGCGGACCTGTCGTACGTACGTGGATATGGCAGCCGCAGTCCTTCCTCCGGGGCGGCCGCGGTGAACCCGGTTAGGGCCATCCAGCCGTCAGGACTCACCGAGGGGGTGTACGCGCCGGACCCTCCCGCGGGCCCGGCGCGGTCCCGCACCGTCAGGCGGTGTGCAGGGTGAGCCCGTACCGCGACAGGATCTCGTTGACCGGCTGGTGCCAGGTCTCGCCCCCGCCGCTGCAGTTGCCCCAGCCGCCCGATGTGACGCCCTGGGCCTGGTCGCCGCTGATGAACGAGCCGCCGGAGTCGCCCGGTTCGGCGCAGACGCTGGTCTTGGTCATCTGGTGGACGGCGCCCTGGCTGTAGTTGACGGTCTCGTTCTTCGCCAGGACGGTGCCGCAGTGCCAGTGCGTGGTGGAACCGGAGCGGCAGACCGACGCCCCCACCGGCGCTTCGGCCGAACCGCGCACCAACTGGTCGGGGACGGTGCCCCAGCCGAGCACCACAGGGACGGTCCACCAGCCGTTGCCGACGCTGACGTACGCGTAGTCGTCACCGGGGAAGGAGGAGCCCTGGAAGCTGCCGATGCCCGAGCCGTCCCAGCCGCGCACCGCGGCCCCGGCCTGCCCGCAGTGGCCCGCGGTGACGAAGCCGCCGTGCACCGAGAAGCCGATCGAGCAGCGGACGTTGCCCGTGTAATAGGGGTCGCCGCCCACGGTCCCGGCGGCGAAAGTGGTCGGCGCGGCGCCGACCGTCTCGACCTGGACCGGGCCTGCGCGGCGGGCCTTGTCGACGAAGCGCCGGACATCGTTGTCGTCCTTTTGAGCGGCGACGACGTTCACGACGACTGTGTTGCCGCGGGGCGCGACGTGCCAGCTGCTGACCCCTGAGGGCGCGGACAGCTTGTCGATCCGTTGCTTGGCGGCGTCCAGCTCCGTCGCGCTGTGGCGGACGATGCGGACCGCCGCGCCGGTCTCCCGCAGGGCCGATGCCTTCCGGGTGCTGGTGGTCGCGACCGTCAACTTGCCGGTGCCGGCGTCGTACCAGGAGCCGCCGTACGTCGATCCGGCGGTGCGCCGCGCCGTGCGGTCGACGGCGATGGCGGCCTTCTCGTCGGCGAGGCGCTCGCGCGCCTGGCCCGGTGTGAGGCCGAGGTCGTCCTGCAGTGCGGTGAGCATGCCTGCCGACGCGGGGGCGGCGGCGGGCTTGGGCGCGGCGTCGGCGGCGGGGGCGAGCGCGATGCTCGCCCACGAGCCGATCAGGAGTAAGGAGGAGAGGCCGGCGCGGGCCGCGGTTCTGCGTCTCATGGTGGTGCCCTTCTGTCGTTCCAACGGGTGGGGGAGGAACAGGGAGGAACAGAGGTGATGAGAGCGCTCTCACGATGAGTTCAGGCGGAGTGTAGGAGTGACTCTGCGGTCATGTCCATACCAACTCGCGTCACGGAAGCCGATCGTGCCGGGGCCCGTAGTCCGCGTAGGGTGCGTGAATGAGCATGCTGGATGACGCCCGCGCGGGCATGAACCCTGAGATCCGGCCGCAGGACGACCTGTTCGGCCATGTCAACGGTCACTGGCTGGAGAACGAGCCGATCCCCGATGATCGCTCCAGCTGGGGCCCCTTTGTGCAGTTGGTCGACACGGCCGAGGAACAAGTGAAGGTGATCATCCAGGAGCTGGCGTCCGCCGCCTCGGACGGCGCAGGATCCGAGGACGCCCACAAGATCGCCACGCTGTACGCCTCCTTCATGGACGAGGAGGCCATCGCCGCCGGTGGGCTCGCCCCGGTGCAGCCCCTGATCGACGAGGTCGCGGGCCTTCGGGACACCCGGGAGCTCGCGGCGTTCCTCGGCCGCTTCGAGCGCGTCGGCGGCTCCGGCCTCTTCGGCTCGTACATCGACACGGACGACCGCGACTCCGACCGCTACCTCTTCAACATCCTCCAGGGCGGCATCGGCCTGCCGGACGAGTCGTACTACCGCGACGACAAGTTCGCCGACATCCGCGAGAAGTACGTCGCCCACCTCACCGAACTGCTCACGCTCGGGCGGCACGCCGCGCCCGCCGAGGCCGCGCAGACGGTCCTCGCCCTGGAGACCCGTCTTGCCGCAGGCCACTGGGAGCGGGCCGAGACCCGTGACGTACAGAAGACGTACAACCTCCTCGCTCTGCACGAACTGATCACCCTGGCACCGCACTTCGACTGGTGCGCCTATGCCGAGGGGCTCGGTGGCTCGGACGCCGCCATCGCCGAGACGTGCGTCCGTCAGCCGTCCTACTTCCGTCACCTGTCCGCGGTCCTGGACGAGGTGCCGATCGAGCAGTGGCGGGACTGGGTGCTGACCCGGGTGCTCAGCAGCAGCGCGCCGTACCTCACGGACGACTTCGTCCAGAACAACTTCGAGTTCTACGGCCGCACCCTCAACGGCACCCCGGAGCTGCGCGCCCGGTGGAAGCGGGCCGTCGCGTTCGTCGAGGGCTCCATCGGCGAGGCCGTCGGCAAGGAGTACGTGGCCCGGCACTTCCCGCCGTCCTCCAAGGCGATGATGGACGACCTCGTCGCCAACCTCCTTGAGGCCTACCGCCAGTCGATCGCCCGGCTCGACTGGATGACGGACGAGACGAAGGAGCGCGCGTACGAGAAGCTCGCCACGTTCCGCCCCAAGATCGGCTACCCGGACACCTTCCGCGACTACTCGGCTCTCGCGGTCTCCGCCGACGACCTCCTCGGCAACGCGCACGCGGCGGCCGCCTTCGAGTCCGACCGGCAGCTCGCCAAGATCGGCGCGCCGGTCGACCGCGACGAGTGGTTCATGCTGCCGCAGACGGTCAACGCGTACTACAACCCGGGCACCAACGAGATCTGCTTCCCCGCGGGCATTCTGCAGAAGCCGTTCTTCTCGCCCGACGCCGACCCCGCCGAGAACTACGGCGGCATCGGCTCGGTCATCGGCCACGAGATCGGCCACGGCTTCGACGACCAGGGCGCGCAGTACGACGGCGCGGGCAACCTCAACGACTGGTGGACCGCCGACGACAAGACCGCCTTCGAGGCCAAGTCGAAGGCCCTGGTCAAGCAGTACGACGGCTTCTCGCCCCGCAACCTGCCCGGCGAGTTCGTCAACGGCTCCCTGACGGTCGGCGAGAACATCGGCGACCTGGGCGGCCTGACCATCGGCCACACGGCGTACAAGATCGCGCTCGACGGCGGCCCGATGCCTACGACCGACGGTACGACAGGCTCCCAGCGGCTCTTCATGAACTGGGCCTACTGCTGGCGCACCAAGCGCCGCAAGGAGCAGGAGCAGCAGTACCTCACCATCGACCCGCACTCGCCGCCGGAGTTCCGGGCCAACATCGTCCGCAACCTCGACGAGTTCCACGAGGCGTTCGGGACGGCGGACGGCGACGGGCTCTGGCTGGACCACGCGGAGCGCGTACGCATCTGGTGAATCCGGTTGAACCGGGGTGACGGCCGGGGCAGGCTTGCTGCGGCCGTCACCTGTTTCAAGACGCCGGAGGCACCGTGGAGTTGAGGCTGAAGTCGAACCGACTCGGACGCGGCACGGTGGAGGTCACCGAGCTCGGCTTCGGCGGCGGGCCGCTCGGCGGACTCTTCGAGCCGCTCGACGACGCCACCGCGGCAGGCGCCCTCGCGGCGGCCTGGGACAGCGGCATCCGCTACTTCGACACCTCACCCCACTACGGCATCGGGCACTCCGAACGCCGGACCGGCGATCTGCTGAGCCGCAAGCCGCGAGGCGAGTTCACGCTCTCGACGAAGGTCGGCAGGCTGCTCGTCCCGCAGGACCCTGCGGGCCGCACCGATGAGGGGTTCCAGGTGCCCGCCACGCACCACCGCGTCTGGGACTTCTCCCGCGACGGCATCCTGCGCAGCGTCCAGGACTCCCTGACGCGCATGGGCGTCGACCGGATCGACGTGCTGCTCCTGCACGACGCGGAACTCCACTTCGACGCCGCGCTGCGCACGGGCTACCCCGCGCTCGCCGAACTGCGGGACCAGGGCGTGATCGGCGCGATCGGCGCCGGCATGTACGACACCGCCCGGCTGACCCGGCTCGTCCGCGAGACCGACGTGGACGTCGTGATGCAGTCCGGCCACTACACCCTCCTCCAACACGGCGCCCTGGACGAGCTGTTGCCCGCCTGCGCCGAGCGCGGCGTCTCCGTCCTCGCGGCCTCCGTCTCGTCGAGGAGCCCCTCCGCCCGCAGATCAGCCCACACCTGGTCCGGGATCGCGGCCCCGAACGCCGCCACGTTGCGCCGTACCTCGTCGGCGGAGCGCATCCCGACCACGATCCCGGCGACCACGGGATGCCGCAGCGGAAAGGCCATCGTCACCTGCGGCAGCGTCACCCCGTGGGCCTCGCAGACGTCGGCGATGCGGTGTGAGGGCTCCTGTGGGGTGACACGGCCGTATTCCGGGAGGCCGGGAGGCAGGGAGGCCGCGCGGCGTCAGCGGCCTCCGCCCTCGCTTTCGGGCGGCGGCGACGGGGTGCGCAACAGCCAGGCCCGCAGTTCGTGGTGGCGGAACTGGTAGGCGTGGCCCGATACGCGCAGGAGCCCCGCCTCGTACGCCCAGTCCAGAAAGCGCATGAGCCGCCACGGCAGCCGCCCGCGGGCCCGGGCGCACAGGACGAAGACCAGGTAGCGGCGGCTGGCCTCGCTCCACCAGACCATGCCGCAGGCGAGCCCGCCGACGGTGCCCGCGCCCAGGCCGATCGCGTGGTCGCCGCTGCTGTAGCCGACGACCGTGCCGAAACAGACCGCGAAGAGCGCCGAGTACGTGAGCGCCGAGTTGAGGTCGTCGCGCAGCAGCTGCCGTGGATGGGTCTTGTGCTGGGGTTCGTGATCCCTGCTCGCGGCGGTGAACTCGGAGACCAGCGTGAGGACGAGACCCGCGGTGAGGACCGCGATCACCACGGCGACGAGCCCGGACGCCACCCACTGCACGATGACGATCGCGAGGACGAGCACCGCGGCGCCCCGCAGCCGGTGCAGCAGCAACTGCCGTTCGTGCTGGGTGTGCAGACGGCGGAGCTTCCCGCCGGGGGACAGCGAGACCCGCCCCCTGCCCACCCGGGCGAGCAGGACGAGGACCAGGCCCGCGAAGGCGAAGGCCGTCGGCAGATCACGCGGATCGAGCCCGGAGTCCGACCGCATGAGCAGGGCGCCGGCCCCGCTGAGAATGACGAAGGAGGTGAGCAGCGCGTCGGCGATCCGCACGGTCCAGGGCCCGGCGAGCGGCCACAGCTGGTGCGGGACGAGGCCTGCCTGCGCCGTCACGGCGGCCTGTCGCTCGCTGTGCAGGGCGAGTTGGCGCAGCCAGTGGTGCACGTGCTCCGGCCGGTAGGGTCCGGCCGCGCGGGGATGCAGCCGCACGGCGGCCGGGATGTACCGGCCGAGCAGCTCCTTGTCGAGGGATACCTGGTCGTGGTGGCGCAGCAGTTCCTGCGGGTCGCCCGCGTCGGCGTACGCGGTCGCCGCAAGCGTCAGCCGCCAGGGCGTGGACATCGCACGGGTCAGGAACACCGCGGTGCCGGACGCCTCGGTCGAGGCGCGCAGGACGGTGCCCCAGCGGTCCGGCCGCTGCGGGGAGCGGGCCTCCAGGTAGGCGCGCGCGGCGGTGACCGTGACCGGGCGGATCTCGATGCGCAGGGCGTCCGGCACCCCGCGGCCGACCTGCTCCAGGCGTTCGTACCAGTCGGTCCGGCAGGTCACCACCAGGGGCAGTCCCCGGGTGCCGTTCTGGTAGGCGTCGAGCCGCTCGACGCCCGCCGCCGCGCGGGAGTTGGTGACGTCGGTGTGCGGGTGCAGGGCGTCGTCCATCTCGTCGAGACCGTCGAGGATCGGCAGGATCCTGCGCTGGGCCACCAGATCGCGGGCCACCCGCGGCTCCCGGTCGTAGTCCTGTACGAGGCGCTGCACCAGCCAGTCCTCGAAGTCGACCTGAGGATTCCACCCGGACAGCGAGAGGCGCACCGGGACCGGCTCCCGGCCGCCCTGCCGGGTCAGTTCGAGCAGCAGGGCGAGCGCGAGGACCGTCTTGCCGGCGCCGGGGGCACCCGTGATCACCAGACGCCGGTCGTCGGTGGCGCGGTAGTCATCGGCGACCCTGGACAGGCGGCCCGCCAGGTCCTGCGGGGGCCGTGAGCCGCGGGCGCCGTTGCCCGCCACGTCGTAGCCGAGATCGATGAAGACGCGGTCACCGCCCAGGAGTTGGCGCCACTGGCGGCCCTCGGCCGCATGGACCCGGTGCAGCAGCCGCTCGGCCGCCTGTGCGGGATCGGGCTCCTGGCCCGCCCGGTGCCGCAGCGCCGCGACCGCGGCGACCAGACTGATCAGGCCGACGACCAGGCCGACGACCCCCGCGGTGTCCTGCGGCGCGAGGCCGCCCCGGGCGACGACGCTCGCGGCCCACACGATCGCGCCGACCACCAGTACGGCACCGGCGGCCATGAGGGCGAGCCACAGCCGCCGATGACTGCTTCCCCCGTACTCCATGCCGTGTCCGTGTCCCCCGTACTGACCGTCGTGGTGCCGAACAGCCTGGCACAGACAGGGGGTTGACGGCAGGCGAAGGGGAGTGGGTGCGGCTGCCCCACCTCACACTCCTCGGGCCTGTCTCGTCGGTCCGTCGGGGGGCGAGAACCTGAGGAGGAAGGAAATCATGAGCAACCTTCAGAGCATCGTGGATCGCTTCGAGATCGAGGCGCTGCGAGGCGAGTTCACCGACGCCGGGATGATGCACGACTACGACCGCTTCGCGGCGCTGTTCACACAGGACGGAGCGCTGCGGATCCCCGACGGCGGCATCGCGCTGGTCGGCCGGGAGGAGATCCGTGCCGGGATCGAGCGTCTGCAGGCCAACTGGAACTACTTCGTGCAGACCGTGCACCCGGGCACGATCCAGGTCGAGGGCGACAGTGCGGCGGGCCGTGCGTACATCGCGGAGTTCGGGACCTTGCGCGACGGCAGCTCGCACGCGAACCACGCCGTGTACCACGACCGTTATCAACGCACCTCGGACGGCTGGAAGTTCATGGAGCGCGTCTATGAGCTGAGGTACGTCGACACCACTGCGCTGAAGGGCTCGGCGCCCCGCTCCGCGGGGGCACCCGCCTGACGGGGCGCGGCGGTCGCCTCGATGAGGCAGAACGGTGGCGCCTGTGTCAGCGGGGTCACCGAGGTCAGGGACAGCCCCGCCCTGTGGCACACGTCCTCGAAGTCGGCGCGGGTGCGTTCCCTGCCGCCCACGTTCACCAGCATGTTGAGGTCGGTGAGGTAGGTGAGCCCGGCGGTCTCGGGGTCGACGACCTCGGGCAGCACGGGCTCCACGATCAGTACGCGTCCGGCCGGCGGCAGCACCTCGCGGCAGTGGGTCAGGATCGTGACCGCCTGGTCGTCCGTCCAGTCGTGCAGGATGCTCTTCATCAGGTACAGGTCGGCGCCTTCGGGCACCGAGCGGAAGAAGTCTCCCGCCACCAGGGAGCAGCGCCCCGTGAGCCCCTGCCGCTCCAGCGTCGTCGGCGCCTGGGCCAGGCCCTCCTGGGTGTCGTAGATGACGCCCTTGAGGGCCGGATGCGCGCTGAGCACGCCGCCGAGCAGGGTGCCGTCGCCGCCCCCGACGTCGGTGACCGTGGTGAACGGGCCGAAGTCGAAGGCGAGCGGCAGTGCGGCGGCCGTCGCCGTGGCGGCCTGGCTCATGGCCGCGTTGAACTCGGCCGACAACGCGGGGAGTTCCTTGAGATGGCTGAAGAAGTCCTTGCCGAAGACCGCGTCGAACGCGATGTCACCGGTTCGCACACTGTCGTCCAGGTGCTCCCAGGCACGCAGCATCGTCGGTTCGGTGAACATCCCCACCAGTGCGCTGAGCGAGTCGGGCCGCGTCGGGTCCAGGAGCGCGCCCGCGGGGGTCACCGAGAAGGAACCCGCGGTGTGTTCGCGCAGCAGGCCCAGGCTGGTCAGGGCGCGCAGCAGTCGGGTCATGGGCCGGGTGCTCGCTCCGGCGTCGGCGGCGATCTCGGCCGCCGACCGCTCCTTGTCGCCGATCAGCTCCATCACCTTCAACCGGGCGGCCGCGCGGACCGTCTGCGCGGCCATGCTGCCGAACACGAGCCGTTCGACCAGCTCATACTCGCTCTCGTCGGCGTGCGTCCTGTCGTTGTTCGTCTTGTCGTTCGTCGTCGTCATCGTTGATTCCTCTCGATCGCGTCGCTCAGCGCGCCGGGCGTACACCCGGCGAACGCCAGCACATCGCGGTGCAGATGGGACTGGTCGACATAGCCGCAGGCCATGGCGACCTCGGTGGGGTCCTTGCCCGCGCGCAGACCGGCGACGGCGTGGTCGAACCGGACCAGCATCGCGGCCCGCTTGGGCGTGAGGCCGAGCTGGGCGCTGAACCTGGACCAGAGCCGCTTGCGGCTCCAACCGCAGGACGCGGCGAGGTCGTTGACCCGGATCCGGCCGCGCCGCCTGACGATGTGCTCCCAGCCGGCAGCCACCTCCGGGTCGATCGATGGTGGTCTCGCAAGGCGGCCGTCCAGAAACGCGTCGACCAGGGCGAAGCGTTGCGGCCATGTCGCCGCGGCCGCCAACTGCTCCCGCAGCAGCTGCGCTTGGCGTCCCCATACGTCGTCCACGTCGGTCACCGCCCCGTTCAGTTCGGACGGGGCGACGCCCAGCAGACCGGACGCGACCACCGGTGACAGATGCAGCTCGACGCACTCCACCCGCTCACCGCGAATGCGGGTGGGACCCGGGAACTGGGCGGCGACCAGGCCCCCGAGCGTCTGCCGCCCGGTGACGCCGTCGACCGTCAGCATGTCGTCCGCGAACCCGAGCACGACCGTCACGACGGGCTGCGGAAGCGCCCGCATGTCGAGGCCGATCCCCGAACGGTCCCGGAACGCCGCCACTTGGACACCCGCGATCCGGGCGCCGCCGACAGGTACGGCCATCTCCCAGCCGGCTGCGACCTCGCTCTTCACTGGGGGCTACCTCCCGGACGTCGTACGGCTCAAGCCGCTTGCGGTGCGCCGACAGGACTCGATGACCGGAGTGGCCGCGGCGCGCACCACCAACTATCGCCGAGGCCGGAGCGACGGTCTTGGACGAATGTTCCCGGCACGGCAGCCGCCGGCAGGGGCACGGGCAAAGCGCACTGGGCCATGCCCGGCGGCGGCCTCGACCCCGGCGAGACGCCTCGGCGCGACAGGGCTGAGGCAGCCCTATCCGTTCCGGCCCCCGAGGGCGATCGTGCGGGCGATGTCCAGGGTGAGGCGCTGCCAAGGATCGCGGGGGTCGCGGGACGTGATGTCGTGGACGCGGCGCAGGCGATAGCGGACGGACTGCGGGTGCAGGTGGAGTTCGCGGGCGGCGGCGTTGGCGGATCCGGTGTCGATGTACGCGGTGAGCGCCTCCAGGAGGTGGCGCTGGGCGCGGTCGACCAGGGGGCCGAGGACGATGCGGCCGATCCGGTCGGGGCTCGTCACGGGGTGCCCGGCCAGGAGCGCGAGGACGTGGGCGTCGGCGTCGGTCAGGACGCGGTCGGGGCGGTGCGCGTGCGGGGGAGCGGAGTCCAGGGCGCCGGCGGCCAGACGGTGCGCGACCGCGACCCGGTCCAGGCTCTCGCCCGAGATGACGCAGCCGCGCCAGCCGTGTCCGCGTAGGACGGCTGGTACGGCGTCGGTGGCGGCCGTCGGGAGGAGCAGGACGGCACGCGAGCCATGGGTCGTCGCCAGTGAGGTCTCCCGGGCCCGGTCGGCGCCGAGGGCCGTAAGGAGGGCCGTCGATGTGTGCAGGGAGAGGTCGGAGGCGCCGCCGTCCTGGGGCGCGGCGTCCACCGGTTCGGCCACCAACAGGCAGTAGCGCTCCGGGAGTTGGATACCCAGGCGCGTCGCCCGGTCCGTCAGCGCGCCGAGCGACGCGTGGCGGCCTGCGATCAGGTCGTCGAGCAGCAACTGCAGCGCACGGTCGCGGTCACCCGTGAGGCGCTGGCTGGTGTCCGCGTACGCCGCGGTCATCTCCTCGGACAGCGTGTCCATGGCGGTGAGCAGCAGTCGGGTGAGGGCGAAGGCGTCCTTCGCGGACAGCTGCGGGGCGCGGGCGGCCACCTCGTCGGCGAGCACCGCCGCCGCGACCCGGTAGGCGCGCAGCACGGCCTGCAAGGGGCGGCCGTCCGCCGCCCGTGCCGCCGCGATCCCCCGGAAGCGCCGCAGATCGGCCGCGTCGATCGCGCCGCCCGTCACCCAGTGATCGAGCAGCCGGTCGTTCGCCCAGGCCGCGATGGCGCGCACCTCGGGGAACCGGCTGCCGTCGAGGGCGGTGTACGCCGGAACCTGCTCGTGCACCGCGTCGACGACGGCCTCGACAAGCCGGGGGTCGGACAGCAGCTCCTGCCGGACGCGTTCGCGCTTGTTTGTCACGGGGTGCTTGTTTGTCACAGGGTGATGGTCCCATCGGAAAAAGGTGCGTACGGGCATGGACGGCGCTTGTCACTGTGGCAAGGATCGACGGGTAGACAGCGCGCAGTCTCACGGACACCGACGGACACCGGACGGGACCCACCACATGACGCCTTCGCCGCACTGGGCGGACTTCCAGTACGAGATCTATCTCAACGGCATGACCGGGGCGGTGCCCCGCCTGCCCACCGATCTGACCCGCCTGGAGGAGCTGACCGGGCAGCGGCTCGGGCCCGGCCCCGTCGGCTATGTCGCGGGCAGCGCCGGCAACGGCAGCACCGCCCGCGCCAACCGCGAGGCGCTCGAGCGGCGCCGGATCGTGCCGCGCATGCTGCGCGACGTACACGAACGTGATCTGTCCGTGGAGGTGCTCGGGCACCAACTGCCCGCCCCGCTCGCCCTCGCGCCCGTCGGCGTCCTGTCGATCATGCACCCGGAGGGCGAGTCCGCCGCCGCCCGCGCGGCCGCGGCCCGTGGCGTGCCCTACATCCTGTCCTCGGCGTCCAGCACGCCGATGGAGCAGGTCGCCAAGGAGATGGGCGACGCGCAGCGGTGGTTCCAGCTGTACTGGGCCAAGGACCGTGACGTCACCAAGAGCTTCCTGGACCGGGCGAAGGCCGCCGGGTTCACCGCGCTGTTCGTCACGCTCGACACCCCGCTGCTCGCTTGGCGGCCGCGCGATCTCGACCAGGCGTACCTGCCCTTCCTGCACGGCGTGGGCACCGCCAACTACTTCAGCGACCCGGCGTTCCAGGCGGGCCTCGCCAAGCCGGTGCACGAGGACCCGAACGCGGCCGTGATGCATTTCGTGGGCATGTTCGCGGACCCCGCGAAGACCTGGCCCGACCTGCAGTTCCTGCGGGAGAACTGGGACGGACCGATCGTCCTGAAGGGCATCCTGCACCCGGACGACGCGCGCCGCGCCGCCGACGTGGGCATGGACGGCGTGGTGGTCTCCAACCACGGCGGCCGCCAGGTCGCGGGCTCCGTGGCGGCCGCCGACGCCCTGCCGCGCGTGGTGGAGGCGGTCGGCGACCGGCTCACCGTGCTGTTCGACAGCGGGATCCGCACCGGTGACGACATCTTCAAGGCGCTCGCACTGGGCGCCAAGTCCGTACTGGTGGGACGGCCGTACGCCTATGGCCTCGGCCTGGACGGCCAGGCGGGCGTCGACCACGTGATCCGCTGTCTGCTCGCCGAGCTCGACCTCACGCTGGCCCTGTCCGGGCACGCCGGGCCCGCATCCCTCACCCCCGACGACCTGATCGAGGAGACCGCATGACCGCCGTGAAGAACGTCCTGGCCATCGTCTCGCCGCACGTGGGCGGCCGCGCCGCCGGAGGGGCACTCGCCGGGCTCCTTCCCCCGTCGGCCCACGTCACCGTCGTGGAGGCGGCCGACGAGGACCCAGCGGCCCTCCGCGAGGCGCACATCATCGTCACGGGCCTGGCTCCCGTGACCGCCGAGCACATCGCGGCGGCACCCGGCCTCGAGGTCATCCAGTGCGCGAGCCACGGCTTCGACTACGTCGATCTGGACGCGGCCCGCGCCCGTTCCGTAGCCGTCTGCTCGATCGGCTCCAGCGGCGCCGAGAAGCAGAACGTCGCCGAGCAGACCTTCGCCCTCATGCTGGCCCTGGCCAAGCAGCTGATCCCGGCGCACACCGCGCTGACCGAGGCCGACTGGGCGCTGCCCCGCCTTCAGCAGTCCATCACGGAGCTGTCCGGCAAGACGCTGGGCATCGTGGGGCTCGGCCACATCGGCGAGGAAGTCGCGCGCCGCGCGGTCGTGTTCGACATGTCCATCGTCTACGCCGGACCGAGCTCGGTGGGCGCGGAGACGGAGGCCCGCCTCGGCGGCGCGCGTCACGTCGAGCTCGATGAGCTCCTGCGTACATCCGACTACGTAACCCTGCACGCCCCGCTGAACGACAAGACACGCCACCTCCTGGACGCCGAGCGCCTCGCCCTCCTGAAGCCGACGGCCTTCGTCGTCAACACGGCCCGCGGCGCGCTCATCGACCAGGACGCCCTCGCCGACGCGCTCACGGCCGGCACGCTGGCCGGGGCGGGCATCGACGTGTTCGACCCGGAGCCGCCCACCGCCGCTCTGCGGCTGCTCAAGGCGCCGAACGTGGTGCTCTCCCCGCATGTCGCGGGCGTCACGCGCGAGACGCTGGTCCGCATCGGCCTCGCCGCGATCCAGAACGTGGCGGGTCACCTGGAGGGCAAACCGCTGGCAGACGTGGTCTCCTGACGCCACGTCAGCCGAAGTGGGGCGGTGGCGCGTGCTCCGGGAGCCGGGCCCGCGCACCGCCCCACATCGGCAGGGGTTCACCAGATCGCTTCGACCCACTCGGGGTGATCGATGAACGGGTTCCGGTTGTGCTGGAACTGGTCGAAGATGACGTCGTTGCGGTTCTTCTCGAACGCGTCCGGCGGGTCCTCGTCGCTCCACTGCTTGAGCACGGAGAGCCGCCCGATGGCGGGCGCGCTGCCGTTGTCGACCTTGTCGTTGGGCTCGAGGTCGGCGAAGCCGTCCTCGCCGTCGTAGCGCACGGCCATGTACAGGATCATGCGGGCCACATCGCCCTTGACGGCGTCACGGGGCTCGAAGGAGTCGGAGTCCGTGAAGTTGCCGGGCGCCTCGCCGACCGCGCTGCCGCCGTTGTCGAAGTCCTTGTTGCCGCGCGTGCTGTTGACCGACACGTCCTCGGGACGCAGGTGGTGGATGTCGGTGCCGGGTCCCGTCGCGGTGCCGAAGTCGCCGTGGGACTTGGCCCACACGTGCTCGCGGTTCCACTGGTCCGGGTCGCCGCCGTTGCTGCCCTTGCTCTGCGAGCGGTTGGTGTAGAGAAGGAGCACGTTGCTGCTGTTGGCCGGATCCTCGTCGGTGACCTTGAGCGCGTCCCAGACCTGGTCGTACGAGAGCTTGGTCTGGTCGCTGATGATCGTGTGCAGGGCGCTCTTCAGCTCGGGCCCGGTCTTGCCGAGCGCGTCCTGGTAGTACGTGTCGTCATAGGCGCTGACGGGTGCGGCGCCCGGCGTGGGGGCCGAGGTCGCGGCGTCGGCGGCGGCCGGGACGGTGATCCCGACGAGAAGCGCGGCGGCCGTCATCGCGAGGGGTTTCCAGCGACGTATATGAGGGACGGGCATGTGGGGGGTGTCCTCTCCCGGAGGCTCGGGCGGACCGCGGATCCCCTCCAACGGGACCCGCGATCTACGCGAGTTGACAAGTGGGCCAACGGGAGAGTGGCACGGGTGAGCGCATCACTGTATGAACGTTGTGCGTCGACTGTGTGACGATGTCATGGACGGGACAAACGACCTCAAGTGGCGCGTACGCCGTCGAGTACGGCGGCGACGGTCCGGCGGGCGAAGTCCTCGTCCAGTGGCAGGCGGCGGAAGACCGCGCGCAGCCAGACCGCACCCGCCAGCAGGTCCATCAGGAGCATCGTGTCGGTGCCGGGCGGCAGTTCGCCCCGTTCGACGGCGCGGTCGACCACCGCCTGCTCGCGGGCGAGGCGGTCGGCGAAGAAGTCCCTGATGTACGTCGCGAGTCCCGCGTCGCCGAGCGCGGCGCCCAGCACGGCCCGCGCGACCGACCCCGAGGGCTGTCCGGTCAGCAGCTTGATGAGGTTGTCGACCAGTTGCTCCAGGTCCCCGCGGAGATCTCCCGTGTCGGGCATGGGCAGTTCGAGGAGCGGCGCGTCGATCATCGCCGCGCCGAGCAGCGCCGACTTGGAGGGCCACCAGCGGTAGATCGTCGTCTTGTTGACGCCGGACTCCTCGGCGATGCCCTCGATCGTCATGGATGCGAAGCCGTCGCGTGCCAGCGCCCGCAGAGTGGCGTCGAAGATCTGCCGCTTGCGGCGCGGCCCACTGCCCGGTGCGGGCTGCGGGCGCTGATTCGTCGTCATGCCCCGGAGCCTAATGCAACACAACGGTGCGTTGCATATGGGTGGTTGGGCGGCTACGGTCGTTTCAAACGCAACGCACCGTTGCATTCCGAGGAGGGGGACTGCCGTGGGACAGGAACTACTCGCTGACGGGGCACAGGGGTTGGGCGCGGCCGAGACCAAGACCGAGACCAAGGCCGAGACCAAGACCGACACCAAGGCCGAGACCGAGGACGTCACCGGCACGGTCGGCCGGTTGCGTGCGACCTTCGACGCGGGCCGTACGCGTCCGACGGCCTGGCGACGCCGTCAACTGCGAGCTCTGCGTGCCCTGTTGACCGAGCAGGCCCCGGTGTTCGCAGAGGCGCTCGCCGCCGACCTGGGCAAGAGCCCGGTGGAGACGCACACTTCGGAGCTGGGCCTCGTCGTCAACGAGATCGATCACACGCTGCGCCACCTGGAGCGCTGGCTGCGCCCGCGCCGTGTCGCCGTACCGGTGCCGATGCTCCCGGCCCGCGCCCGGACGGTGCGCGAACCGCTCGGCGTGGTCCTGGTCATCAGCCCGTGGAACTACCCGGTGATGCTCGCCCTCGCGCCGATGGTGGGCGCCCTGGCCGCGGGCAACTGCGTCGTGCTCAAGCCGAGCGAACTGGCCCCCGCGACCTCCGCCGCACTGGCCCGGCTCCTGCCCCGCTACCTCGACCCGGACGCGGTCGCGGTCGTCGAGGGCGCCGCCGAGCGCACCACCCGGCTCCTTGAGCAGCGCTTCGACCACATCCTCTATACGGGCAACGGCACGGTCGGCCGGATCGTCATGACGGCCGCCGCCCGCCACCTCACCCCGGTCACCCTCGAACTGGGCGGCAAATGCCCGGCCCTTGTCGAGCCGGGCACCGATCTGGCCGCCGCCGCACGCCGGATCGCCTGGGGCAAGTTCCTCAACGCCGGACAGAGCTGCACCGCCCCCGACTACGTCCTGGCCATCGGAGGTACCGCGGGCCCCTTGGCGGACCACATCGCCGACGCCATCACCTCGATGTACGGCGCGGACCCCGCCCGCAGCCCCGACTACGGCCGCATCGTCAACGAACGCCACTTCGACCGGCTCACCGCCCTGCTCGGCGACGGCCGCGTGGTCACCGGCGGCACGCACGACCGCGCATCGCGCTACCTCGCCCCCACGGTGCTCGCCGACGTCGACCCGGCCGCCCCCGTGATGGACGGGGAGATCTTCGGCCCCGTCCTGCCGGTCCTTTCGGTGCCCGACCTGGACTCGGCCATCGCGTTCGTGAACGCCCGCCCGAAGCCGCTCGCCGTCTACGCCTTCACGCCCCACCGGCGGACCCGGCGCCGACTGCTGGCCGAGACCTCTTCGGGGGCGGTCGGCTTCGGGCTCCCCAACGCCCATATCACCATGCCGGGCCTGCCGTTCGGCGGCGTGGGCGAGAGCGGCATCGGCAGCTATCACGGCCGGTACTCGATCGAGGCGTTCAGCCACACCAAGGCCGTCCTCGACAAGCCGCTGCTTCCCGACACGGTACGGGCCGTCTACCCGCCCTTCACGGCTG
The DNA here is from genome assembly GCF_026340305.1 of Streptomyces sp. NBC_01381. Classification (NCBI taxonomy): domain Bacteria; kingdom Bacillati; phylum Actinomycetota; class Actinomycetes; order Kitasatosporales; family Streptomycetaceae; genus Streptomyces; species Streptomyces sp. NBC_01381. Next base: position 355,482 of record NZ_JAPEPI010000003.1, on the reverse strand, counting down.
CGAAGGAACGGCTGATCCGCCGCTTCATGTGAGCGGCGGGACGCGTCACCGGGCGAAGACCGTACTGGTCAGGATCACATGGGCAGTTGTGCCGCCGAGGATGCTGAGGAGCGCGTTGCGGCGCCACAGGTGCAGGCAGTAGGCGACCAGGATCACCATGACGCCGGCGGGTATCCAGGCGGCGGTCAGCGCGTACGCCTCGTCGGTGAGCGCGAAGGTGCCGTACGCCTGGCCGAGGCGGCCGGTCACCCGGTGCAGGGGGAAGGACAGGGCGTAGAACACGTGCCGGACGTTCACCATGAAGGCGGTGGCGGCGATCGTAACCAGCGGGGCGGCGGCGGTGACCAGGCCGATGAGCAGGAGGGCTCGAACGATCCGGCGTAGACGTCGTCGCCGGGTACCGGGCCGTCATCGATCCCGAAGCTTTGGGCCGGGGCCTTGAAGTCCTCGTCGACGTCGAGGTCAGCGCCACCGACCGCGAGGCCTATGAAGCGTTCATCACCGGCAAGCTCAGCGGTCTGCCCGCCGTGCTGCGCCTCGAATCCCACCTCACCATGAAGAAGATCAAGGCGGACGGCTGATCGTGGGGCGCCTACTGAAGTCCGTTGAGGTAGTGCTCGCCGATGTCGCGGAGCCGGTGCGCCGCGGAGCCGTGCGCGGTCAGGGCGCGGGCGTTGCGCCAGAAGCGGTCGAGGCCGGGGTCGGTCACCAGGGCCGGGGCGTCGGCGGTGAGTTCGAGGACGCGGGTCGTGATGTGCAGGGCGGAATCTGCGGTGACCGCTTCGGCCGCGTCGACGAGGAACGCGATGTCGGCGCGCTCGTCCGCACCGAGCGCGGGGCCCTCCGCAAGACCGCGCGCCATGGCCTCCGCCGCACGGTCCACCACCGCGCCCGCACTGTGGACGGACGTCGCCAACTCCCCGTAGGCGAGGAGCAGATAGGGATCGGCGGGCGGTGTCCCGTACTGCGCGCCGCTGTCGGCATCCGTCGACGGGCGGGCGCGCGGCAGGGCGCGGCTGATGTCCCGTGCCTCGGCCAGGGCGCCCTCCGCGTTGCCCAGGCCGACGTGGACGAGCAGCAGGCGACGGGCCAGCGGAGCGAGCGCGGTGAACGGCGAGATCTCGTGCTCGTCCACCGGAACGCCGCCGAGCACCTGGTGCGCCGCCACCGGTACGTCGTCGTAGCTGACCCCGCCCGCCCCGCTCAGGCGCTGGCCGAGCAGATCGTGCGCCGGCTCGGCCGACACTCCGGGGTGGGCCGGGTCCACATGGACGACCACCCATGCGCCGCTGTCCGTGCGCCGCGCCGTGTGGACGAGCCGGTCGGCGACGGCGACGCCCGCGGTCAGGGGCCGCCGGCCGTTGAGGACGTACCCGTCGGTGGCCGGCGTGAGCGCGAGCCCGGTGCTCGTCTGCGCGTCCGGCAGGTCGATGTCACCGCCCCAGAGCCACTGCTCCTGTACGGCGCGCAGTGCGAGCGCGGCAGCGTCCTCGGCCGTGCCGAAGAGCCGCGGACTCCACGACAGGGCGTGGTGGTGCGCGAGGAGTTCGGCGATGGAGCTGTCAGCCGCCGCGATGTCCCTGACCGCCGAACACGCCGTGCGCCAGTCGACGCCGCGGCCGTCCGGGCCGGGCGGCGTCAGGAGCGCGGGCAGTCCCGCCTCGCGCAGCCGGGAGACCTCGTCGAACGGAGGCTTGCCCGCCCGGTCGCGCAGGTCCGCGTCGACGGCGAGGTCGTCGGCGAGTTCCCGGACGACGCGCGGCGAGGCGGAGGGGATCAGCGTTGTCACGAGGACGCCTCACAGATTCCTAGTTTCCCTACCTGATTGATAGGAATAGTGGATCTGAACTCCCGCTGCGGCAAGGGGGTGTTCAAGGTATGGACCGACGCGTCTCGATCTCTGGGACTCCGGGGAGCGTGCCTGCCTTCGCATCACGTCGAGACCCACCGAAATTCGGTTACGGAACCGCGGCCCGGATGCCTAGCATCCGACCATGCCAAGACCCTCCGGTTTCGCCTACGAGCAGCATTCCGACGCCGGCGTGACGATCACCCACCACGGCCGCCCGGCCGGCACGCTGCGAGGCGCGCGCGCCGAGAAGTTCCTCGCCGAGGTCGAGTCGGGCGACGCCCAACTGGTGATGGCCCGTTGGACCGGTGCCTACAAGCACGGCAATGAACGTACGGCGCGCAATCACCCGCGCAACCGGCGCTAGCGGAGAGAGGTGGGGGGCGGGTCGTGGGACTGATCGAACGGCTGTGGGCGGCAGGGGAGATGCCGTTCCGTGACGGCCTCTACCGGCCGGACGACACCGGCCTGGAGCTGCACGTGGACGGCCCCGGGGCCTATCACCCGGACGCCGGGCAGCCGATCCCCTTCCGTCTCGGTGGGTCCGTCGACGTGGCCTTGGCCGTCGCGGAGGACGGCTGTACCGAGGTGCACCCCAACTTCGAGAGCCCGCTGCCGGACGGGGCGGGATGGATGTCCGGCGGGGGCAGCGGGATGGGCAACATCGGCTACCTCGCCCGCCTCGACGCCGACCGCTCCTTGCGATGGATCGCCGTCATGTTCTGCTCCAACCCGTTCGTGGGTGTGCGCCACGAAGGGGCGACCGCCGTCTTCACCAACGACTGGCGAAACTGTCTGACCCTCGACCTGACCGTGCCCGCCCTCGCCTGACCGGCAGGGAGACGCACGTCACATTCGGCCATGTCGATTCCCGCCGGGCCGCCTCGTGTAGGAGGTGTAACCGCCACCAACGGCCAAGGAGTCACCATGGAAGCCCGCTTGAACCTCTTCGGCACCCCGCTCGTCGCCAAGTCCTTGGGGCACATCGCGTCGGCGAGCCAGGTGATCATGACGGAGTCGACGCTGTCGGCCGCGACTCAGGAGCTGGTCAAGCTGCGCGCCAGCCAGATCAACGGCTGCGCCTACTGCACCGACATGCACACCAAGGACGCCGCGCACGCGGGGGAGAGCGCGACGCGCCTCAACCTGGTCGCGGTCTGGCGTGAGGCCAAGGTGTTCACCGACGCCGAGCGTGCCGCCCTGGAGCTGACAGAACAGGGCTCCCGTATCGCGGACACCGGGGGCGGGGTCACCGACGAGGCATGGGCGAACGCCGCCAAGCACTACGACGAGGAACAGCTCGGCGCGCTGGTGTCGACCATTGCCCTCATCAACGCCGCCAACCGCCTTGGCGTCATCACCCGGCAGCAGGGCGGCGATTACCGGCCCGGACGGTCCGCGTAACAAGGAGGAGCAGCAGCACACGCCCTGGGCACCGGTCGTCATCGGAGCCCGGGGCGTTGTGCTGCTTCCCCAGGGGAGTGCGGCGTCGGGCTAAGGGTTCGTCCAAGCCGCCGGGTCCTCGGCGAGCGCCGTGACCTGGGCCGGGAGTTCGGCCGCCGCGACATCGGCCAGCGAGACGCCCTCGAGGATCTGGCGGACATTGGCCCGCAGCGCGATCCACAGCGGAAGCAGCGACTCGGCGGGCCCGCTGTAGGCCAGCTCCGGCGGGCGGACTCCCCGCACCGACACCAGCGGCCCCTCCACGACACGGATCACATCCGCGATGCTGATGGAGTCGGCGGGCCTGGCCAGGCGATAGCCGCCGTTGCCGCCGCGCTGGCTGAGAACGAGCCCTCCGCGGCGCATGTCGTTGAGGATGCCCTCCAGGAACTTGTGCGGGATCTCTTGAGCGTCCGCGATGGCCTCGGCCTTCAAGGGCCCGTCGTCCTGGCACGCGGCGAGTTGCAGCGCGGCACGTACCGCGTAGTCCGCCCTGGCTGAGATCCGCATGGCCGCATTATGGTGCACCGCCCCGAACGGAACGCATCGCCCCAGGTCACGCGGGCGCGACCGCCGGGTGTCCGACGTCCGCGATCAGCGTTTGTCAGTGGTCGCCAGTAAGTTCATTGGTGTCCCGCCGATCCGGCGTGGACGTCCCTTTGGCGTGGAGGAGTTGGTGTGGTGTCAGTTTGGGAGAGGTCGAGCACGGCGCGCGTGACAGCGCCCGCGCGGCCACGGAAGCTCGCCAAGGTCCCGTTCGTCGAACTGGCCGACGGACGCCTGCAGGGCGTGGTGTCCAGCGGCTCGGACATCGGCCGGGTCTACGTCTCGTCGATCGCGGCCGGGACGTACGCGTTCGCGTGCAGCACCAACAACAACCGGCCCTGCGGCGGCGCCCGCGGCTCGTTCTGCAACCACATCCGGGCGCTCGTCGGCGAGGCCGTGCTGCAGTACGGCGCCGAGCGCGTCGCCCGCTATCTGAAGGTGGAGGCCGCCGACGGCGAGCCGAGCGCGCACTCCCTAACCTACGAGATGAGCGGCACCCGCCCGTCGCAGGGGGACACCACGGCCGCCGCGCCCGTCTTCAGCCGGTTCCTGCGTCACCTGGCCTACCTGGAACTCGCCCCGAGCACCGCGCCGTTGCCCGAGATGCAGTGGTTCCCGCCGACCAGGGCGGTGGCCTGATGCGCGCCGATCTGCTCGCCGAGGACGCCGAGGACATTGCCGGGCTCGACGAGGCCCTCGAGGCCGTCGACGCCTTCGACCAGGCACTCGTCACCGGTCTGCTCCGTCCGCAGCCCGCCCAGGCCGCAGGTCTGACGCGGCTCGCCCACGCCGTCGCGGGATCGCCCTTGTCGGCGCGTGTCGCCGAGGCCGCCGAGAAGGCGGCCGCCGGATCCGCGAGCGAGGACCACTTCGTCGCACTGGCCGCGGCCCGCACCGCACTGCTCGGCTCCGTCCACGACGCCCTGCTCACCCGCGTCGAGGAGGCGACCGGACGCCCCCGCGGCGAGCAGACCGCGTCGGCGCCCGGAGGGCAGCAGGCGGCGAACGTCCTTGCCGCCGCCCGCTCCTGGCTCTCCGACCTGGCACGCGCCGGGTGGCAGGGCATCGACCACGAGCTGATCTCCGGCGCGGCGCAGGTCGTCTCGCGATGCTCCCGGATCCGGCCCTGCGCCGCCCGGCCACCATCCTGGACGGCTTCGCCGCCGAACTCGCCGCGTCCTGCCCGGGCGTGACCCTGGAACGTATTCCGGTACGCCGCTGGGCCGACCTCTGGTCGCGCGCGATGCTCCTCACCGTGCCCGGAGCGGCCGATGCCCCGGCGACCGGCATGGCCACCGGCCGTCTGCTGCCCCTCGGCGTCGACGTGCAGGAACATGCGACCGCCGTACAGGCCCAGGTCCACGCGGTGTTCGAGCCCGCCGACGGCAGTACGCCCCGCCTGGTGCGGGCCAGTGCCTCGGCGCCGAAGCCCGACACGGTCGTCGGAGCCGGCCTCTGGCAGCTGCTCCGCCCGCATCTGTCGCTCCTCGCGGCGCTCGGCGACGGCCGCTCGATGGACCTCACCGACATGCCGGTCACCGCCGACGGCGACCTGATCTGGAGCGACGAGCACGCCCGCGCGGGCGAGCCCGCGGACGCCTTCGCCACCGCCCGCGTTGCCCTGCCCACCGCCACGGAGGCGCCGACGGCACCCCTGGACCGGCATCCGGCGCGCATCGCCGTCCCGGTGTTCCTGGAGGGGTACGCGGCGCAGGAGGACGACGAGGCGCTGACGTTCACTGTGGCCGGACAGCCGCTGGCCGTCGACACCGACCGCATTCCGGCCGCGGGACCGCTCACTCCCAAGGCCGTCGCCGCATCCGGCGCGTGCATCGGACTGCTCCGCTGGGACGCCGGGGCGTACCGCCTGCAGCCGCTGGCCGTGGAGACGACCGTACGGAAGAAGGCCGTGGCGATCCACGCCGGGGGATGGGCGGGCGGCACGACCGACAAGGGCGGGGTCAAGGCCGAGAAGGCCGCTACCGACGCGGTGGCCGTGCTGCGGGAGCGCGCGGGAAGGCTGCTGCGGAAATGACGGACCACACGACCGGGCAGCTGCCCACTCCTGAGGCCGACCCCCACGACAACCGCAGGCAGGTCCTGTACTGGCGGCTCCTCGCCCGGCTCTTCGACCCCGAGGAGCAGGCCACACTGGAGTCGGCGAGTCTCGCCGTCGTCGAGGACATCGGACTGCCGTCGGCGCTCCTGGACCCGGGGGCCTCCGTCGACTCGATCGTGCAGCGCCACCCGGAACTGGCCGCGGAGTTTGATGGGTTGATGGCACCCGAACCCGGGCATGACGGTGCCCGCGACCGGGCCGCCGAGGTGCGGCGCGCCGCCCTGGTGTCGAAGACGCTGCTTAATGTGTTCGCCACCGGATCCGGCACGGTCACCGCCGGACAGCTGGCGCGGTGGCAGTCCGACGCGGGCTGGCTGGAGCGCGCGCTCGGCTGCAAGCCCGGCGATCTGCGGGGCGGGCGGGCCGGCGGAGGTTCAGGGGCAGGAGCAGGAGCAGCGACCGGCGGCGGGGGACAGGGCGTCAGCCCGACCGGCACCGGCGGAGGCGGCACGACCCCCGACCTCAGCAGGCTCATCCCGGCGATCGGCCCGGAACTGGGCTCGATCGAGGCCGACCTGGTCAAGCGCATGCACCTGCGGGAGGTCCTCGCCGATCCGAAGCTCGCCTCGCAGCTGACGCCGAGCATGTCGCTCATCGAGCAGCTGCTGCGGGACAAGGACAACCTCTCGGGTGTGGCCCTGGCCAACGCCAAGGCGCTGATCCGCCGCTTCGTCGACGAGGTCGCCGAAGTCCTGCGCACCCAGGTGGAGAAGGCCACCGTAGGCGCCATCGACCGCTCCGTGCCGCCCAAGCGGGTGTTCCGCAACCTCGACCTCGACCGCACCATCTGGAAGAACCTCACCAACTGGAGCCCGGAGGAGGAGCGGCTGTACGTCGACCGCCTCTACTACCGGCACACCGCCCGCAAGACGACGCCCCAGCGGCTGATCGTCGTCGTGGACCAGTCGGGCTCGATGGTCGACTCGATGGTGAACTGCACCATCCTGGCGTCGATCTTCGCCGGGCTGCCCAAGGTGGACGTCCACCTCATCGCGTACGACACCCAGGCGCTCGACCTCACGCCCTGGGTGCACGATCCCTTCGAGACGCTCCTTCGCACCCAGCTCGGCGGCGGCACCGACGGCACGGTCGCCATGGCGCTTGCGCAGCCGAAGATCGCCGAGCCCCGCAACACCGTCGTCGTGTGGATCTCCGACTTCTACGAGTGGCGGAGCGAGCCGCTGTTCGAGTCCATGGCGGCCATCCACCGCTCGGGCGCCAAGTTCATCCCCGTCGGCTCGGTGACCAGCTCCGGCCGCGGCAGCGTCAACCCGTGGTTCCGCGAGCGGTTCAAGGACCTCGGTGCGCCGGTGCTCTCCGGCCACATAAAGAAGCTCGTCCACGAGCTCAAGACGTTCCTCGCCTGACGCTCCAGGCTGGACGCCCGCCTGCGGCGCCGAAAGCTCCCCCCTTTACCTGAACCCTTTTCGAGGAAGGCCCTGCCATGTCCGATGTGTTGCGCGCCCCTGCCGAGCTCAAGTACGCCGAGGAGCTTGACTGGCTCGAGTCCGTCGACGACAACCCCAAGCCCTTCTCCTGGCGGCTGTCCCCGAAGATGGTCCGCCTGTTCGTCCTTGGCTCCGAGCGCTCCGACGGCCTGGACCGGAAGATCTCGCAGAAGTGGTTCGGCGACCGCAGCTTCGTCGAGCGCTCCATCGTCACGCTGGCCTCCGACCGCGGGCTGCTGCTCATCGGCGACCCCGGCACCGGCAAGAGCTGGCTCGCCGAGCTGCTCTCCGCGGCGATCAGCCGCAATTCCACGCAGGTGGTGCAGGGCACGGCCGGCACCACCGAGGACCACATCAAGTACTCGTGGAACGTGTCCATGGTCATCGCCAAGGGCCAGTCGCGGGAGTCGATGATCCCCTCGCCGATCATGACGGCGATGGAGACCGGCACGATCGGCCGCTTCGAGGAACTGACCCGTTCCACCAGCGACGTACAGGACGCGCTGATCTCGATCCTGTCCGAGAAGTACATCTCCGTACCGGAGTTGGGCAGCGACGCGGACAGCGACAACATCGTCTTCGCCAAGCCCGGCTTCTCCATCATCGCCACCGCCAACAGCCGTGACCGCGGCGTCAACGACCTGTCGTCGGCCCTCAAGCGCCGCTTCAACTTCGTCCGCATCCCGGTCGTGACGAACAAGAAGAGCGAGACGGAGATCGTCCGCTTCCGCACCGAGGAACTGCTGCGCCGCCACCAGATCGACCTGGACGTGCCGCCGACACTGCTCGACGTACTGCTGCAGAGCTTCGCCGACCTGCGCGCCTCGTCGGCCGCGGCCGCGAGCGACGACGAGAAGCTGGAGTCCGCCCTGTCCACCGCAGAACAGATCGGCGTGCTTGAAGACGCCATCCTGCACAGCAACTTCTTCGGCGAGCAGGCCCTGACCGCGCACACGCTGGCCTCCTCGCTCGTCGGGTCGCTGGCCCGGCGCGAGCCCGAGGACCTGGCCATACTCAACAAGTATCTGCACGGCGTCGTCGAGCCGCGCAGCAAGGAAGTCGGCGGATCCTGGCCGGAGTTCCTGGAGGGCGGCCGCGACGCGATCGCCACCCTGTCATGAGCGGCACCCAGGCGAGCAACCACGTGAGCACTCAACCGAGCACCCACGACGGAACTCAAGCGAGCACCCACGACGGCACCTTCGAGGCGCTGCGCGGACAGCTGCAGGAGGCCGCCGCGACGTTCGCCGACGGACCCGATGCCCTGCAGGGCATCCTCCTCGGCCTGGTCGACGACGTCGACCGCGCCCTCGGCGAACCGCTGGAGATCTTCCCCGTCTGCCATCACTCGCCGGCCTCGGCGCTCGCGATGGCCCGCCGCCTGCGCGAGAAGCAGCCGAAGGTCGTGTACGTGGAGCTGTGCGAGGACATGGCGCCGCTCCTGACCGAACTGCGCAACTGCAGGCTCCCGGTGGCGGTCCAGGCGTTCGCCACCGAGGTCGACGGCTTCCCCGCCGACTGGTCGCCGCTGTCGGTGGTCGCACCGATCACCGAGGCCTCGGCCGAGTACCAGGCGATCGCGTACGCACTGGACACGCCGGGCGTGGAACTGGTCCTCGTCGACCGATCGTCGGACCACGTCTTCCAGTGGGACACGCGCGGCAAGCACGCCGAGGACCCGGCTGATCCGGACGCACCCCCCGCCGACGAGGAGGCCGCGCTGCACGGCGACGCGGTCGGCGTGGAGATCGGCGACCTGCGGCCGCGCTTCGCCGAACTGGAGGAGCACCTGCTGCGCCACGGCCGGGTGCGGCACTGGTCGGAGTGGTGGCACCAGTACGTCGAACTGCCGCTGGGCGACAGCGACCACGACACCTACCGCCAGGTGATGCTCCTGATAGGCAGCCTCTTCCGGCGCCTTGCGCCCGGCGACCCGCACCGGGTGCGGGTCGACGAGGACCGCGAGCGCTACATGTGGACCAGGATGCGCGAGCACCTGGCCGCGACCGGCACCGATCCCGCCGACTGCCTCTATGTCTGCGGCGCCTTCCATGCGGCAAGCCGCGTCGAGGAGTTCGGCGTGCACGGCACCGACACCTTCGAGATCAGCCCGCGCAGCGCCACCAAGTGGCAGCACGGCCTGATCCCGTCGAGCCACGCGTCGATCGAGGCGCAGTTCGGCCTCGCCGCCGGTTCGGTGTCCATCGCCGCGACGGTCTGGGCGAAGAACCTCAAGCGCACCAGGACGGAGCCGTACCGTCTCGCGGGACAGGCGGGCGCGAAGAAGAAGTCCAAGGCCAAGAAGGCGGCCGCCGCACCACCGCAAGTGCCAGCGCCACCACTCGCACCGGCGGCCGAGCCCTCGGACAAGCTGACCGGCTTCCTGCGGCAGCCGCCCGTCCTCGACCGGCTCGACGAGGCCGAACTGCTCGGCTGGTCCGTGGAGATCGTGCGCGCCGCGCGCCGCAACGGCTATCTGGCCTCCACCGCCGACGCCATCGCGGTGTTCGAGACGTCGATCCTGCTGGCCGGGATGCGCGACCGGGCAAGGCCCACGCCGTACGACTTCCAGGACGCGGCCGTCACGTGCATCGAGAAGGACTCGGTGCCTGGCCGGCGCGACGTACGCCGCCTCGTGGAAATCATGATGGGCGGCGACCGGGTCGGGCAGGTCGGCTACGAATCGCTGCCACCGCTGGCCCGCGACGTGCACGACCGCCTCGTACCGCTGAACCTGCCGCTGGAGAAGCGCGGCGTGCAGCGGGCCCTGCTCGACATCGCCGGGAAGCCGGAGCTGGGGCCGTGCTCCGACGTGCTGTGGATGCTGCGCCATCTGATGCCGCACGGCGCCGCACGACCGATCATGGGCGAGCGGAAGCTGGGGGAGCGGTCCATCCAGGAGTCGTGGGACCTGGCTCTGGGCACCCACCAGCGCGCGCTCATCGAGCTCGGCTACGAGGGCGTCAGCATCGAGCAGGTCCTTGAGCAGCGCCTGCGCCGCATCGCGTACGGGCCGCAGGCCACCGCGGCGACGGTCCTGCAGGCCGTCGAGGACGCGACGCTGTACCTGCGCAGCCGCCGCCTCGCCGACGAACTGGGGACCCGCGCCCTGGAGGTGCTCTCGGCCGAACGCAGCGTGGACGGAGCGCCGGAAGTGCTGCGCCGGGTGCGGCGGCTGCTCGCCCACTACCGCACCAGCGAGCCGACGCTGCCGCCGTGGATCGAGTCCTTCGTCAAGGCCGGGTACGCGCACTACTGCACCCTGCTGCCGACGGCCTTCACCGACGAGGACGCCACCGTGCGCCAGGTGGCGGCGATGCTGGGCTTCCTGTTCAGCATGGAGAGCCTGGCCCTGTCGCTCGGCTGCGACCGGACCCAGCTGGAGCTCGCGGTCGCCCAGTCGCATCCGCAGGACCCGTCGAAGACGGCGCTGCTGTGGGCCGCCCAGACGCAGCTGGGGAACCTGTCCCGTGCGGACCTTCGGGCCAGGTGCGACGAACTCCTGGGCAACCCCCTGGTGGTGCCCGCCTATCCGCGGTACCTGAGCGGCTTCGTGCACGCCCTGGAGCCCGTCCCGGGTCTCACCGACTTCGTCGTGGAGGCGGTGTCCAAGGCGTTCGGACGGCTGCCGGACCCGGTGCTCCTGCCGTGGCTGCCGACGCTGATCACGACCCTGCGGGGGAGCGGCACGGACTTGGCGCCGCTCCTCATCCGCGAGGCCGGACGGATCTTCCCGGGCAAGCTCGCGGCGCTCGACGCGTGGGTGCCGCCGTGGCTGGCGCAGCCGGAGCCGGTGGCGATGCGTCCTGCGGGGCGCGCCGACGGTGCCTCCGGCTGCACGCTGCTCGCCGCTCACCCCGCGACGTGTGACGCGGTGGCGAGCCTGCTCGGCTGCGAGGGGACGGGGGAGACGGCGGATGCGGGCCCCGTCGGGTGCCGCACTGGTCGGCCGTCATCCCGAGACGGCACTGTCGCTTGAGGCGCTGCTGTCCGGCGCCTGACCTCGACGGCCGTGACCTCCTAACTCGTCCGTGGCTCGCGGCAGTACCGCGAAGCCGCGGGCGAGTTCGTGTTTCCCGGGAGCACGAGCGTTCCGCGAAGCCGCTCGTTGCAAGGTCGTGAAGCGAGCCACCGGCTCCTTGACCGTGCTTCCGTCCGGCGGCCATGCTCCTGGACATGACCGCGATGACCCCTCTTGTCCCGCGGCTCCACGTCGACCTGGGCCGTCTCGCCTCGGCCGCGTGTCGCCGGCGCATGGCCTGACCGGCCTCTCACGCGCCCTCTTCGCCCAGCCGCTCGGCGGCTCGGCAGCTCACTCACACCTCCGCAACACCACCACCATCACCTCAACTCGGCCGACACCGGGGCGAGGCGATCCGTGCTGCCCATCGAAACGATCCGTGCTGCCCATCGAAGGGAAACCGGCCCCATGACCTCCGCACCCGCAGTGGAAACACCGCACGCCCCCCAGACCCCCGGCATCGCCGTCCAGAAGGTCGGCGGCCGCATCGGCGTCATCTCCGGCGTCCGCCTCGGCGGCGACCTGGACGAGACGGCCGTGGCCGCCGTCCGCGCCGCACTCCTCGAGCACAAGGTCGTCTTCTTCCGTGACCAGCAGCACCTGGACGGGGAGAGCCACGAGGCCTTCGCCCGGCTGCTCGGCACCCCCGTCGCCCACCCCACCGTGCCGTCCGTCGACGGCCGTTACGCCCTCGGCATCGACAACGACCACGGCGGCCGCGCCAACCAGTGGCACACCGACGTCACCTTCGTGCCCGCCTACCCGGCGTTCTCCATCCTCCGCGCCGAGGTCATCCCGCCCTACGGCGGCAACACGCTGTGGTCCAACACCGCCGCCGCGTACGCCGAGCTGCCCGAGCCGCTGCGGATCCTCGCCGACAGCCTGCGCGGCGTACACACCAACGACTACGACTACGCGGCCGTACGCCCCGGCGCCTCGACGGCGGCGCTCGAACAGCACCGGAAGGTGTTCACCGCGGTCACGTTCCAGACCGAGCACCCCGTGGTGCGCGTCCACCCCGAGACCGGGGAACGCACCCTGATCCTCGGCAACTTCCTGCAGAAGCTGACCGGCTTCAGGGCCGCCGACTCCCGCGCCCTCATCGCCATCCTCCAGTCGCACGTGGAGCGGCCGGAGAACACCGTGCGCTGGCAGTGGCGCGCGGGCGACGTCGCCATCTGGGACAACCGCGCCACACAGCACTACGGCGTGGACGACTCCGACGACCACGAGCGGACCCTGCGCCGCGTCACCATCGACGGCGACGTACCGGTCGGCGTCGACGGGCGGCGTTCGACGCTGCTCACCCCGCGGTCCGTTCCCGAGCCCGTGCACGGGATCGCTTCCGGCGCCTCCACGGACGGCACGGTCGCGGAGGGTTCGGAGGGCCTTCAATAAACCTGCACATCGAATACCCGGTCCAGTCACCGAATTCGGCGAACACTTCACACAAAGCCGTGTGTATGAGCCACAGAACAGACGCTATTGGGGAGGGAGTGTCCGCTTTGTTGAAGGGAGTCCCGCGGCCCGCCCGATTTCCTCATGTGAAGCTTGTGAAGGAGCTGCCGCCACACGGTGAACATGCCTGCACGCAGGGGTGATTCGTCGTCGCATTCACAGCGGACGGCCGTCCGGCCGAGTGGATGTGCGACATGCGAACGTGCTTTGATCCTGCCCACGCGGAATTCGCAGTTTGGGTTCCGCATTCTTAGAAACATCTTTGCAACATCCATGAGAAGGGCAGCTCACATCATGAACTCCACCCCCCAGGTCCAGACCCTCGAGATCTCCGACGCCGACCTCGACAACGTCTCGGGTGGCCTCTCCGCCGCTGCCGTCGGCACCGTGACCGGCGCCGTCGACTCGATCGCCCCGGTCTCCTCCACGGTTGCCGGCGTCGTTGGCGTCGTCGAGGGCACCACCGGCCTGAACACCGCCCCCCTCGCGGGCCTGGCCACCAGCACGGTCGCCGGTCTCTGAGCATCTCGCTCACTGAGACACCATGATTCGTGAGCCCCGGAACATCCAGTTCCGGGGCTCACGGACGCCATAAGCAAGGTAGGGAAGAGCTCCGTGCAGTTCCGCCAACAGGCCCTGTCCAAGCTGCAGTCGCCCGAGGAACTCGACCTGCCGGTGCGCTACGCCCGCCCCCAGGGCCTGCTCGTCCTCGCCATCACCCTCGTCGTGATGGCCGCGGCCGGTGTCTGGGCGGTGACCGGTTCGGTCTCCTCGACGCTGCGGGCGCCCGGCATCCTCACGCACGGCCAGGGCAGTTACGTCCTGCAGAGCCCCGTCACCGGGCAGGTGACCAGCGTCCTCGTCGAAGACGGCGAACGGCTCGCCGCCGGCGCTCCGGTGCTCAAGGTCCGTACGGAACAAGGCGACAAGGTGGTCCGCGCCATCGCGGCGGGCCGCGTCACCGCACTCGTGGCCCGGATCGGCACCGTCGTCACCACGGGCGCCGACGTCGCGACCGTGGAGCGCGTGGACGGCAGCGACGACCCGCTCCTCGCCATGGTCTACGTACCCGCGGACAGCGCGGCCACCGTCCCCGTCGGCGCGAAGGTGGACCTCACCGTCCAGTCCGTGCCCACCCAGCAGTACGGCGTGCTGCGCGGGCATGTGAAGGCGATCGGGCGGTCGGCGCAGAGCGCGCAGAAGATCACCGGATTCCTCGGCGACAAGGAACTGGCCGAACAGTTCACCGAGGAAGGACCGCCCGTGGCGGTCCTCGTGCGGCTCGACCGCTCATCCGCCACCAAGTCCGGCTACGCCTGGTCGTCGGCGGGCGGCCCGCCCTTCGCACTCGACTCCATGACCCTGGCCACCGGCGCCTTCGCCCTCGCCGAGCAGCGCCCGATCGATTGGCTGCTTCCGTGACCGCACCGCACCCCTCCCCGGCACACCAGCAGCAACTGCCGCCACCCGGCGGACGCCGCAGGCACCGTCCCGAGCCCCCGCAGCGCGGCCGCCGCCGCGCGGCGCAGCGCCCCGCGTCCAAGGGCAAGCGGCAGAAGACGGTGCGCACCCCCACCGTCCTGCAGATGGAGGCCGTGGAGTGCGGCGCCGCCGCGCTCGCCATGGTCCTGGCCCACTACGGAAAGCACGTCCCGCTGGAGGAGCTGCGCATCGCCTGCGGCGTCTCCCGCGACGGCTCACGGGCCAGCAACCTCCTCAAGGCGGCGCGCAGTTACGGCCTCACCGCCAAGGGCATGCAGATGGAGCCGGCCGCGCTCGCCGAGGTCAAGGCGCCCGCGATCCTCTTCTGGGAGTTCAACCACTACGTCGTCTACGACGGCATGGGGCGCCGCCTCGGCCGCCGCGGCGTGTACATCAACGACCCCGACAAGGGCCGCCGCTTCGTGCCGTCGGAGGACTTCGACACCAGCTTCACCGGCGTCGCCCTCGTCCTCGAACCCGGCGACGACTTCCGCCCCGGCGGGCGCAGGCCCGGCATCATGCGGGCCCTCCCGGCCCGCCTGCGCGGCACCACGGGCACCATGCTCGCCGCGCTCCTGGCCAGCCTGCTCCTGGTGGCGGTCGGCGCGGCGCTGCCCGCGCTCAGCCGGACGTACATCGATCTGTTCCTGATCGGAGATCAGACCTCCCTCCTTGGCGCCCTCTTCGCGTCCATGGGGGCGATGGTCGCGCTCACCGTGGTCCTCACCTGGCTGCAACAGGCGAACCTGCTGCGCGGCCGCATCATCTCCTCCACCCTCAGCAGCGCCCGCTTCCTGCGCCATCTGCTGCGCCTGCCCGTCACGTTCTACGCCCAGCGCAGCCCCGCCGACCTGGTGCAACGCCTGGCCTCCAACGACGCGGTCGCCGAAACCCTGGCCCGCGACCTCACGGCCGCCGGTGTCGACGGCATCGTCGTACTCCTCTATGCGGCCCTGCTGTGGACGTACGATCCCCAGCTCACCCTCGTCGGCGTCGGCATCGCCCTGCTGAACATCGTCGCGATGCGCGTCGTCATCCGGCTGCGCGCCACCGGCACCCAGAAGCTGCGCGCCGACAGCGCCAAGCTCACCAACACCTCGTACACCGGCCTGCAGTTGATCGAGACGATGAAGGCCACCGGCGGCGAGAACGGCTACTTCCGGCGGTGGGCGGGCCAGCACGCCACCACCCTGGAGGAGCAGCAGCGCCTTGGCGTGCCCAGTGCCTGGCTCGGCATCGTCGCACCGACCCTCGCGACCCTGAACAGCGCGCTGATCCTGTGGATCGGCGGCCTGCGTGCGGTGGAGGGGCATCTCTCCATCGGCCTGCTCGTCGCCTTCCAGGCCCTGGTGACCCGCTTCACCGCGCCCATCACCCGCCTCAACGGCGTCGCCGGACGCATCCAGGACTTCGCCGCCGACGTCGCCCGTCTCAAGGACGTCGAGAACTTCCCCGTCGACACGCTCTACTCCCGCCCCGAACCGGCCGCGAGCACCCGCCGTCTCAAGGGCCACGTCACCCTCGACGACATCACCTTCGGCTACAGCCCCCTGGACAAGCCGCTCCTGACCGGCTTCTCCCTGACGGTCGGTCCCGGCCAGCAGGTCGCGCTCGTCGGCGGCTCGGGCAGCGGCAAGTCGACCGTCTCCCGGCTGATATCGGGCCTCTACAGCCCGTGGGAGGGCACGATCCGCATCGACGGACAGCGCCTGGAGGACATCCCGCGCGGCGCGCTCGCCGCCTCCGTCTCCTTCGTCGACCAGGACGTCTTCCTCTTCGAGGGCACCATCCGCGACAACGTCGCCCTGTGGGACCCCTCCATCCCCGACGACGCCGTCGTCGCCGCGCTCAAGGACGCCTGTCTGTACGAGATCGTCGCCCGCAGGCCCGGCGGCATCCACGGCCGCGTCGAGCAGGACGGCCGCAACTTCTCCGGCGGGCAGCGTCAGCGCCTGGAGATCGCCCGCGCGCTGGTGCGCCGCCCCAGCATCCTCGTCCTCGACGAGGTGACCAGCGCCCTGGACGCGGAGACCGAGCAGGTCATCATCGACAATCTGCGCCGCCGCGGCTGCGCCTGCGTCGTCATCGCCCACCGTCTGAGCACCGTGCGCGACAGCGACGAGATCGTCGTCCTCGACCACGGCTCGGTCGTCGAGCGCGGCCGCCACGAACACCTGGTCGCCGCGGGCGGTCCCTACGCCGACCTGGTCAAGGAGCACTGAGGTGACTTCGGTACCGGAGCAGTACACCCAGACCGCGTACGGGGACGACGCGGTCGCCGCCGCCTTCGGCGCGCTCGGCACCCCCGCCGACTGCACGGACCTGCGCAGCGTCCACCTGGAGGGGCCGCAGGTGCTCTGGCTCGTCGTGGCGGGCGCCCTCGATCTGTTCGCGGTCGACGCCGTGCAGCAGGGCCACTGGCACTTCCTGGGCCGCCTCGAACCAGGCACCCTGCTCCTGGGCCCGGTCGAAGGCCCCCAGCACACCCTCGTCGGTCGCCCCCTCCAGGGCTGCGAGCTGCGCCGCATCCCGCTGCGCGAGCTCTACCGTCCCGACTTCGGCGACACCTGGGCCTACGAGCAGCAGTACCCCACCCAGTACGACACCCAGGACCAGGCCCTGAGCCTGCTCGAGCACGCCTTCGCGCTCGGCATCGGGCGCAGCCACCGGGTGCTGTTCGAAGCGCCCCTGGACGGGCGCACCCTGGGCGACGAAGTGGTGACCGACGACGACATCCTCTGGATGCCGGTCGCGCCGGGCAGCGTGCAGTACGGCGCCGCCTACAGCACGGAGGCCGCCGGCGATCTGCTCGTCGACCCCGCCGTCTGGCAGCGCATGGTCAATCAGCAGTACCGGCTGCTCTCCACGCTCGACCGCTGGATCGAACGCCTTGAGCGCGCCCACGAGGACCGCACGGCCGCCGGCATCAAGGCGGGCGAGACGGTCCGCGAGCAGGCCGACCGGACCCTGATCGCCTCCATCGGCCGCTCGGGCAGGGGCGGTTCGGGCCGCCCCGCGTCCCAGGGCGGCGACGACATGACGTACGCGGCCTGCCGTCTCGTAGCCGACGCGGCCGGCATCAAGCTCGCCGCCCCGGCGGAGAGCGGTGCGGTCAGTGACCGGATCGACCCGGTGGAGCAGGTCGCGGTGGCCTCACGGATCCGCACCCGGGCCGTCCGGCTCGATGGCCCCTGGTGGCGCGAGAACGCGGGACCCCTGGTGGGGCACCGCGCCGCGAGCGGGGCGCCGGTCGCGCTGCTGTGGCGACGCGGCGGCTACGAGTCGGTGCACCCTTCCTCCGGGCGGCGCACGCGCGTCGACGAGGACAACGCGGAGGAGTTCGAGCCGCAGGGCGTCATGTTCTACCGGCCGCTGCCGGACCGGGCGTTGACCCCCTGGGGTCTCTTCCGCTTCAGCCTGCGCGGCAACGGCGGCGACGTACGCAATCTCGCGATCGCCGGTCTGGTGACGGTTCTCATCGGAGCCCTGGTGCCGATCGCGACGGGCCAGGTGCTCGGCGTGTACGTCCCGAACGCCGAGAAGAGCCTGATCGTCCAGGTCTCCCTGGCCGTCATGATCACCAGCATCGTCTCCGCGGCCTTCATGCTGCTGCAGAACCTCACCATCCTGCGCATGGAGGGGCGGATGGAAAGCGCCCTGCAACCCGCCGTCTGGGACCGCCTGTTGAGGCTGCCGACCCGCTTCTTCGCCTCCCGCTCCACCGGTGAACTGGCCAGCGCGGCGATGGGCGTCAGCGCCATCCGGCGGGTGCTCTCAGGCATCGGCCCGGTGGCCCTGCAGGCGGGCACGGTCGGCGCGATGAACCTCGTCCTGCTGCTCCTCTACAGCGTGCCCCTCGCCCTGGCCGCGCTCGGCATGCTGGTCGTCATCGCCGGGGTGTTCCTCGCCCTCGGCCTGTGGGAACTGCGCTGGCAGCGCCGCCTGGTCGAGCTCGGCAACAAGCTCAACAACCAGGCCTTCCAGACCCTGCGCGGACTGCCCAAGCTCCGCGTCGCCGGGGCCGAGAGCTTCGCGTACGCGGCATGGGCGGGGGAATTCGCGCGCAGCCGCGAGCTCCAGCAGCGCGCGGGCCGCATCAAGAACCTCACGACGGTCCTCAACGCGGTCTATCTGCCGCTCTGTACGCTGATCATGTTCGTGCTCCTCGCGGGCCCGGCCCGCGGCAGCCTCACCGCGGGGGAATTCCTCACCTTCAGCACTGCCGTGACGATGCTCCTGACGGCCGTCACCCAGCTCACCGGGGCACTGATCTCGGCGGCCTCGGTCCTGCCGATGTTCGAGCAGATCAAGCCGGTGCTCGACGAGGCACCCGAGGTGCGCGGCGCGAGCACGCAGCCCGGCGAACTCCAGGGGGAGATCGAGGCCCGCGCCGTCTCCTTCCGCTACACCGACGACGGCCCGCTGGTCCTGGACGACGTGTCCCTCGCCATCCGGCCAGGGGAGTTCGTGGCGATCGTCGGCCCGAGCGGCTGCGGCAAGTCGACGCTCCTGCGCCTGCTCATCGGCTTCGACAAGCCGGTCGCGGGCAGCGTCCTGTACGACGGCCAGGACCTGGCCGCCCTCGACCAGGCCGCCGTACGCCGCCAGTGCGGGGTCGTGCTGCAGAACGCGCAGCCTCTCACCGGCTCGATCCTGGACTGCATCTGCGGCGCCGAGACGTTCACCCAGGAAGAGGCCTGGGAGGCCGCGGCGATGGCGGGCCTCGCCGAGGACATCAAGCGCATGCCGATGGGCCTGCACACGATGATCTCCGGCGGGGGAGCGGTCTCCGGCGGCCAGCGCCAGCGCCTGATGATCGCCCAGGCGCTGATCCGCCGCCCCCGGGTCCTCTTCTTCGACGAGGCGACCAGCGCCCTGGACAACGAGACGCAGCGCACCGTCATCGACAGCACCCGCGCCCTGAACGCCACCCGCGTCGTGATCGCCCACCGCCTGTCCACCGTCCTGGACGCCGACCGGGTGATCGTGATGTCGGAGGGCCGCGTCGTCCAACAGGGGCCGCCCGCCCAGCTGTTGGCGGACACGGGTGGACGGCTGCATGAACTAGTGCGGCGTCAGATGAGCTGAATCCGTCAGAGAGACGCTGCACCGTCAGAGGGATCCAGGGGCGACGAACAGACCCCAGGTCACCAGCGGCGCGACCACGGCGATGCCGAGCCCCCAGGCCATGAGGCGCCGGAAGACGAAGTCGCGCTGCTCCTCAGGGGTGTTGGCGGTCACCAGTGCCCCGCTGGTGGAGAACGGCGATGCGTCCACCACGGACGCGGAGATGGCAAGGGCGGTGATGAGCCCCACCGCGCCCACCTGCCCGTCGAGCAGGAAGGGCACCGCCAGGGGGATCAGCGCCCCGAGCATGCCGGTGGTCGACGCGAAGGCGGAGACCACCGCGCCGATGAGGCAGATCAACAGGGCGCCGACGAGAGGCGCTTGGATGGAGGCGACCTCCTTGCCGAGGTAGTCGATGGTGCCGATGCGCTCCATCTGGCTCACGTAGGTGACGATGCCGCAGACCAGCAGCACGGTGGACCAAGCGCACCGCTCGACGGCGCCTTTGGCCGACTTGGGGGAGACGAGGGAGAGCACGACGGTGATGCTGAGCGCCATAAGCCCCACATCGAGGTCGAAGAAGAGCGCTCCGCCGACCAGGCTGAGCAGACCGAGCAGGGTCAGGGCGCGGGGGCCGTCGAGGCGGACGGGTGGTGTGTCCGCGGTCGCGGTCGCGGTGTTCTTGGCGATGGCCAAGGCTGGCCCGGGCGGGCCGCCCGCCTCGACCAGTTGACCGCCGGGCGGTCCGTCGTCCTGTTCGCCCGGTGACGGTCCCGCGCCCCCGATGCCACCGGTGTGGGTAAGTGCTGCACGTTGCCCCAGCAACTGCCGTCCGCCGAAGACGAAGAAGACGATGACGCACAGGCCCACGTTGAACAGGAACGAGGCGGTGAAGAGCATCGCGGGGCTGCCCGGCAGATCGTTGCGCTCGACGACGTTGTTGGTGATGCTGCCGAACACACCGATGGGCGAGAAGCCGCCCGCGCTGGCCCCATTGGCGATGAGCAGGCCCATGAGCACGGGGTTGATGCCGTACGTCGCGGCGAAGCCGAGCCCGATGGGCGCGATGATCCCGACGGCCGCAGGGGTGACCGCGCCGACCGCGGTGAGCATGGCGGTGACCAGGAACATGACCCAGGGGATGAGGGCGATCCGGCCCCGCACCGCCTTCACGGCCGCGTGCACGAGCCAGTCGACCGTGCCGTTGTTCTTCGCGATGGCGAACAGCAGGGTCACGCCGACCAGGACGACGAAGAGATCGCCGGGGAACCCCGCGAAGAGGTCGTCCGTCGACTCGTCCGCCACCGTCGAGCCGATGATGAACGCGGCCACCAGGGCGAGCGCGCCCAGATGGACGGAGGAGAAGGTCGCGATGGCGAAGATCAGTACCAGGGCGATGATGGAGATGACTTGATCTGACACGAGGGCTCCCTTGCCGTCGGCCGATGGTCATGTCACGGAGCGCCGCGGCGTGTTGAGGCCGGGGCGCGTGAAGGGCATAGGGGAGTCGATTGGATTCCGAAATGCGGAATCAAGTTTTCGCAGTGGGGAGTATTGAAGCGCTTCGCCCGGGGCGTCAAGGGGTGCGCCGGATTCCGGAGTGGTGTCGCGCCCCCGAAGGGGCGCGGGGAACTGCGCGACCAGCCCCCACGGACCCGCAGGCGAATACGGCCCCCCGGCGGAGCCGCTAGCCCCGGGCCGCAGGTCCGCCCCACGCCCCCTCCGCCAACTGCCTCAACGCAGCGCTGACCTGCAATGCCGTCTCGCGCACCAGTGCCCCGTGCGCCGCGCTCGACTCCTCCGTCATCCGGCTAGTCGGCATATTGACGCTGATGCTCGCCACCGGCGACCCCGCCTCGTCCAGGACCGGCGCGGCGACCGCCGACACATCGGTGCGCCACTCGCCACCGTTGGTGGCGTACCCCCGTTCCCGGATCAGCGCGAGCTCGGCGAGCAGCGCCTCCCGGTCCGTGATGGTCGTCTCGGTGAACTCTTCGAGCCCGGCGGCCAGTTGACCCTCGATTGCCTCCGCGGGACGTGAGGCGAGCACGGCCTTGCCGTTCGCGGAGGCGTGGATGGGCAGCCGGGTGCCCAGGGCCAGGATGATCCGCACCGGCTTGGAGGTCTCGAGGCGCTCGATCAGGACCACCGACTCGCCGTCAGGGACGGTCAGATGCACCGTCTCGTCGGTGCGCCGCCGCAGCTCCTCCATGATCGGCACGGCCACGTCACGCAGGCTCAACTCCCCGGTGGCACGCCGCCCGACCTGCAGCGCCTTGGTGGTCAGCGCCCACCGCGTGACCTCGCCGCCGGCCGGCCGGATCCAGCCCGCCGTGTGCAGCGTACGCAGGGCGCGCTGCGCCGAGCTCTTGGGCAGTTCCAGGGCGCGGGCCAGGTCGGCGACGCCGACGGGCTGGCGCGCGGCCACCTCTTCGAGCACCCGAAGTGCGTTGAGAACGCTCTGCATCCGTTGACTCCCCTAGCGTCGGCTCCTATGCTCCGGCGTGCCACCTTATGACACACCGTGCCACAATGCGGCACGCTTCTCAAGGGAGTTGGCCACAGTGACCTCTCAGTCCGGGCGGCACTTCTTGCAGATACCGGGCCCCACCAACGTCCCCGACCAGGTGCTCCGCGCCATCGCGGCGCCCACCATCGACCATCGCGGCCCCGAATTCGCCGCGTTCACCACGGAGTTGCTCGCCGGCCTCGGACCGGTGTTCGGCACCACCGGACCCGTCGTGATCTTCCCCGGCTCCGGCACCGGCGCCTGGGAAGCGGCGCTGGTCAACACGCTCAGCACCGGAGACCGCGTCCTGCACGTCGAGACCGGCCACTTCGCCACCCTCTGGCGGCAGATGGCCACCACCCTCGGCCTGTACGTCGACTTCGTACCCGGCGACTGGCGCCACGGCGCCGCCCCCGAGGCCGTCGCCGAACGCCTCGCCGCCGACACCGCCCGCACCATCAAGGCCGTCTGCGTGGTGCACAACGAGACCTCGACCGGCGTGACCAGCCGCGTCTCCGAGATCCGGCGGGCGATGGACGCGACCGGACACCCGGCGCTGCTCCTCGTCGACACCATCTCCTCGCTCGGCTCGATCGACTACCGGCACGACGAATGGGGCGTCGACGTCACCGTCGCGGGCTCCCAGAAGGGCCTGATGCTCCCGCCCGGCCTGAGCTTCAACGCCGTCAGCGAGAAGGCCCTTTCCGCCTCCCGCACGGCGGGACTGCGCAGGTCGTACTGGGACTGGCAGCCCGTCATCGACGCGAACAAGCGCGGCTACTTCCCCTACACCCCCGCCACCAACCTCCTCTACGGCCTGGCCGAGGCGCTGCGCATGCTCCGGGCCGAAGGGCTCCCCGCGGTCTTCGCCCGGCACGACCGGCACGCGGCAGCCACCCGAACCGCCGTACACGGCTGGGGACTTGAGCTGCTCTGCGCCGACGAACGGGAGTACTCCTCCTCGCTCACCGCGGTGCTCATGCCCGAGGGCGACGACGCCGACAAGGTGCGCGAGGTCATCCTCGACCGGTTCGACATGTCCCTGGGCGCAGGGCTCGGCAGGCTCGCCGGACGGGTCTTCCGTATCGGCCACCTCGGCCACTTCAACGACCTGACCCTCGCGGGCACCCTCGCCGGCGTCCAGATGGGCCTCCAACTGGCCGGCGTACGCATCGACCCGAACGGACTCACCGCCGCCCTGGACGTCCTGCGCGCCGAGTGACGCCGCCGAACTGCCCACCCAGCAGAGGAGGTTGCCGCGTATGAAGGAACACGGCAAGGACCAGGCCCGAGCTCTCGAGCAGGCCCTCGTCAAGGATCTCGACGGTGAGGTCCAGTTCGACGACTACACCCGGCATCTGTTCGCCCGCGACGCGAGCATGTACGCGATCACGCCGATGGGCGTGGTCTTCCCCCGGCACGCCGACGACATCGCCGCAGCCGTCGCGGCCGCCGCCGCTCACCAGGTCCCCGTCGTGCCACGCGGCGCCGGCACCAGCCTGGCGGGCCAGACCGTCGGCCCCGGCCTCGTCCTCGACCTGTCCCGGCACATGAACGCGATCGTGGAGCTGGACCCGGAGAGCGGCACCGCGCTGGTCGAACCTGGCGTCGTACAGGACCAGTTGAACCGCGCCGCAAGCCCCTGGGGTCTGATGTTCGGCCCCGACACCTCGACCAGCAACCGCGCCACCATCGGCGGAATGATCGGCAACAACTCCGCAGGCAGCGGATCGGTCCGCTACGGCATGACCATCGACCACATCCGCGAACTCGACGTGGTGCTCTCGGACGCGAGCCGGGCCCGCCTCGGCCGCGTCGACGACACCGAACGCGCCCGCCGCGCCAAGCAGGAGACCCTCGAAGGGGCCCTCTACCGCGAACTGCCCGAGATCGTCAGGGCCAACGCGACCGCGATCGCCGACGGCTTCCCCGCCCACTGGCGCCGCGCCTGCGGCTACCGCCTCGACCGGCTCGCCCGCGATGACGCCCCCTTCGACCTCGCGAAGTTCGTCGTCGGCTCGGAGGGCACGCTGTCCGTGGCCACGCGGGCCCTGGTCGACCTGGTGCCCAAGCCGAGCCGCACCGTGATCGCCGTGGGCCACTTCGCCTCCGTCGCCGAGGCCATCGCAGGCACAGAGGACGCGCTGGCCTGCGACCCGGCCGCCGTCGAGCTGATGGACCGCACGATCCTCGACCTGTCCCGCCGCAAGATCGAGTACGCCGCGCTCGGCGACCTCCTTCAAGGAGCCCCCGAAGCCCTGCTCTTCGTCTCCTTCACCGGCGACGACGAGGGCGAACTCCTCGACCGGATGCGGCGCCTGACGAAGCTGTGGGCGCGGCACGGCCACGGCTACCACACGCTCCAGGCGGTATCCCCGGCCCAGCAGGCATCGCTCCTCAAGGTGCGCAAGGCCGGGCTCGGCCTGCTGATGGCCGCCGGCGAGGGCACCCGCCGCCCGCTGGCCTTCGTCGAGGACACCGCGGTCGACCCCGTCCATCTCGCCGACTACACCCGCCGGTTCAAGGACGTCCTCGACCGGCACGGCATGAGCGCCGGCTTCTACGGCCACTGCTCGGTCGGCTGCCTGCACATCCGCCCCTACCTCGACCTCGCCGACCCCGCCGACGTGGGCCGGATGCGCGCCGTCGCGGAGGAGATCAAGGACCTGGTCGCCGAGTACGGCGGTGTGAACTCCAGCGAGCACGGCGACGGCCTTGCGCGCAGCGAGTTCAACCGCGAGATCTTCGGCGACCAGCTGTACGAGGCGATGCGCCAGGTCAAGCGGCTCTTCGACCCGCACGGCGTACTCAACCCCGGAAAGATCGTGGACGCGCCGCCGATGACCCAGAGCCTGCGCGACGCGGCCCTGCCACCCGCCGAACCCCTGCGCACCCGGCTCTCCTTCGAGGTCGTCGGCGGGGGCGGCATGCGCGCGGCGGCCGACCGGTGCATGAACATCGGCCTGTGCCGCAAGAGCGGAAGCGGCGCCATGTGCCCCTCGTACATGGCCACCCGCAAGGAAGAGGACTCCACCCGCGGCCGGGCCGGCGCCCTGGTCAAGGCCCTGTCCGAGCCCGACCCGAAGGCCGCGCTCGGCGACGAACGCCTGCACGAGATCCTCGACCTGTGCCTGATGTGCAAGGCGTGCAAGAGCGAATGCCCGCTCGGCGTCGACATGGCCACCCTCAAGAGCGAGACCCTCTCGCACTACCACGACGTCCACGGAGTGCCGCTGCGCTCCCGCCTCTTCGGAGCGATCCGTACGCTGAACCGCCTGGGCTCGGCGACCGCGCCGCTGTCCAATCTGCCCGGGCGCATCGCACCGGTGCGCCGCCTCATGGACCGCGTGGCCGGCATCGCACCGGCACGGCCGCTGCCGGTCTTCGTGCGCCACAACCTGCTGCGCTGGTTCCGCCGCCGCACACCGGCCACGCACCCCGTCACCCACCAGGGCACCGTCACCTATCTCGCCGACTCCTTCACCACGTTCACGGAGCCGGACATCGGCAGGGCGGCCATCGAGCTCCTCGAACGGGCCGGTTTTCAGGTCAGGTTGGAGAGCGGCGGCTGCTGCGGCAGATCCAGCCTCTCCAAGGGCCTGGTGGACGACGCCAAGAACAAAGCAAGCCACCTGGCCCGCACCCTCGCCGACACGACCGACCCCGGCTCGCCGATCGTGGGGTGCGAGCCCTCCTGCCTGATGACCCTGCGCGACGAGCACCGGGCGCTGCTGCCGGACGACACGGCCGTCAAGGATGTCGCGGGCCGGGTGCGCCAGGTCGAGGAACTCCTGGTGGAGGCCATCGACGAGGGGCGCCTGCGGCTGCGCGAGGACTCCTGGCTCGCGGGCCGCAGGCTCCTCTACCACGGCCACTGCCACCAGAAGGCCGAGGTCGGCACGGCCGCGACCGTCGCCCTGCTCAGCCGCATCCCGGGCGTGACGGTGAGCGAACTGGACGCCGGATGCTGCGGAATGGCGGGATCCTTCGGCTTCGAATCCGAGCACTACGACGTGTCCATGACGGTCGGGCAGGACCGTCTCTTCCCCGCGATCGCAGCGGAATCCCCGGACACGGTGGTGGTCGCCACCGGCGTCTCCTGCCGCCAGCAGATCTTCCACGGCACGGAGCGCAACGCCTGGCACCCGGTCCAGCTCCTGCGGGAGGCGGCTACAACAGTCAGCTAGTGCGGGTGTAGGTGAGGAACGCGGTCCCGCCGTCCAGGATGGTGTGGTCCGTGAGGTTCCAGACGTGCGGGTCGAAGGCGGTCGAGCGGCCGAACAGGGGAATGCCGGCGCCGGTCGTCAACGGGGCCAGTTTGACGATCAGTTGGTCGATCTCGGCGTACAGGGCGCCCGCCAGTTCGCCGCCGCCGATCAGCCAGATGTCCTTGCCCTCCTCCTGCTTCAGCTCCCGTACCTTCGCCACCGCGTCGCCGGTGACCAGCTCGACGGACGGGTCGGGGCTCTCGGTGAGCTTGGTGGAGAACAGCAGGTGGCGCAGGTGCGGGTAGGCGTTGGTGGTGCCGGCGGCCAAACCGATCTCGTACGTCTTGCGCCCCTCGATGACCGTGTCGAAGTGGGTGCCCTCTGCCGTGATGGACAGTGCTGCCCTGGCCGGGGCGGGCAGGGTCTCCGGATACTCCGCGGCCAGGTGCTGCACGTAGTCGGCGGGGATCGGCCAGAAGCCGTCGGGGCCCGTGGGGTCGGCGCCGTCGGGCCCGGCGATGAATCCGTCAAGGGTGACGGCTATGAAGTACACGAGCTTGCGCATGAGGCCTCCTGTGAAGTGGCAGGTCGGTCAGCCCGCCGACCAGTCGGCCGACGGGCGCGTCGAAGATCGACTGACCAGGCACAGTACCCGGCCGCCGTCATGCACGGGCTGCTCCGGCCGCGGGGATGCGCTCAAGGACGCCGCTCGCGAAGACGTCGTACAGCGGCAGCGTCTCCAGATGGCGCATCACGCGGAAGCCGGTCGCCCTTCCCCGCTGACGATGTCGATCAGCAGCTTCGCGGTGACCGTCGCCCCGTCGGTGCGGAACATGCCGGCCACGGCAGTTGCCCGTGCGCCGGTCTCGGGAGCCAAGGCCGTCTTGAGCGCCGTCGACAGGGACTCGAAGGTCGGCGTCGGACCGTCGTGCGCCGCGCCGATGCCCAACTCGGCCACCCGGCCCGCGAAGTACGGCTGGTCGCCGAACTGGGGGACCACGACCTGAGGCGTGCCGGCCCAGGTGGCCGTCGTCGTGGTGCCCGCGCCGCCGTGGTGGACGACGGCGCCCACGCGGCGGAACAGCGCCTGATGGTTGACCTCGTCGACGACGAAGCAGTCGTCCGCGTCGTCGATCAGGGCGAGGCCGGCCCAGCCCCGCCCGACGACCGCGCGGCGGCCCTGCGCACGGATCGCCTCGATGGCAGCCCGGGCGACGTCCTCCGGATCGCGCATCGGAATGCTGCCGAAGCCCACGTACACCGGCGGTGCGCCCGCGTCCAGGAATGCCACCAGGTCGGCGGGCAGCGGCCGTTCGTCCGGCAGGACCCACGCGCCGGTCTGCACGACTTCGAGGTCCGCCGGCTGCGGCCACGGCGCCAGGACCGGGTCCGTGGCCAGCCACGGGCGGTCGGTGAAGACATGTTCGCGGACGTTGTCCACCAGCGGCAGGCCGACCGACGCCCGGTGCGTGTTGACCGCTTCGCCGAACACCGCCTGAGCGTCCAGGGCTTCTTGGTCCCACAGCGCTTGGTTGTCGGTCACATCCTCCGGGAGCGGATGGCCCGGCCGCGCGAGCGGCGGGTGGTGCGGCGACGGAAGGGTGACGGGCTGATGGCTCGCGTACACGTAGCGGATGCCCAGCTTCTCGGCGGCCGACTTCACACCGGCCACAGCGGGCACGATGCCCGTCGCCACCACTACATCGACATCGCACCCCTCGGCCGCGGCGATGGCGTTGTCATAGAACGCGACGACCAGTTCGGCCGCGCGCCGGGGAACGCCTGCCGCCGTCGGCCGCGTCTTACCGGTCGCCAGTGCGCGCACCGACTTGCCCGTAGGCACCATCTCCACGCCGACTCCGGCAAGCCGCTGCGTGAACTCCTCGTCCGGCGGCGCACACACCAGCACGTCCGCGCCGAGTTCCCGCAACCGCACCGCGAGCCCCACCAGCGGTTCGACGCCCCCGCGTGAATCATAGGCGGCCAACAACACGCGCATTCGTACTCCCATTTGCCGTTCCCGCGGAATCTTGCTCAGGGCGCAGAATCTTGCCCAGGCCGGAGATTCTGCGGTACGACCGGGGCCTTGCCGCAAGCCCCATGGGGCGGTATAAGTTGAGAGTGGCAAGGAGCGAGTGCTCTCCTTGCCTTTTTCCGTTCTCAGAGGGCTCAGAGGCCCACGTACCCTGGCGACGTGACCATGCACAGAAGCGCCGATGTGAGTGTCGACGCGATGATCGATGACCTCAGGACACTCGTCGAGATCGAGTCTCCGTCGCGCGATCTGGAGGCCTTGACGGCATCGGCCAAAGCTGTCGCCGCCGTCATCGAGCACCGCATCGGCGGGCAGGCCGTCCTCGTCGAGAGTGAAGCCGGGCCGCATGTCCACTGGTCGGGCGGCGGCGATCCGCGCGTGCTGATCCTCGGTCACCACGACACGGTGTTTCCGCTCGGCACCCTCGCACGCCGTCCGTTCAGGGTCGAGGACGGGAAGGCGACAGGACCCGGGGTCTTTGACATGCTCGGCGGCCTCGTACAGGCCATTCATGGTCTGGCGGCGCTCGATGACCGGTCGGGCGTCGAGATTCTGGTGACCGCCGACGAAGAGGTCGGCTCCCATTCCTCTCGCGCTCTGATCGAGGAACGAGCCCTTGCCTGCGGCGCGGTCCTCGTCTTCGAAGGTGCCGCCGACGGCGGGGCCCTGAAGACCGGTCGCAAGGGCTGCGGCACCTTCCAGGTCTCCGTCACTGGCCGGGCCTCGCACGCGGGCCTCGAGCCCGAGGCCGGGGTCAACGCCCTGATCGAGGCGGCGCATCAGGTACTGGACATCGCGGCGCTCGGCCGGCCCGAGATCGGTACGACCGTCACCCCGACCGTCGCGTCGGCGGGAACCCTGGACAACGTCGTGCCCGCGGAGGCGACCGTCGTCGTCGACGTCCGCGTCGAGTCGGCCGACGAGACGGAACGGATCGAGTCCGCCTTCGCGTCACTGGTCCCGCATCTCGACGAGGCGGAGATCGCGGTTGAGGGCGCCGTCGGCCGGCCCCCGATGCCCGAGTCCGCGTCGACCGAACTCATCGCCCTGGCGCGGGAGTTGATTCCCGGCATCGAGGGCAGGGCGGTCGGCGGCGGCAGCGACGGCAACTTCACCGCCGCGCTTGGCGTGCCGACACTCGACGGCCTCGGCGCGGTCGGGGGCGGCGCGCACGCCGACCACGAATACCTGGTGATCGACGCCATGACCGAGCGGGCGAACCTTGTCACCGGCCTGGTGAAGGCACTGCGCTGCGGTTCGGGCCCGGCGAGCACCGCCTAGCGGTTCGACGGCCTCCCGCTAGCATGCCGACATGTCTGGAGAAACCGACCTGGCGAAGCTGCTGAGCGGCATGCGGCCCCAACTCAATCCGGGACGCTACGTCTTCACCCTCGGCCCGGGGCGCACGGTTCCCCCGGGTGTCGAGCCGGTGGTCACGGTCTTGGAAGAGGAGGGGCTGACGCTGGTGCTGCGGCAGGAGGAAGCGGACGGCGCAGGGCTCCCGTACGACTACGTCGCGGGCTGGATCACCCTGCGCGTCCACTCCGCCCTGGAGGCCGTCGGCCTCACCGCCGCCATCGCCGGTGAACTCGCCGGGGCCGGGCTGAGCTGCAATGTCGTGGCCGGTTTCCACCACGATCATCTCTTCGTGCCCCACGAGCGGGCGGCGGAAGCCGTGCGTCTGCTCCAGGGCATGGCCCTGCGTGGCCGATCTGGAACCTGATCACAGTGTCGTGCGTCGTTGCAGGCATGCAGCGGGTGGAGAGCGGTGCGGCGCCGCGGGAACGGCGTACAGACGGTGCGGCGCCGCAGGAACGGCGTGCAGACAGCGGGGCGTGGCTGCGGCGCATCGGCCGGCCGCGTTGGGGAACGGACGCGGCAGGCAGGTCGTCCTGGCAGCGCGGCCGGGTGCTCGCCGGCCTCGCCGTGCTCACCGCCGGGCTGCTGGCGTTCCCCTCCGCCGTGCCCAACGCCGTCGGCCGTGTCGGAAGCCTGCTGGAGACGTTTCTTCCCTGGCTCGGTCTCGCCGTTCCGCTGCTGTTCGTGCTGGCGCTGCTGCGGCGCTCGGCCACCGCGCTGGTGGCGCTGCTGCTTCCCGTCGCCGTCTGGGGCAGCCTGTTCGGCGGGCTGCTGTTGCCGGCGGACCGCGGCGCCCACGACATCACGGCGGTCCAGCACAACGTCAGCGACGTGAACGCCGACCCGGCGGGCACCGCACGCGCCCTGATCGAGGCCGAACCGGAACTCGTCGCCCTGGAGGAGCTGACACCGTCCGCCCTGCCGCTCTACGAGAGGGCGCTGGCAGCGACGTATCCCTACCGTGCGGTCGAGGGCACGGTCGGCCTGTGGTCGAAGTACCCGCTGTCGGACGTCCGGCCGCTGGACATCAAGCCGAAGGGGATAGGGGAGGGCTGGCAGCGCGGGATGCGGGCGAGGATGGGGACGAAACAGGGCGATGTCGCCGTGTACGTCGCCCACTTGCCCTCGGTCCGCGTCGGCTGGAGCGGGTTCACTTCCGGGCGGCGGGACGAGAGCGCCGGGCTGCTGGGCGCGGCCCTCGCCGCGGAGCGCCTTGACCGGGTGATCCTGCTGGGTGACCTCAACAGCACGGCGGACGACCGGGGGCTGGACCCGGTCACCTCACGGATGGACCCGGTGGGGCGGGACTTCGCCTTCAGCTGGCCCACGGCCTTCCCCGTGTCCCGGATCGACCACGTCATGACCCGGGCGGCGACCGTCACCCACGTCAGGACGCTGCCCGCCACGGGCAGCGACCACCTGCCGATCGCCGCCGACATCAGGCTTCAACCCTGATGCCTCCGGGGGCGGTCGGCTCTCCCCCCGGAGGATTCCCTATCGCCCGGCCCTGCTGCGAAACAGCAGATGCATGAAGTACGGCGTTCCGACGACCGCCGTCATGAGGCCGGCGCCCAGCTGCGCGGGTGCGATCAGCGTGCGCCCCAGCAGATCCGCGACGCCGACGAGAGCCGCCCCGAGGAGCATGGCCACCGGCAGCACCCGCACATGCCGGCGTCCCACGAGCGCACGCGCCGCATGTGGTGCCACAAGGCCGACGAAGCCGATGGTGCCCGCGGCGGCGACGGCGGTCGCGCTCAGGAGCACGCTCAGCAGGAGGAACCCGAGACGTCCGCGGGACAGTTGCAGCCCGAGGAGCCGGGGGGTGTCGTCGTCGAGGGAGACGAGGTCGAGTTCCGTGCGCCGTGCGAACGCCACGGCCACACCGACGGCGAGCACGACGGCGAGCGGGGCTATGTCGGTCAGGCTCCGCCCGTAGGTCGAACCCGACAGCCAGGTGAGCGCCTTGGTCGCGTTGAACGGGTCGGTGAGGACGATGAGCAGGCTGATGAGCGCCGTCGTCCCGGTGGACACGGCCATGCCGACGAGGACGAGACGGTTCTGCTGGAATCCACCCCGGGCGGCCAGGCCGAAGACGAAGGCGGAGGCGAGCAGGGCGCCGGTGAACGCCGCTCCCGCGATGCCCCACGAACCGGCGAGCGGCACGGTGGTGACGAGCAGTACGGCGCCGAGCGCCGCCCCGCCCGACACACCGAGAATGCCGGGCTCGGCCAGCGGATTACGGGTCACCGCCTGCACGAGCGTCCCCGACAGGGCGAGCGCCGCGCCCGCGGAGAGTGCGGCGAGCACCCGCGGAATCCTGGTGTCGAGCACGAAGGTGATGGTCTGACCCGCCCGGCCCTGGGCCCAGTTGACCACGTCGCCAAGGAGCAGCTTGGCGTCGCCGAGGAGCACGGAGGCGACGGCCAGGCCGATGAGTACGGCGACCAGCACGACCAGGGTGATCAGGAAGGCGGCCCGGCTCGGGATGCGCAGCCGGTCCATCGTGTCGGCGGCTCCCGTGTCCCGCACCCGCACGGCCATCACCATGAGGAAAACGGCTCCCACCAGGCTGGTGACGACTCCCGTGGGCACCGAGACTGCGATCTGGGCGGTGATCAGGGCCCGCAGGAGCACGTCCGAACCGAGGACGAGAGCGGCGCCGACGAGGCCGGCGACCGGGATGGTCCCGCGCGCCCGCACGAAGCCCTTGAACCTGCGGCCGAGTGGCCGCACCAGCGCGGGGGCGCAGAGCCCCACGAACCCGATGGGCCCGGCGAGCGTCACCGCCGCGGCGGAGAGCAGCGCCGCGAGCACCACCACCGTGACGCGGGTGGAGCGGACCGGGACGCCGAGGCCGCGGGCGGCGTCGTCCCCCAGGGCCAGGGCGTCGACACGGCGGGCGAGCAGCAGAAGACCGACGAGTCCTGCCACGGCGATGGGCGCCATCTGGAGTACGCCGTCGAAGCCGTTCTGCCCGATGCTGCCCTGGTTCCACTGGTAGAGGCCGTCCGTCTCCTCGGGGTACAGCAGGAGCAGCGCTTCGGTGATGGAGCCGAGGCCGAGGGTGAGGGCGCTTCCGGCGAGGACGAGGCGAACGGTGCCGGTGCCGAGCCCGGACAGGCTGAGCACGACCGCCGCGGCAGCGAGCCCGCCGATGAACGCGACCCCGGAGGAGGCGAGCAGCGGCAGCGACGTACCGGTGATGGCGAGCAGGCCGAGCCCCAGGTACGAACCGGCGTTCACCGCGAGGGTGTCCGGCGAGGCGAGCACGTTGCGGCTGACGGCCTGCAGTGCCGCGCCCGCCATGCCCAGGCAGATGCCGACGAGCAGACCGGCGGCCATCCGGGGCAGGCGCGATGCGATGACGACCGAGGAGTCGCCCGCGTCGGCCTGCCCGGTGAGCGCCTTGACCACTTCGTGCGCGCCGACGTCGGCCGTGCCCTGCGTGATGTCGACGACGGCGAGGACGGCGACCACGAGCAGTAGTCCGGCCGTCACCGCGGCCGCGCCCGTCCTGGACGCCGTCGACGCGCGGGTCGCGGTGGTGGGTGCGGTGACGGCCATGGCGCTACTTCGTCAGGGCGTCGGTGAGGGCGTCGATGTACGCGCCCATCGACTCGGGTCCGCCGAACATCCAGATGCCGTCGGGCAGTTGGTGGACGTCGCCGGCCTTCACGAACGGCAGGGACTTCCAGACGGCGTTCTTGGTGAGGTCCTTTGCGAACGGGTCGCGGTCGCCGCTGCTCTCGCCCCCGATGTAGGCGAACTGGACGTCCTTGCCGAGGCCGGTGAGGCCTTCGACGTCGGTGGTGGCGAGCCCGTAGTCCTTGTCGCCCTTGACCTTCCAGGCGTTCTTCAGGCCGAGCCGCTTGTTGACGTCGCCGATGAGGGAGCCGTCGGTGTAGGGGCGGATCGAGACCTGGTTGGAGGCGACGTAGCCGTCGGCGAAGGCGATCTTCGTCCCGGCGAGGCCGGCCTTGTCGAGCTTCTTCTTGCCGGCGGCGATCTTCGCCTCGAACTGCTTGTTGAGGCCGGCCGCCTGCTTCTCCTTGCCGGTCGCCTTGGCGATGAGGTCGAGGTTCTCCGTCATCTGCCCGATCGGGTCGGACGCGTCGGCGGGGCGCACCGTGAGGACGGTACCGACCTTCTTCAGCTGCTTCACCGCGGAGGCCGGCAGGTCGGTCGTGGCGAGGATGAGGTCCGGCTTGAGCGAGGCGATCGTGTCCATGCTCGGCTCGCCACGGGTGCCGATGTCCTTGGGGGTGTTCTTGAGCGGGACGACGGTGTCCCACGTCTTGTAGCCCTTGACGTCGGAGACGCCGACGGGGTCGACGCCGAGGGAGACGAGGCTCTCGACGACGTTCCACTCGGTGCCCACGACCTTCTTCGCGGGGCCGTCGAGGGTCACCTTCGCGCCGGTCGCGTCGGTGAGCGTGATCTGCTCGGAGGCCTTGTCCGAGCCGTCGGACGCGGGCTCGGTCGTTCCGCAGGCGGCCAGCGAGAGGGCGGCGGCGGTGACGACGGCCGCGGTGCTGATGAGGCGTCTCATGAGGTGGTGCGGAGCCTTTCGGTGCGAGTGTGGTGGCGGCCGATGGCGCGGGTGCGCAGACGGCCGGTCAGCGGGTCGGTGTCGACATCGATGCGGATGCCGTACGTGTCGGTGAGGCGTTCCGGCGTCAGTACGTCCTCGGGGGCGCCGTCGGCGATGATCCGCCCCGCGTGGAGCAGGGCGATCCGGTCGGCGACGGCCGCCGCCTGGTCGAGGTCGTGCAGGACGACACCGACGGCGATCGCGTGGTCGTCCGCCAAGTCGCGGATGAGATCGAGGAGTTCGACCTGGTAACGCAGGTCGAGATAGGTCGTGGGCTCGTCCAGGAGGAGTACGCCGGTCTCCTGGGCGAGGCAGCTCGCGAGCCAGACGCGCTGGAGCTGCCCTCCGGAGAGCTGGTCGGCGCCGCGCCCCGCGAGGTCCTCGACGCCCGTCATGCGCAGCGCCCGGTCCACCGCGTCGGGTCCTTCGGGATCGGCCCGGCCCCACCGGCCGCGGTAGGGATACCGCCCGAACTCGACGACGTCCCGCACGGTCAGCCCGCTGGGCGTGGGCCGCGCCTGGGTCAGCAGGGCGACGTGCCGGGCGAACTGCCGGGAGGTGAGGGCGAGCCCGTCGGTGTCGCCGTCGAACGTCAGCGTGCCGGTCCGGGCGCTCTGCAGCCGCGCCAAGGCGCGCAGCAGCGTCGACTTGCCACTGCCGTTGGGCCCCGCGAGCGCGGTCACTTCACCGGGCCTGAGGGAGACGGCGGCATCGTGCACGACGTCCACGCCGTCGTACGCCACGGTCACATCTTCGGCGGCCAGTTCATGCCCACGCGAACGTGCGGAACCGACTCCTTGCTCACCAGCTTTCACGGGCAGAAGGTTAGCCTAACCTAAGTGGCTTGAATGTCATGGGTTCAGAACCCGGTTCTGGGGACCGACCGCGCTGGCCGGCCCCCAGGAAGCGGGGTTCAGCGGCAGAGGGCCGTGTCCACGACGTTCTCCGCGTGGCGCATCGTCGCCTTGTCGGGTGGCTGGATGGTCACCGCGACGTTGGCGGCGCGGCCGTCGCCGGTGGCGCCGCCCCGGGTCTCGTAGCCCGTGGTGCTGCCGCCGTGGCCCCAGTAGACGCCGCCGCACGACAGCGGTTTGCTCACCAGGCCAAGGCCGTAGCGGGCTCCCGGGCCGAAGTACTCGGCGGGGACGGTGGTGCGCATCTCGGCGAGCTGGGCCGCCGGGAGGAGGCGGCCTGCCAGGAGCGCGGAGAGGAACTTGTTGAGGTCGGAGCTGGTGGAGACCATCTGGCCCGCGGCCCAGCCCCAGGAGGGGTCGAATTCCGTGACGTCGAGCGGGGCGCCCGTCGCATCCCGGTCGTAGCCCTTGGGGTGGGGTTCCCGGATGGTCGCGTCACCGGGGGCGGGGAAGTAGGTGTGGCGCAGCCCGATGCGTTTGATGACGCGCCGGTCGATCTCCTCGGCGACGGAGTGGCCGGTGACCTTCTCGACGATCAGGCCGGCCAGCACGTAATTCGTGTTGCTGTACTCCCATTTCTTCCCGGGAGCGAAGTCCGCCTTGTGCTGGAGGGCGAGGTCGAGGAGCTCGTGGGGCGCGTAGTACCGGGGTTCGTCGGCGAGGTACTTGACGTAGTTGGGAAGTCCGCTGGTGTGCTGCAGGAGCTGACGGACGGTGATGCGACGTCCGTCGATCCCCTCCCCGCGGACGAGGCCGGGCAGATGGGTGTCGACCCGGTCGTCGAGGCCGATCTTTCCTTCGCCGACCAGTTGCAGCACGACCACCGCGGTGAACGTCTTGGTGTTGCTGCCGATCCGCACCTGTCCGTCCCTGGGCACCTTCGCGCCGGTGGCCAGGTCGCCGACCCCCGCGGTGTACGTACGGGTGTGGCCCTCGCGGTCCGTGACGCTCGCCAGCGCGGCCGGTACGCCGTCGGACCCGACCAGCGCGTTCAGACCCTGCCGTACCTCGTCCGGCCTCGCCGCAGCGGACGCCGCCGGCGACGCGAGGACACCCGCCGCCAAGGCGCCGACGGCCACCGCGGCCGCGGCCCGCACGGCTCTGCGCCGGCCACCGCGCTGCCGCTCGGAAGGCGGCTCGGAAGGCCCCTCGGAAGGTCCAAACCTCTGCCATGTCTGCTCACGCACGGGCCAACTCCTACGGAATCGTCGGGACATCAGCGGCATATGCCGGGACCCAGCATTTCCGGCGACGGCAGCCCGGGACGATCCCGCTGGCAGCCCACTCCGGGGTAGGGGTAACCCCCCATTGCCGACCTGCGAAGACGGTGAGGACTGGCGGGCGCGGCGAGCGGAGGGATGATGGAGTGGAACCCGGCCCCTGAGGGAGGCAGAGCACGAGGTGGACGAAGAGATCCTGCCCTTCGCTCCGGTGCACCCCGGGCTGCCGTTCGCCGATGGGGCCGCCGGGGCGCTGCTCGACGCAAAGGGCCGGATCATCGGGTGGACCCCGACGGCGGAGGAACTCTTCTCCCTGCCCGCCGCCAGGGTCTACGGTCGTCGCCTCCGTGAGC